>NZ_CP056775.1:300000-600000 GCF_016894445.1 Dyadobacter sandarakinus
AGGCATATCAATTCGGAAACCTTACAGGGCATAGCGGCTTGTAAGGTTTCTTTGGTATAAAACTGTTTTATCCACCCTAAAACCTACGATATCTTTATGAAAAAAATCGCATTATTGGCCTGTATGGCGGCAACCGGCATGTTTGATGCCGCAGCGCAGACGCCTATTACTTTCAATGCCAAAGGATTGGTCGTGATTTCGGATGCAGATATGGCAGCGTCGGCACTGGTCGACGGAAAGCTTCTCAGGGATAATACTGCGAAAGATCAGCTTACAGCGATCAAGTTCCCGGTCGAACGCGGAAGCAAAGGCGTAGGCAGCGCCCTGGTTTCTAATTCGGTACTTGCTCATGGCAAAACACTGGCAGTAGCATCTACGGGCGGCCTTGCCTATGTATTGGAAAGCCGCATTAGGCCCGAGGATGGTGTTGCCGAATACAAGGATGTTGCCAAAGAATTTCCCGCAGGAGAAAAATTGTTTGTCGTAGATGTCAGTAATCCGGCAGCGCCCAAAGCCAAGTTCGGGTTTCCTGTCGGAAAAAAGCCGCTGGCAATTGATGTGAATAAAAATGAGCTCATCCTGTCCACTTCGGATGCCGGCAAGGAGCTGGTTTTCATTGAAGCTGCACCCGACGGAAAACCTTCAAGATTCCTGAATCTGCCCGCAGGCATTGACTCTTCCAGCAGGATCATTGACGTCACCTGGCATCCGTCGGGTGATTACATTGCATTTACTCTGGATAATTCCAGGGAAGTCGGCTTGTACAAGGTAATCCGGGAGGCAGGCAAGCTGAAAAACGTGGAGCTGGTGGGAAAGCCAGTGAAAGTGGGCAGTGAACCGGGATTTGGCCGCTTTTCACCTGATGGAAAACACTACTTTGTACTGGATACCAAAGCTCAGTCAGGCAAAAATGTCGGTCCGGCGGATGTCTACGTAGTGGATTTTTCAATGGATGGGGCAGTGGAGCACAAAGTAAGTGCTCCGGCAGCAGCGGGCCTGAATGCCGGCGCATTTGCATTGAGTCCCGATGGAGGGCTGCTGGTAACTGTCAATGCAGGTAAAAGCAGTGCTGCATGGTCGGAAGCAGGTGCCGGTACCGGGGCATCACTGACGTTGTTTAAAGTAGGCAAAATGGACGGAGCCCTCTCCAAAGTGGCTGACTATCCGTTTGAAGGTATTTATCCTCAGGGCATTGCATTCGATAAAGATGGCAGCAACCTGGCCGTATCCGTTTTTGAGTATATGGAATACGGGAATGGAAACGGCGGCGTGGAGTTCTGGACGGTGACGAAGGGTGAAACTCCCGCGCTGAAACGCCAGGGCGCCAGAGTAAGTGTGGGAAAAGGTGCGCATACGCTGCGCATCATACCATGACATTTCTGAGCATATCAGCAGGGACAGGTTGCCGGCAGCCTGTCCCTGTTTGCTTTTTGAGGTAATTCAAATATTCGAAATCGCTGTGTTTTTAGTACTTTTGCGGTTCATTCATTAAAAGGAATTAAGATGATTACGGTTCAGAACGTATCGCTGCGGTACGGCAAAAGAGTGTTATTTGATGAAGTAAACATAAAATTTGTCCCCGGTAACTGTTATGGCGTGATCGGTGCGAATGGGGCGGGGAAGTCCACTTTTCTGAAAATCCTTTCGGGCGAAATTGAGCCACAGACCGGCCTGGTTTCCATGAACCCGGGTGAAAGGATGACATTTTTGAGGCAGGATCAATTTCAGTTTGACGCATATTCCGTAATGGATACCGTGATTTTAGGGCATGAGCGCCTGTACAAAATCATGAAAGAGCGTGAAGCAATATATGAGAAAGTGGATTTTACGGATGCCGACGGCGAAAAAGCGGCAGAACTGGAAGCCGAGTTTGCTGATCTCAACGGTTGGGAGGCCGAAACGGAAGCTGCCCAGCTTTTAAGTGGGTTGGGCCTGCCCGAAAGCCAGCACCATGCAGCTATGGCCGACCTGAATGCCAACGATAAAGTACGCGTGCTGCTTGCACAGGCATTGTTTGGTAATCCCGACGTGCTGCTGCTGGATGAACCTACCAACAACCTGGACGTTGAAACCGTGCTCTGGCTTGAAAACTTCCTGGCTGATTTTAAAAATACAGTGATTGTGGTAAGCCACGACCGTCACTTCCTGGATCAGGTTTGTACGCACGTGGTCGACATTGATTTCAGCAAGGTGCAGCTTTTTTCGGGTAACTATACTTTCTGGTACGAGTCGAGCCAGCTGGCTTTAAAGCAGCGCCAGGACGCCAACAAGAAATCGGACGAAAAGCGCAAGGAGCTTGAAGAATTTATCCGCCGTTTCAGCGCAAATGCATCCAAGTCAAAGCAGGCGACTTCCCGTCAGAAGTTGCTTGAAAAACTGACTGTGGACGATATCAAGCCGTCTTCGCGTAAATATCCTTATATCGCATTCAAGTCCGAGCGCGAAGTAGGGGACCAGCTCCTGCGGGTCGAAGGTTTGTCCAAGAAAGCCGAGGATGGTACTCCACTTTTCAGTAACCTGAGCTTTAATGTTAACAAAGGCGATAAAATTGCGTTTGTGAGCCGCAATGTGCTGGCAGTAAGTACCTTCTTTGACATCATTACCGAAGGTCAGAAGGCTGATAAAGGTGATTATACCTGGGGAGTTACCATCACGAAATCGTACTTTCCGAAGGATCCTACGCCCTTTTTCGACGTAGACCTGAACCTGGTGGACTGGCTGCGGCAGTACTCGGAAGAAAAGGACGAAAGCTTTATCCGGGGATTTCTGGGACGGATGCTTTTCTCAGGAGAAGAGTCGCTCAAAAAAGCGAAAGTATTGTCGGGAGGTGAAAAAGTGCGTTGTATGCTGTCGCGGACGATGCTGTCGGGAGCCAATGCATTGGTGCTGGACGATCCTACTAATCACCTTGACCTTGAATCCATTACAGCCCTGAACAACGGACTTATCGACTTTCCCGGCTGTTTGCTGTTTTACTCCCATGACCACCAGTTTGTTCATACCATTGCCAATCGAATTATTGAGATCGGACCCAAAGGTGTTCTGGATAAACTGATGACGTATGATGATTTCCTGAAAGACGAAACAGTGAAGCAGCAGCGGCAAAAGCTGTATTGATTTTTTAACTTTGCTTACATAAAAAATGGCCTGCAACTTGAAAATTGCAGGCCATTTTTATTGATCCCTCATTTCAGGAATCGTAGCTCACGCCATATTGTTTGAGCACATCGTCCGGTACACCTTCCCAAACATTGGGTGTATTACCTTTATACCCGATATCTTCAATCCCCATTTTAGAAGTGTAAAAACCCGAAGCCGTCAGGTTCCGCATGAGGTTGAAAAATGCAACGCCCTGGCTGTAAATGGGTTTTGCTTTTTCGGGATAAGCGATGTCATCCACAATCTGCAGTTGCTGGGCTTTGGTGCAAAGGGTGAATATTTTCCCAAACCGTTTTCCTGACTCTCTGTCCAGCCATTTCAATCCGCCACGAAGCGGAGTTTGATGCTGGGGCATGTCTTTGACGATGAACTCGATAAACTCGGGTACGCCCGCCTGGCTGGCACTGCCCGACTTGTCATCTGCCGGAATAATGATATCGCTCAGTACCTTGATGGTCGCAAGCTCTGCCACGGTCAGAAATTTCTCTTTGATCAGCTTTGCATCCCGGATTGCCTCATCTTTGGTGCGGCCTCCCGGAATTTTAAGCGGAGTTTCCGGCGGATTCGCCGTGTCCAGCTCGCGCTGTTCAGCCAGCGACACTTGCGGGTTCAATGCGCTGATCCCCAGTGAGCTGAGCGTTAAAGCTCTTAATGAATCTCTGCGTTTCATATATGTTGAATGTTGAAACAGGGTTCGTTAAACTAGATGTTCTTTTGCTTGACCTGGTTGATAATGTACTCCGAAGTCCGCATGGACAATGCAAGGATCGTCCAGGTCGGGTTTTTGTCGGCTTGTGATACGAAGGATGCACCATCGACCACGAATACGTTTTTGGCATCATGAGCCTGTGAAAACTTGTTCAATGCAGCGGTTTTCGGATCATCACCCATACGTGCCGTACCTACCTCGTGGATAATCCTGCCCGGGGCCGCAATGCCGTAGTTGGAATCTGCACCCGGTTTGCTGCCGGTAGCAACTCCGCCCAGCGCATGAATGATCTCTTCAAAAGTATCATGCATGTGTTTGGCCTGCTTGATCTCGTAATCTGCCCATTTGTAGTGGAACCTCAGTACCGGAATACCGTATTTATCAACCACATTAGGGTCTATTTCACAGTAGTTATCAAAGTTTGGCACCGCCTCGCCGCGGCCGGCCATCCCTACATATGCTCCGTAAAAACGCCTGTAATCCTCTTTCAGAGAGGCACCATAGCCACCGGCCGGTTTCATCACACCTGCTGCGGTCGGGTATTTTCCATTCATACCTTCAATACCCGCACCGAAGCCGTAGCTTGGCATACCCATACCTCCGCCGTACTCAATGTGGTAACCTCTCGGGAAGTCGAGTTTCTTATTATCAAGCCACCACGGTGTGTACACGTGCATACCGCCTACACCATCCTCATTGTAGCGTTTGCGATCCATCAGGTGGGGCAGGAATGCTCCCCGTGATGCGCCGGTTGAATCGTGCAGGTAGTGACCTACTACGCCGCTGGAGTTGGCCAGACCATTGGCGTGGCGCTCCGATTTTGAGTTCAGTAAAAGACGCGCAGTCTCGCCCGCACTGGCTGCAAGTACTACCACCTTGGCTTTTACAGTATGTTCCGTCAGCTTCTCGCGATCCACGTAGGATACGCCCGTAGCAAGCCCGGTAGAAGGATCCGTGAGTACTTCGCGTGCCATCGCATTGTTGATCAGCGTAACATTGCCTGTTTTGATCGCCGGAATACACAATACGGACGAAGCCGAAAAGTCGGCATAGGCCTGACATGCACGGGAGCACTGGCTGCAATAAAAACAAACCCCACGCTGATCGTTGATAGGTTTGGTGAGAATGGAAAGGCGGGACGGAATCACCGGGATGTTCACCTTTTTACCCGCCTGCTTTAAAAAGAGCTCGTGCAGACGTGGCTTGGGCGGAGGCAGAAAAATACCATCCGGCTCATTATCCATGTTTTCCACAGTCCCGAAAACGCCGATCAGCTTGTCTACCTGGTCATAGTATGGCTTAACATCGTCATATCCGATCGGCCAGTCGTCACCGAGGCCGTCAATGCTTTTTCTTTTGAAATCTTTCGGTCCGAAACGCAGCGAAATGCGGCCCCAGTGGTTGGTACGGCCGCCAAGCATCCTCGACCTGAACCAGTCAAACTGTGTTCCGTTTTTATGTGTGTACGGTTCACCATCTATCTCCCAACCTCCCCATGCCGCATCGAAGTCACCAAAAGGCCGGTGGTTGGAAGCTCCGCGCCGTGGAGATTCCCAGGGCCATTTCAACTGTGTGATGTATTTGGGATCGGCAGGGTCAAAATATCCACCTGCTTCCAGCAGGGCCACCTTGGCACCAGCCTTCGCAAGTTGATACGCTGCCATTCCTCCTCCCGCTCCTGATCCTATGATGCAGACATCATACACGGTAGGTTGTTCTTTGATTTGAAACATAGTAAAGGGACAGTTTAGAAAATGCTATTTATTCATTAAATATAACCACCGATCGGGTACTACATGCGTGAGAGCGTATTTTTGATGTTTATTTAAAACGAATCTAAATGAATACTGCTCGGCGCGTAAGCATTGTAAATACTTGAAAAATACAAATCAGTGTTTCAAGGTTTGGGAGGCATTCATTTCCTTCTTTACCGCAAATGCATGCACGGGTTTACCTGAATGAATGTATTTTTGTATCTAAAAAAACAGGAAACTTGGCTACAATTAGCAATGATATCGGGCTTGCAAAAGCATTTTTGGTCCGCGGGGAGCTGGTGGCAATTCCTACCGAAACCGTGTATGGACTGGCTGGCAATGCACTCGACGAGCAGGCTGTCCTCTCCATTTTTGAAGTAAAAAACCGCCCGTCTTTTGATCCCCTGATTATTCATACGGACTCACTTGAAAAGGTGCACCAATATGTTTCGGAGATTCCGGAGGCTGCGCTCGCACTTGCGCAGCGCTTTTGGCCCGGGCCTCTCACGCTGCTTTTACCCAAAAAATCCATTGTTCCCGACCTCGTAACCTCAGGCCTTGACCGCGTTGCAGTTCGGATTCCGCAGCATGGCCTGCTGCTGGACCTGCTGAAAGAACTGGATTTTCCCCTTGCTGCTCCAAGCGCCAACCCTTTCGGATATATCAGTCCTACTACCGCGGCCCATGTCAATGCACAGCTCGGCTCCCGCATCCCCTACATTCTCGACGGTGGAGCGAGCAGGGTAGGCATTGAGTCAACCATTGTTGGTTTTGAAGACGGACAAGCCACGGTGTACCGGCTGGGCGGTCTGGCTGTAGACGAAATCGAGAAGGTAATCGGTGCCGTGAACGTGACCGCCCATAGTTCGTCCAACCCGGCTGCGCCCGGCATGTTAAAAAGCCATTATGCTCCCAGAAAACCGCTTTTCCTGGGAAACAGGGAAAGTTTCACACCTGGGCACGGCGAATGTGGATATCTTCTTTTTGACCAATACCTGAACGATCGCGATACGAAGTACCAGCGGCTGCTGAGCCCCTCAGGAAATATGCACGAGGCGGCACATAACCTTTTTGCCTGCCTGCGGGAACTAGATGCCCTGGATATTGCAACGATTTATGCAGAGAAGGTACCTGTTGCAGGTCTTGGAGCTGCTATCAACGACCGGCTGCAGCGGGCTGCCGCGCCGCAGCATGATCAGGCAAAAAACTGAGGATGGAAATTCATCAGGAAAACTTCGTCTGTGGCGCGGGTTACGGCCGTGTACAGCCAGCGGACAAATTCGGTATTGATCTGCTCTTCCGGCAGGTAACCCTGGTCAATAAACACTGCGCTCCATTGCCCGCCCTGCGATTTGTGGCAGGTAAGTGCGTAGGCAAACTTGACCTGCAATGCATTCAGATACGGATCTTTGCGCAGGGCCTCAGCCCGCTCTTTTTTTGATTTGATATGAAAGTAATCCTCTTGCACGCTTTCATAAAGCTTCTTATTGTCTTCATTCGACATGGAAGGTGAGGCCGAATGGAGGGTGTCCAGGAAGATCTTGGCATCAAATTCGGGCTGCTTTTCGTAATCAGTCAGCCGCAGGGTTACGTCTGCAAAACGGAAACCATACATTTCCTGCGTTTTCCGGATTTTCAAAAGTTCTACAAAATCTCCGTTTGCAATAAAGCCGGCCGGCGAATCCTCATCAAGGATATTATAATTGTTGCGCACCACCATCAGGCGGTCACCGGCATCGAGTTCTTCTTCGGAAAAATGGATCATGCGCCGGACGTACTCGTTGTACTGGACAGCCGTACGGTTGGACCGCGTGAGAATAATGACATTTTCCTGCCCGAATTTATCATAAGTGTACCGGAGCCCTTCTTCGAGCTTGTCTCCCTTCATTTTGAAAACATCGGGGAACGAGCGGGTTTTGATGCTGATCACCGGGGGCTCGGCATTCAGCTGGTCCCGCAGCTGGGTTGCATTGAACAGGATCCCTGACAGTTCGTCCTGGCGCATGACCTCGCGCAGCTCTTCCTCAAACACAGACATATAGAATGTTCTTTCCATATAATCCTTGTCCAGGGCAGGACTGGTGTCCTTACCCACGGGAGGTAGCTGGGCCGTATCACCGACGAGCATCAGCTTGTTGCCGGGATTCTGAAAAACAAATTCCACCAGGTCAGCTAGCAGGCTGCGGTTTCCAAAATCGGCCTCATCGGTGATCATAGAAGCTTCATCCACGATAAAAAGAGTGTTATCGTGGTAATTCTTCTGCCGCTGAAATGCCAGGCTGCCGGTGTATGCGTCCGCTATCTGCTTGTAAATTTTCTTGTGGATGGTCAGCGCAGGTTTTTCCGAGTAGCCGGACATCACCTTGGCCGCGCGGCCGGTAGGAGCGAGGAGTACCGATTTGTAGCCAAAATTTTTCAGAACCTTGATCAGGGTACTGATGATCGTCGTTTTGCCGGTACCTGCATATCCTTTCAGCAAAAAACAATCGCGGTACCTTTCCAGACCTTTTTCTTCAAGCAGAAAATCATTGGTCTGCTCGAAAAAACGAAGCTGCCCCGCAGTCGGCCTGAAAGGGAAACGCTTTCGCAGGAGCTGGGAAGGCAGTAGTTTTTCGGTATCCATAAACGAAACTAATCCCGGATTTCGGAATATCAAAGTATGGTTTGACGAACAAAAATATAGCTGGATTTTATTGCATTTAAGTACGATTAATTTCTAAATTACCATGCTGTTTATTCCCAATCCCAAACTCCGGACATTATGCAAGTACAACATGTCATGGGCAAAAAGCCCATTAATGCCCTTTGGTCGGTTACGAGCTACAACACAGTCTTCGAAGCACTGGAACTGATGGCTGAAAAGAATATCGGTGCGGTGCTGGTGATTGAGGATGACGAGCTGATCGGGATATTTTCTGAGCGGGATTATGCCAGAAAAGTCGTGCTGCAGGGCCGTGCTTCGCGGGATACCATCATCGGCGATGTAATGACAAGCCGCGTGATCACGGTCGAAATTGACCAGAAGATTGAGGAATGTATGCAGATCATGTCGGACCGGCATATCCGGCACTTGCCCGTCAACCGCGGGGGAAAGCTGGTGGGTATCATTTCCATCAATGACATTGTATCTGCCATTATCAGCGAGCAGAAAGAGCACATCAACACCCTCGAAAGCTACATTGCAGGCGTGCCCTACGTCTGAGCATTTTCATTCTTTTTTCAGATTACGTCTTCAAACGGCCTTACCTTGCCTATTTTAGCGCATTGTTTATCTTTGCCGTTCGAAAAAAAAGCGCTTTGCAGATAGTTAACGAAGAGGTCAGGGGTTTGTACGGGGGCAAGGTACGGGTTCGCGTATGCGGTATCTGCATTGAAAATCAACGTATTTTACTGGTCGATCACGCACTGTACGGAGGGCATTTCTGGGTCCCGCCCGGAGGTGGTGTTGACTTTGGCGAGTCTGCACAGGAAGCATTGCGACGCGAGTTCGTGGAAGAAACCGGCCTGGAAATAGCTGTGGGCCGATTAATGTTCGTACATGAACATATTGCCGGAACCCTGCATGGCGTGGAGCTTTTTTTCGAGGTAAACATCATTCGGGGAACGCTGAAAACCGGGATTGATCCTGAGTTATCACCCGAAAGCCAGGTCATTAAAGCAGTAGGTTTTAGGGATTGGGATGAGCTGAGTGCTTTTTCTCCAAATCAGCTTCACCGTATTTTCAGCCTGGTCGGCAGTCTGGATGAAATCGGGTCACTACCTGCATTCATTTCGGCAAAAACCGGTAATCTGTAACATAGTATAACTTTCCGCAGTGATAAATAACGAAAACCAGGTCATTGAAATCATGCCCACGCTCCTGGTAGGCGACAGTTCTTTTGACGCAGGTAGCATTCCTTTTTGTACGCTGTGCATTGAGCTCGACGACCGGCATATCCGCTTCTGTATTGTGCGGGATGAAAAAATGGAGCTGATATGGGTTGAAGATTACAGTTTTGACAGGATACTGGAAGCGTCGGATGTATTTGAAAAACTGAAAAAGATCTTTTCCGCACACACGCGCTGGTCGGGGCAAAGCTGGAAAAATGTACGTATTTCGTTTAACTCAGCGGCATTCAGCCTCATTCCCGATCTGATTTTTGATCCGGCCTCTGTGACCGATTACCTTTCTTTTGCGCTGGGTACCGCAATTCCGGCCGGCGAAAAAGTTCTGTACCATGAAGTACCGCTGGTACATGCACAAAATGTTTTCAGCGTGCCTCAGGCCTGGCACGAATGGATGATCAACCACTTTGGTACGTCCAATATCACATTTTATCACCTGACCGGCCCGCTGATCATCGGTGCGCTGGTAAGTCATGCCGAATACGAAGAGCTGCGGATCGTGTCTGTATATTTTGAAAAAGACAACTTTTTTCTGGTTGTCAGTGAAAGCAAGCAGCTGCTTTTCTGCAACCGGTTCCGTTTTTCAACCGTGCAGGAGCTGGCCTATATCATTCTTTTTACCCTGAACCAGCTCGAACTGCTGCCGGAGGAAATCAAGGTGATCGGTTATGGAGATGTAACCGCGGGCTCGGAAACCTTTGCAGAGCTTTCGCGATTTTTTCCCAATTTGCAGATCGGCAAGGGGCCTACCACACTGAAATACAGCGGGCAGTGTGCGGATGTGCCCGGGCACAAGTATTTTGGTCTTTTTAATACCTACCTGCTCTCATCCTAGTTATTGTTTTATGAAGCGCATAGCACTTTTTCCCGGGTCTTTTGATCCGTTTACCAAGGGCCACGAGGACATTGTGATGCGGGGATTGAGGCTTTTTGACGAAGTTGTGATCGGTATCGGTAACAACGCCAGCAAGAAGCGCTACTTTTCCATAGAGGTGATGCGGGAACTCATTGAGCGCACATTTGACAAACATCCCGCAGTGAGCGTGGTCACCTACGATGATCTTACCGCACATACCGCACGCGAGCTCGGCGCTACTTTTTTGCTGAGAGGACTCAGGAATACCACCGATTTCGAGTATGAAAACGGCATTTCACAGGTGAACCGCTACCTGTATGGAGAAATTGAAACTGTTTTCCTGATTACGTCGCCCAATTTTGCACCCATCAGTTCCAGCATTATCCGCGACCTGCACCGCTACGGGCAGCCCGTGGATAACTTTTTGCCTTATTCCTTATCGGAACTCAACAAGCTGAACAAGGAAAACTGAGCTGATTATTTTACTTTCTGCATTTTACGGAGACTGTCCACTACGTACCGGATGGAGCTGTACGAGTTCACCAGCACGGCCTTGATCTCCTCGGTGTTGCACCATTCCAGCTTTTCGATCTGTTCTTCGGCCTGCGGCTGCATATTAGCATCATTCACGCAGTCAAATAAGTACCACTTGGTGCGTTTCAGGATGCGGTTATTGTTGAGAGCATAGGTATGCCAGGTGGTACAGATTTTCTCCCTTAATGCCACGTTCACGCCTGTTTCTTCTTCTATTTCACGGGCGGCGGCAGTGCGCGAGCTTTCTCCTTTGTCGAGCTTGCCTTTCGGCAGGTCCCACTTTTTGCGGCGGTACATAAACAGCCACTTGCCGTCCTTCACAACTACGCCGCCGGCAGCCTTCACAACTTTATACAAGCCCTTGATTTTTTCTTCCATATCCGCCTTTTCGCGCGTTGCCAAAGTAATGGAGAGCAGCTCCTTAGGGGGTTCCTGTTCCAGCATGTGAATGACCTGGCGTGCCGCAGAAAATGTAGCATTCAGGAAAAGAACATGTCCGGAAAGCATGCCTTTTTGCAGCTTTTCAAGTCTCAGATCAACGATACGGTCGAACGCCGCACTTTCGGCCTGGCTGAGCCTGCTAGCCCGTACAATTTTAAATGGGCGGTCGTCGAAGAAGATGGTCATTGTATAAAAGGTACGTTAAATAGGGCCAAAATTAAGTAAAGAGTTTAGTTTCGACAGAGATTATTATTGATAAATTTGTACTGATATCAAATACAAGGTTCTTGGAACTCCTGATAATACTACTTCTTGTGCTTCTCAATGGTATTTTTTCAATGTCTGAGATAGCATTGGTTTCGTCCCGGAAATCACGTTTGGAAGCAGCTGCAAAAAATGGTGATTCAAGTGCGAAAGCTGCATTGAACCTTGCCAATTCACCCACCCGGTTCCTGTCTACTGTCCAGATCGGTATCACCCTCGTAGGGCTGCTGACGGGTATGTACAGCGGCGACAACATCACTGCGCATTTCGAACAGATGGTATCGTCGGTGGCCTTGTTCCGGCCCTATGCACATTCACTGGCAGTGGGCGCGGTGCTGGTGTTTATAACTTATCTTTCGCTTGTACTCGGTGAGCTCGTTCCCAAACGGATCGGTATGGCCAATCCTGAGGGTATCTCCAAGGTGATGGCTACGCCCATGAACCTGCTTTCCAAGCTTACTGCACCCTTTATTGCACTGCTGGGCTTGTCGAGCGACCTTATCATCAGGCTGATGAACATACGGCCAAGTGAAAATTCCGTGACCGAGGAAGAAATCAAGAGCTTGATACAGGAAGGTACTTCCGGTGGTGTTTTTGAAGAAATAGAGCAGGAAATCGTACACAATGTATTCCAGCTGGGCGACCGGCGGGTGACCTCGCTGATGACCAACCGGCAGGAAATCGTCTGGCTCGACCTGGAAGACACGATGGAAGAGAACAAGGCTAAAATGTTCGAAACGCGCCACTCGGTTTACCCGGTCTGCCGCGGTACGGTGGATGACGTAGTTGGCCTTGTTTATGTAAAAGACCTGATCGCAACCGATATTGAAGCTCAGCTGGCTGCCTTGCAGTCGGTGCTGAAAGATCCGGTATACCTTCCCGAAAGTAACCGGGCTTACCAGGCGCTTGAAAAGTTTAAGGAGCAGCGCGTTTACTTCGGTATTATTGTCGATGAATATGGCGGAATCCTAGGGGTACTTACCATGCACGACATCATGGACGCGCTCGTCGGCGACATTTCGGAGGATAGGGAAGAGGCATTCGAGATCGTGAAGCGGGATGATGGAAGCTACCTGATCGACGCCCAACTGCCGTATGACGACTTCCTGAATTATTTCAGTATTAACATTCCGGAGTCCGAGCGCAAGGAGCTGACAGGCTTTAATACCCTGGGCGGCTTTGTGCTGCATATTCTTGAAAACATCCCGAGAACAGGAGAAAAATTTAAATGGAAGCAGTTCGATTTTGAGGTGATGGACATGGACCGTAGCCGCATCGACAAGCTTTTGGTATACAATCACAATCAAAAAGAAGATTCGGAAGAATAACATGCTCGAAGAACGGAATGTAGAAAAAAGGGTGGCAGAGCTGCTGCTGGAAGCCCGCGCGATCAAGCTGAGCCCTGAAAAACCTTTTCAATGGAGCTCCGGCTGGCTTTCACCTATTTATTGCGACAACAGGGTGGCACTGTCTTACCCCGACACGCGTACCTACATCAAAAAACAGCTTGCAGAACTTGTCAGGAACGTGTACCCGGAAGCCCGGGCAGTGGCCGGCGTAGCTACGGGTGGTATCGCGCAGGGTGCACTTGTGGCCGACATGCTTGAACTTCCGTTTGCCTACGTCAGGCCCGAACCTAAGAAACATGGTATGGGAAACCAGATCGAAGGAAGGCTAGAACCCGGCCAGCCCGTCGTGATCATTGAAGATCTGATTTCAACCGGCGGAAGCTCGCTTAAAGTTGTGGATGTACTGCGCGAAGCCGGAATCGGAATTGCAGGGATGGTGGCGATTTTTACTTATGGTTTTGAAATTGCCGAGCAGAATTTTAAAAATAAAAATGTAAAGTTGACTACGGTGAGCAACTACAATGCATTGATTGATACGGCATTGGAGCACCAGTATATTGATGGTTCGCAGCTGGAAAGTCTGGCCGCCTGGCGGCTTGCTCCGGAAAGCTGGGGTCGCTAGGGACCACGTTGCGGTGTCCGTTCAGGATGCTGCGGACAGTACAATCAGGATGATTTTCGCTGGTAGCGGCGGGCAGCTTCTGTCCGCCGCTAACTTTTTTTGTTGGGCCCCGGGATGTTCTTGCCTGTCAATTGTGCCTATATTGTGCACAAATTGTTCCTGCACCACATAAGATGATAGACGTCGCGTTTCCATACTTTGACACGAATCTTAGCTGGCTATCCAACAATTACCGCCTGTTGCTGGAAGCCAATGATGAAACGGTACCGGTGCGGGAACGCCTGCGTTTTCTGGGCCATTATGCCTACCAGACAAAGGAATTTTTCAGGGTAAGAATCCCCAACCTGCTGGCGATGGGCGAGGTCAGCAATGATATCCGCAACAAGCTTAACCTCTTTCCCGACTCCCTGTTGGAACATGTTTTTGAAACCGTGGACAACCAGCTGCGGGAGTTCAATGACATACTGACCGGCAGCCTGCTGCCTGCATTGCATGAACAGGGGGTGCATCTGTATTACCGGGAGGCATTAGCGCCCGAGCACCTGGGTTTTATCCGCAAGTTTTATATTGAAAAGCTTTTCCGGCATCTTCAGCCGGTTTTTCTCGATAGCCGCCGCAGTGTCAAAACCCCCTTTTTCGAAGCACATAAGATTTACCTGATTGTGCGGATGCAGCATTGGGAAAGTCCGGAAGAAGACTGGTATGCGCTGGTGAATGTGCCTTCGGATCACTTTGGAAGGTTTATTGAACTTCCCGAGCTCGATGGCCGCCGCCACTTTGCTTTCATCGACGATGTGGTTCGTGAAAACCTTTCGCTCCTGTTTGCCGGCTATCAGATCCTCGAAAGTTACGGTATCCGTGCGGAGCGTAATACGGAGCTCATGATCGAGGACGAACATCCGGCACAACTTGCCCAGCGGATTCTTAAACAACTGGAAAAACGGAATTTTGTGCTGCCGGCACAGTACTTCTTCGAGTCGGGAATGCCGCTTTATATCCGTCAGTACCTGGCCGAAAAAGCCGGCATTCCGATGAATGAATTTTATGAGCGCGGGCATTACGTTCACATGCCTGATCTCGCCGGTTTTCCTGCCTTGTCGCGCCGGATGGACTATCCGTATCAAAAGCCGATACCCATGCAGGATCAGGATGATTCGCTGTCTATCTTTGAGTCTTTGCAGAAAGGCGATCAGCTGCTGCACCTGCCTTATCACTCCTACGAACCCATAGCCCGGTTTTTTAATGAGGCTGCGATTGATCCGCATGTGCGCGAAATTCATGTTTCATTATACAAAATCAGCGCAAGCTCATTTTTGCTGAACTCGCTGATCAGTGCATCCCGCAATGGAAAGCGCGTGACTACTTACGTGGAGCTGAATACAAAGCTTGACATCCAGGAAAACCTGCAATGGTCGCGGAAAATGCGCGATGCAGGTGTGAAGATCATGCTCAGCGAGCCCGGTCTGAAGGTACATGCCAAGGTAGCCCTGGTCAAACGGAAGGTACAGAAAGGCTGGGAGCGGTATGCATTTCTGGGAACGGGCGGGTTTCAGCGTTTGACAAGCCGGGAAATCGTCGATCATGCATTATTGACCAGTCACCGCGAGCTGACCAATGAGCTGGAACTCCTGTTTGGGTACCTGTCCACCCAGGATGAGCCCAAAAAGTACAGGTACCTGCCTTTTAACTTTTTAAGCATTACACAATTTAATCTGCAGCGCAGGCTTTTGGACCTGATCGACCGGGAAATTGCCAATTGTAATGCCGGGCTAAAATCCTTTGTAACGATCAAGATCAACCAGTTGCAGGATCATATTCTGATCGACAAGCTTTACCAGGCGGGGCAGGCCGGGGTACCTGTACAGGTTATTGTGAGTGAAAGCTGCGGTCTGATTTCGGGTTTACCATCGATCAGCGACAATATCGTAGTGAGCCGGCATGTTGACCGCTACGTGGAGAATACGCGTATTTTTCATTTTGCCAATCGCGGGAATGATGAAATTTTTCTTTCATCCTGCGACTGGACCCATCGCAACCTGCATCGCCGCATTGATATCTGCTTCCCGGTACTCGATGAAAACTTGAAAAACCAGATGCGGCAGGTACTGCGCAATTATGTCAACGACAACCAGAAGTCGGTGCGGCTGGATCTGTACCAGAACAACCTTCGGATACAGGACGATACCCGCGGGAAGGTACGTGCTCAGGAGGCAAACTACCGCCTGGTAGAAAAGATCGAGAGAACCGGTCCGGTCAGGAAAACAGAGTAATGCAGTTTGAATCCCATTAAAAATCGGGAAAGCCTATCACCTGGCGATAAGGGTTCGTACGGGATGATTTCTCCAAAACTTCACTCGAAAAGCGGCATCGGATTGCCAATCGCCGGTTATGCAGTTGAACCGTAAATGGGGGATGGTTATATTTGAAAGCATATGATTCTTACTCACTCAATAAAGCACCTTTTAGAGCATGGGAATAGTAGAGCGGAGAGAGCGCTTAAGAATACAGGTACGTTCCGATATCGTTAAAACTGCCAAAGAAATTGCCCGTGAAGATGGCTGGCCGGCTGTGTCTATCCGCAAGATCGCTGACGTGATCGAATATAGCCCGCCAATCCTTTATGAATACTTCGAAAGTAAAGATAAGTTGCTTGAAGCGATTCGCGTGGAAGGGTTTGATTTCCTGCAGGCTGAATTTTTAAAAATCAAGACACATTTCAGCAATCCCCAGAAGCAGCTGGTAGAGGTTGCGCAGACGATATGGAACTTTGCAGTGAAAAATCCTGAGGTTTTTCAGGTCATGTTTAATCTGGAAGGTGCTTACTGTGACGCCAAGAAGGTTTATTCCCATGCCATGAATATCACTGGCAATCCGGTATGGGAAATGATAGCGAGCCTGAGGCCGAAGTCAGGGGAGGCTGTAACCAAAACCTATTATGAATGGTGGTGCCTTACTTTTGGTTTTATCAGTATTACCATGACCACCCAGCCGCGGCATGCTTTTCCGCAGGCAGAGCCGGTTTATATGGAAGGAATCCGCCGCTTCATCCGGAGCATTATGTAACGGATGGAGCCGACTGCTGGCGTATCTCTATTTTGCTCTGGTGATAAACCTGCGAAAATGGAGGTACGCTCCTGACGAGCCATGCATTGCCGCCAATCACAGAGTCGTGGCCGATGACCGTATCCCCGCCCAGTATTGTTGCATTTGCATATACCACCACATTATCCTCAATGGTCGGGTGACGCTTGCGGGAAGCGAGTGATTTAGACACATGCGTCGCGCCCAGCGTCACACCCTGATACAACTTCACATTGTTGCCGATGTGCGTAGTTTCACCAATGACCACGCCCGTGCCATGATCAATAAAAAACGAATGTCCGATAACCGCGTTCGGGTGAATATCGATGCCCGTCTGACCATGGGCAAACTCGGTCAGCATGCGGGGCAGGAGCGGGATACCGCAATGCGCAAAGCTATGTGCAAACCGGTACGTTGCGATCGCCATAAAGCCGGGGTACACTGAAATCACTTCCTCAATGCTAACCGACGCAGGATCATTGTCCGTGATGGAACGGGCATCAAGCAGCAGCATGTCGTAAATCTGCGGGATAGAAGCGAACACCTCGTTCAGAATTTCTTCTTTGTCTTTTTCAAGGTGGGGTATCAACGGCTGCAGCATACAGTCCAGATCTTTCCGCAAATCGGCGTATTTCATCGTCAGGTCTTTATTCGGGCAGGCAGGGCAATCCTGACTGATCGGAAAAAGAAAGTTGATCAGGTTCTGGATGAATTTGCCTGCATCCTGACGTGAGGGCAGTTTATACCGGTATTTATCGTTTTGCCGCGACAATCGGGAAAGAAAAGAATCTGGATGATCTGATGTCATTAAACCCTGGTATTAAACTTTTGAGAGGGAACGTTGTGTCCTTGTTTTCTCTGCTAACAAAGAATGCGGCGGAAAAATTTTTGCACCCTGAGCATTTCGAAAAAGTGCATTGAAATTCGGCGAAATTCTATGTTAAGTCGTATATTGAAATATCCTGTAAGTTATTAAATACCGTGGCATTCCCGGAAGTATATGGTCAGTTTTAAATTTCTCCGGAGCACATTATGCTATCTTTTCCTGGCGGCCTCACTTACTTCGTGTTTTTCCAAGTACACCATTACAGCGAAGCAGGTCAGGAAACATTATGCGCTTAAAAAGGTAAAGCCTGAAGAATATATCATCAAAAATGACACACTAACCCTTTGTGTGGCGAGTGTGGGTGCCGATACCCTTCCGATGCTGCTGCTGATCCATGGCGCACCCGGCTCATTATGGGGTTACATGAACCTGATGGATGATCAGGACCTGCAAAAAAATTTCCACATTGTGTCTGTGGACAGAGTGGGCTATGGAAAGTCACGTCTCAAAAAACTCCGGCATGTAACTTCCATTGAGATGCAGGCCAACTCCCTGCTCCCTGTACTGGCCATGAATAAGAGCAAGCAGAAGATTACCGTGCTGGGCAGGTCGTACGGTGCCCCGATCGCTGCCAAATTTGCCTCCCTCGTACCCGATCAGGTTAAGGAGCTGGTGATGGTATCTCCGGTGATCGATCCGGAAAGAGAAAAGTTTTACTGGTTTTCCAAATGGGGTCGCAATGCATTTATCCAGCTTTTCCTTCCGGGCGAATTCAATACAGCTACTGCGGAGAAATACAGCCATTCTAACGAATTGAAAAAGATCCTTCCCATCTGGCAGGATCTCACAATGCCTACGACAGTTATCCAGGGTGGAAACGACTGGATCGCCGATCCGAAAAATATTGACTTTGCCAAAAAGCACATCAAGAGCAAGCGCGCCCAATACATTTATCTGTATAATGCCGGGCATATGATCACCTACACGCATCTTTCCATGATCAAGGAGCTGTTGCTGAGAGGCCAGCTGGTACGTGATGGCATTACTTCCGTCTCGGTTCCTCCGGCTGCCGAAGTTTCCTCGGGGAACTGATATCAGCGTTTACAAAAATAAAGGGCTGTCAGATGGCAGCCCTTTATTTTTACATAAATTCTTGAAAGCCGTGATTTGCAGGCAGGCTGAAATGTAAGTTTCAACCATTTACCATGATTCCGGTTGCTCAGTGCATGACCTTCTGGGTAACGGTGTCGGTACCATTATCGGCCTTGATAAGATAAATGCCGCTTGGAAGACGGGAAAGATCAAAGACTTCGTCCGTAGCTACTACTGCCGCCTTGGTGTTTGTCTTCCGCAGAATTCTTCCTTTCAGATCAATAAGCTGCATGCTGATTACGGCACGGTTCCGGCTGTATACTTTTGCATTTACGTAACTATCGGTCGGATTGGGGTAGGCTTCAATCGAAAGTGAAAGGCCTTGCCCATCCAGGCCCGGATTCGACGTGATGACTCCGCCATCCTCAGCCGATTCGTAAGGCGGTATTTCCACGGTAGGCCCACCTTTGTCTGTCACAGAAATGGCACCTTCCCGGTAACTTTCCGATATTTTTGCACCATCGCGCCATTCATCCACCACAATTGCATAGAGGTAGACACCTACTACTTCGGGTGCCTGCCAGACCAGCTTTTTCTGCGCAGGATCAATCTTGAATATGCCTTTTGCACTGATTTCGTTCGGGTACACGTAACCTTTTTCAAGCATGCGCACGCCACAGGTACCCGGCGAAGCACCGCTGAGTCGCTGCACACGTACCGAAACGCTGTCTGACTCGGTACCCCGCGGGGTAAGATCTACGGAAAATACCTGCCGGATTCCCGCTTCGAAATTGAGATATGGCAATACGGGTGTTGCATTGCTGAACTTCGTATTAACGATCGTCCACAAAAACATAGGCTTGTTCTGCGAGTTGGTCAGGTTAAGGGAGTTTACCCTGTTGTTCAAAGAAACCGAAACCTGAAACATGTCGGCGGATGGAAATGTATGCCGCCCGACATAGTCGCCTACCGCAATGCCGCTGAGCCCGGGAAGATCGGTGTATGACTTACGGGAAAACGTGGCTGTGTCACCATCACCGAAACAAACGGAAACTAACTGTTGTGAATCAGCAGCGCCTCCTCCGTTTGCCCTGTCAAAGTACACCCTTACGGTAATATCGAAAGTCTGACCCGACACATGCGACGCAAGTATTTCGCCACCTCTAAGGTGTGTGGCGAGCGCGGCCGGGCCTGATATAAGCAGCAGAAGCAGGAATAGGTAAATAGATTTCATATATACATCGAGTGCCGGTAAGTAACGGTTTTATTATGTTGAAAACGTCGGTGTAAAGGTTATTTGTATCGAAAGGTTAGTCTTTATAAATCAGAATCTCGCTTTTTTCATCACTTTTGATGTAACCGCGGTACATTCCCTCGCTGTTGAATGGCATCGAGATGTTGCCCTGCCTGTCCAGCGCGATCACACCTCCTTCGCCGCCACGCTCAACCAGCTTTTTCATCACCACCTCTCTGGCAGCTTCATCCAAAGTCATGCCTTTGTATTCCATCAAAGCAGAAATATCGTAAGCCACCACCGAGCGGATAAAGTACTCGCCATGTCCCGTGGCCGACACTGCGCAGGTATTGTTATTGGCATAAGTACCCGCCCCGATCACCGGAGCATCCCCGATGCGTCCATAACGTTTGTTGGTCATACCGCCTGTAGAAGTCCCCGCCGCTAGGTTCCCGAAGCGGTCCAGTGCCACGCAGCCTACCGTTCCGTACTTTTTTCCTTCATCAAAAATCAGGTTTTCAGGCGCATTCATGCCCGACTTAGGGCCTTTTTTCAGTGCTTTCTCGTCTTTGGCATTGTGGTCCAGCTCTGTTTTCTCCTCTTCCCGGGCTCGCTGCAGAGCCTTGTACCTGCTTTCGGTATAAAAGTAGGAGGGATCCACGATTTCCAGCCCTTTTTCCCTGGCAAACTCCTCCGCTCCCCTCCCGGCCATCATCACATGCGGCGATTTTTCCATAACCGCAATCGCAGCACTGATCGGGTTCCGGATCGTGGTCACGCCCGCTATGGATCCTGCTTTCAGGGATTGGCCTTCCATAACAGAAGCATCCAGCTCGTTTTTGCCCTCGTGCGTAAACACGGCACCTTTTCCCGCATTGAAGAGGGGCGAATCCTCCATCACGCGGATCGCTGCTTCCACAGCCTGCACGCTCGTGCCACCTTTTTTCAGTACATCATACCCTTTATGCAAAGCCAGCTGCATGCCTTCCCGGTAGGCTTTTTCTTTCTCCGGCGTCATGTTGGCACGCGTGATTGTACCGGCACCACCATGAATGACAAGCGTGATTTTATCCGAAAAATCCTGTGCAAATGCGGGCAGCATGGTCATTATGGCAAATAATGTGAACAAGCATTTCATCCTGGTGTCGAAAAGGTGAGCAAGCCAAAACTAGCAACTTTGCGGCTAAAACCATTGCAGAAAGTAGCGGCGTTTTGGGCAGTTCTTTGTAATTATGCCGCTGCTATTGTCGATCTAAACACTTTTTCATGAAAAAATTTACATGGTGCCTGCTCATTCTTCTTGCCTGTATACGGACGCAGGCGCAGGAAACGTCCAACTGGAAATATGTTGAAGGGAAAATTGTCACCGAGTGGGCCGCCAAGGTAGTGCCGGCCAATGTCCATGCCGAATACCCACGCCCGCAGCTGGTACGGCAGCACTGGTTCAACATCAATGGGCTGTGGGACTATGCTATTTTGCCCAAGGCATCGGGAGAAACTGTTCCGCCTGCCTTTCAGGGTAAAATCCTGGTACCATTCGCCGTAGAATCTTCCTTGTCGGGAGTGGGTAAAACGGTGGGGAAGGACAGCATCCTATGGTACCACCGCGTTTTTGATTTTTCATCTAAACTGAAATCACAGCGCGTGCTGCTGCATTTCGGTGCGGTAGACTGGAAGTGTGACGTTTTTGTAAATGGGAAACCAGCGGGTACGCACCAGGGAGGCTACGATCCTTTCACCTTTGATATTACTGATTTACTCTCCAAAAAGAAGCAGCAGGAAATCACCGTGAAAGTATGGGATCCCAGCAGCGATGGTCCGCAGCCGCGCGGCAAGCAGATCAAAAATCCCCACGCCATCTGGTACACGCCGGTGACCGGGATCTGGCAAACCGTGTGGATTGAAACCGTTGCCGATGCATACATTACCGACCTGCCTTACACAGCCGACATCGACCAGCAGACCCTCAAAATTACGCCGAAAGTAGCGCGGGCGGCTGCCGGGGATATGGTGAAAATCGTTGCCCTCGACGGACAGACGAAGGTTGCCGAACAGTCGTGTGCGCCCGGAAGCGAATGCACGCTCAGCATTGCAAATGCAAAGTTGTGGTCACCTGAAAATCCGTTTCTGTACGACCTGATGGTGACGGTAACCCGCGGTGGAAAAGTGGTGGATGAGGCTAAAAGTTACTTTGCCATGCGCAAGATCAGCATGCAGGCTGATGCTGCGGGCATTCAGCGTATGATGCTCAACAACAAGTTTCTATTTCAGTATGGCCCCCTCGACCAGGGCTGGTGGCCTGACGGCCTTTATACCGCACCGACGGATGAAGCCTTGAAGTTTGACATCATCAAAACGAAAGAAATGGGCTTCAATATGATCCGGAAGCACGTAAAAGTGGAGCCTGCACGCTGGTACCGGTACTGCGACGAGCTGGGTATGCTTGTATGGCAGGATATGCCAAGCGGCGATCTCGGCAACGAGTGGAACCCACACCCGGGTATCACCGGCAATGAAAGCGAGCAGCAGCGCACGCCGGAATCAGAAAATATCTATAAAACAGAGTGGAAGGCGATCATGGATGCCAACAGGCATTTTCCTTCAATTGTAGTGTGGGTACCTTTCAATGAGGCATGGGGCCAGTTTAAAACCACCGAAATCACAGAATGGACTATGCAGTATGATCCGACCCGGCTTGTAAACAGTGCGAGCGGCGGTAACTTTTTTCCGACCGGCCATATTGTGGATTTACATAATTACCCGGCCCCTGCCATGCCGCGACCCGATTTGTTTGGTGCCAAGCAGGTGATTGTACTGGGGGAATTCGGCGGGCTCGGACTGCCGGTAAACGATCATACATGGCAGCAAAAAGACAACTGGGGTTATCAGACATTCAAGAATCCGGAAGAGCTGTATGCCCGGTACGAAACCTTCATTAAGAGGTTTGAGCCACTGATCAGAAAAGGGCTTTCGGCCGCAGTTTACACCCAAACGACAGACGTGGAAGTGGAGACGAACGGGCTTATGACTTATGACCGGAAGGTGATCAAGTTTCCGGAGGCAAAACTGAAAGAAATACATTCGAAGCTGTACAATCCTGCATTTGTCCAGTTCAAGTAAAAAAGAAGCGTCCCGGATAGCTCCGGGACGTTTTTGCTTTCTTACATCTTCATTTGTGCCTCTACGACGGCAATTGCAACCATATTCACAATCTCGCGTACCGAGCTGCCCAGCTGCAGTACGTGTACGGGTTTTTTCAATCCCAGCAGGATAGGTCCGATCGTTTCCAGCTCGGCTACCTCTTTCAGAAGGTTATAGGCAATGTTACTCGCCGAAAGATTGGGGAATATAAGCGTATTGGCGCCACCTTCAACCAGGTCGCTGAATGGATGATTCTCTTTCAGCAGTGTTGTATTGAAGGCAAGGTGAGCCTGGATTTCGCCCTCTACGGTCATCGACGGGTTTCTCTTTTTGAGAATAGCTGTCGCCTCGCGCATCTTTTCGGCATCTTCTCCGCCTGCACTGCCATAGTTGGCATAAGTAACCAGCGCAATCCGCGGCTGAATGTTGAAACTCTCGACCGCTTTCGCAGTCAGCTCGGTAATTTCAACAATATCATTTACGGATGGGTTAAGGTTCACAGTGGTATCCGAGAAAAAAAGCGGCCCTTTGGGCGTGAGAAGGATATACATACCCGCCACCTTGTTGACACCTTCCTGTTTTCCGATCACATGCAAGGCCGGGCGGATCGTATCCGGGTAGGTCCTCGTCAAACCGGAAATGAGCGCCTCCGCTTCTCCGTTTTCCACCATCATTGCGCCATAGTAGTTTTTAAACAGCATGGTACGACGGGCTTCAATGGGGGTTAATCCCTTTCGTTTCCGCTTGTCATATAGCAGGGTTGCGTATTTTTCTACCATTTGCTCACTTTCCGATGCGCGCGGATCAATGATGGTGACATCACCGAGGTCAAGCTGGCTTTCACTGATCAGGTGCTGAATCGCATCTTTTCCACCCAGCAGAATCGGTACAGCAATGCCTTCGTCACGTACCTGCTGCGCTGCCCGCAATACCTGAATGTTTTCAGCATCTGCAAATACAACTCTCTTGGGCGCGAGTTTGGCTTTACTAAGAATCACCCGGGAGATCTGCTCATTGCGACCGAGACGGCCCGACAATTCCTGCTCATAGGCATCCCAGTCCGTAATCACCTTGCGGGCTACGCCGGTGTCAATCGCAGCACGGGCTACTGCAGGTGCCACTGTGGTAAGCAGGCGCGGGTCTACGGGTTTGGGTATGATGTAATTTTTTCCGAACACAATGTTCGTTTCATTGTAAGCCAGGTTGACGATATCCGGAACTGGCTTTTTGGCCAGATCTGCCAGCGCGTGTACGGCAGCCAGCTTCATTTCTTCGTTAATTTCCGTAGCACGAACATCCAGCGCACCCCTGAAAATGTAGGGAAAACCCAGTACGTTGTTGACCTGATTGGGATAATCCGAGCGGCCGGTAGCCATGATCACGTCCTCCCTTGCTTCCACAGCGTCGGGGTAGGGGATTTCGGGATTGGGATTCGCCATAGCCAGTACGATGGGATCTTTGGCCATCGACTTCACCATATTCTTGGAAACAATATCGGCAGTGGAGAGGCCCAGGAACAAATCGGCACCTTTCATGGCATCTTCGAGCGACTCGTAAGCAACATCCGTAGCGAACTGCTTTTTCATTTCACCGAGATCTGTACGACCATTGTGAATATGTCCTTTCGTATCGAACATTGCCACATTTTTTGGATTTACACCCAATGAAAGGTACAGTTTGGTACACGAAACTGCCGATGCACCCGCGCCGGAAACAACCACGCGGATATCGCCGATCTGCTTGTTAACAAGTTCCAGTGCATTGAGCATGGCTGCGGCGCTGATGATGGCAGTACCATGCTGGTCGTCGTGCATGACGGGAATATTCAGCTCTTTTTTGAGCCGCGACTCGATTTCAAAGCATTCGGGAGCCTTGATATCTTCGAGGTTTACACCGCCGAATGTAGGTTCGAGAATTTTGACGGTACGCACAAACTCGTCCACGTCTTTGGTATTAAGCTCTATATCAAATACGTCGATATCTGCATATATCTTGAAGAGCAATCCTTTTCCTTCCATCACCGGCTTGGAAGCCTCAGGTCCTATATCACCCAGGCCCAGTACGGCCGTACCATTGCTGATCACTGCTACCAGATTTCCTTTGGCAGTGTAAATGTATGCGTCTTCAATATTTTCAGCTATTTCAAGGCAGGGCTCGGCTACACCGGGCGAGTAGGCTAATGTGAGGTCTCTTTGTGTGCTGGTCTCTTTGGTAGGGATCACCTGGATTTTGCCGGGCCTCCCTTTGGAATGGTAGTACAGGGCATCCTCTTTCCTGATCTTTTTGTTCATACATCATAGACGATTAGTTCGTGGCTAAGGTACAAACATTCATTCCAACGCAAACTGACGCGTTGCATTTTCACAGGAAATCAGGGTAGAAATCTTACAATTCCCGCAGGATTTTGCCGGGACCGGAAAGGTCATCATCGTTAAAAGAAGGACTTTTTACAAGTTTCTTCACTGCCTTGCCCGTGCTGATCCTTCTTTTAAGCATATGCGCCACGATCATGTAAACACCAAACATACCGATGTAGATATACAGCGAGGCGGTATTGGTAATGTCCCCGTGAAAAATGAAAAACAACGTAGTATTGACAATCGTGACCATCCACAGCACAAACGACGCCCAGAAATGGTTGAGACCGTTGTCGATGAGAATGTGATGCATATGATTCCGGTCGGCTACGAATGGTGAGCCGCCTTTGAAAATGCGAACAATAAATACGCGCAATGTATCAAAGATGGGTACGATCAGCAGTACCATCACGATGATCGGCGCATTGAAATACGCACTGGTATCATGCAGGTAGCCCACGTTCAGAGACAGGAACTCAACTGAAAAGATGGAAAGCAGGTAACCTACAATGAGCGAACCGGTGTCGCCCATGAAGATTTTGCTGGTTTTTGAAAAGTTGAACCGCAAAAATCCCAGCAGTGACCCTGACATCGCAAAAGAAAGACATCCGAATGAAAAATGGTCATTGAGAATGAACCAGATCCCGAACCCGACACCCGCAATCAGGCTGATCCCGCCTGCAAGCCCGTCAATGCCGTCGATCAGGTTAATGGCATTAATAATGGCAATGAATATAAAAACGGTAAGCGGGATGCTTATAAAATCAGAAACATCGTGAATGCCGAAAATGCCGTAAAAATTGTCCACCTTGAAATTGCCCATAGCCACCAGGATCAGTGAGGCAAAAATCTGGATAATGAGCTTTTTGGTAGGATCCACAGCCAGGATATCATCCTTGATCCCGAGGAAAAACAAGATAATAATACCGGTCATCGACAGGCTGATCAGGTTGGAATCCAGGATGTTTTCAGAATGGGGCCAGAGGAAATAGGCGATCAGGGTGGAGGCAAAAATTGCAATGCCGCCCAGGGTAGGTGTTTCGGTCTCGTGAGAGCTCCGGAAGCCGGGCTTGGCGGTAAGGTGCAACAGGTTGGAAAGATTAATAATAATGGGGATAGAAATGATCGACAGGAAGCAGGCAATCAGGAATGACAGGATACACTGGTAAATGTCATGGTGAATGAAGCTGCCGGCATTTCCGTCGCTCAAAATCTGAAGTGGTAATGTTAAATCCATAGTGTCTGCACGATATTTAGGTCAATAGAACGTGATAGAGGAAATGGGGTTCAAGAGCTTAAATATACTTTAATATTTGAAAACAAAAATTGCGCTTGTAGAAATAGTTATTGACAGGCTACCTGCCTCAAAACCAGGCTAAAAAAACTGGGTAACTTTTCGCAGCGGCTTTAACAGCAAGGTATAAAAACGCGGTTTCAAATCATTGATCAGCCATGCTTTCTGATCATTCCGGTTGGCCGCAATCCGGTTCTTCAGCGTACTGTTGCTTACACCTCCGACCCGCATTTTGACGAGCACTTTGGGCAGGTAAGCTACCGAAATCCCGGCTTTGTGCACCACTCTCAGCATAAATTCATAATCCGCCGCACTGCCCAGGTCCAGCCTGAATGATCCCCATTTTTCATACACTTCCCTTTTTACAAAGAATGCAGGATGAGGAGGCATCCAGCCGTTCAGGAAGGCACCGGGCTTGTATACGCCCGACTTCCAGTTTCTTTTGATTTTATCTTCCTGAAAAAAATCCACGTACTGCAGGTCACCGTAACAACCCTGTACATTCTTTTCCTCCATCAGCCCGGTCACTTCCGAAAGTATTGAGCTCCCTGCGTAAAAGTCATCCGCATTCAGGATCCCTATGATGGTACCCGTTGCTAATTTTATGCCTTTGTTCATCCCGTCGTATATGCCCCGGTCGGGTTCGCTGATAAACCGGGTAATTTTGTCACCGTAAGATACAACAATCTGCTGGGTACCGTCGGTGCTGTTTCCGTCCACGATAATGTACTCCACCTCCGGGTGATCCTGCATCAATACCGAGTCGATGCATTGCCGGATGGTGCTGGCTCCATTGTAGACGACGGTGATAATACTGACTTTCAAGGCTTCAATATTCTTGTTTTGACAATGTTAGCTGGATTTCCCTGGTAAATGCCGTAGGGTTCGAGGTTTTTTGAGGCTACCGATCCCACCGTCAGCACAGCGTGCGTACCCACGGTTACTCCCGGACAAACCGTGGCCCGGGCACCAATCCAGGCTCCTTTGGCAATGGTGATCGGGCGGGTAATGAGGTCGAAAGCAGGTCGGGTGTAGTCATGGTTTCCGGTGAGGAGCATACATCCCTGCGAGAGGCATACATCTGATTCCAATATCACCATAGTGAGGTTGTCGATCCACACCTTTTCACCTATCCAGCAGTCATTCCCGATCCTTAAAAACCAGGGATATTTGATGTTCACAGCGGGCTTGATGACAACCCCTCTGCCAATTTTAGCCCCGAATAACCTCAATATAAAATGCTTGAATGCATTGGGGTAAAGCATGCGGGTATTGATAAATAGTCTGCCGGCAACATACCATGCCAGCAGTTTCAGCTTACTGCCCGGCCGGTACCAGCCATTGTTATAGGCGGACAGACTGGTTTGGGTTTGTGAGGTCTTTTCCATACTCTGTCCTGAAATGTGATATAATATGCTCTTTGTTCCTGCCTGCGCGGCGGTATACCTCGAAGATTTTGGCATCCACCAGAAAGCGGTACCAGAAACCCTGCAGGCAGTGCCAGATCAGCCCGCGGGTACCATCCAGGAAACCGAATTTGAACAGGTAGCGGTACAGGAAATAAATAAACGGACGCGTAAAAAGCGGAAGTGCCGCGTACCTGATTTTCAGATAGCGCGTGCGTTGCTCCTGCGTGCCCCATAAGCCCGGCTCCACGGTTTGCTTGTTGTCAAAGTTGTACCTGATATTCAGAAGATCGATCACTTCCCTGATTGCATAGTTGTTATGCTTTTGCGTCCACCAGGTAAGGTTGTTGAGATTGTGGTCCACAATGTCATGCCGGAGCTGGGCAGTGTTGCCGCTGCTGAGCTTGATATGTTCGTCCATCCACAATTCTTCACAGGTGCCCATACCGCTCCGCCAGATACGTAACAGCCAGATAGGATAGTAGCCTCCGCGCCGGATCCATTTTTCCATGAAAATGACGCGCCTTTTTACATACAGTCCGGATGTACCGGCGTCCACTTTCGGGAGGGTGGCGGTAAGTTCCGCGGCAAGCTCTGGTGTGATGTATTCGTCGGCATCCATGCGCATGACCCAGCCGGTACCGAATGGATTATTCTGGATTCCGAAATTGAACTGGAAAGCGTAGGATACCCAGGGATTCTGTACGACGATCGCCCCCAGGTTGCGGGCCAGTGTTACTGTATTATCCGTAGAAAAGGAGTCGACGATGAAAATTTTGTCTGTTACCTGATGAAGGCTCTGGATACAGCGCTCGATGTGCCTGGATTCGTTGTGTGTTAAAATAATGACGGATAAATCAATCATATCCAGAAAACAGGAATTCAGAAGTATGGGTTAAAGGTAGCGGTTATTTTTTAATTTTCTTGTATTCTTCCAATAACCGGCCGGCTACTACACGGATATCAAAATTTTCCGTGACCATTGAAAAGGCGCGATTTGCGACTTCCGCAGCAAACGCTTTGTCTTGTAATATTTTAAGAATCCCCTCAGCCACACCATCGGGATTTAAGGGTGCCAGAAAGGCTGCATCGTACTGCCGGATATAATCTCCGAAGCCTACCCGGTCGGACACTACGGTAGGTACCCGGGAGGTCATCGCTTCAAGCACGGAGATCGAAAAACCTTCGGAATACGAGGGTTGTACAAACAGGTCGGCGTCGGCCAGGGCCTCTTTCTTGTGTGCGTCCGTGAGCATACCTGCGAGCTGAATGCGGCTCGTAAGCTGGTGTTTATGAATAAATTCTTCCGCTTGTGCCTGGTAACCGTCATCGGGTCCGGCAAGTACCAGGCGTGCGCGGGGTACCTGGCGATGGATTTTCTCAAATGCAGGCAACAGCAGGTCCAGCCCTTTTTTTACATTGAGCCTTGCCATAAAAAGGACCAGCTGCTCATCCTCCGCAATCCCCATTTTACGTCTGAAAATACCCTTGGGAGGAAGATTGGTGAAGTCGGGGACCTTCATGCCATTGGGAATGATCACCATGTTCTTCGGCCGGTAGCCAAGGTACCGGATCACGTCCGCCTCCTCATCCGTATTGTTGATCTGGATCAAGTCCGCTTTGCCGAGCAGCCGCTTCTGATACAAGAAGGTAACCAGATCCTTCTTCCATTTGCTGTGCGCTACGGCCCATTGGTCGAGCAGCCCATGGATGGTAATGACAAGGACGGCTTTATTGGGGATTAAAAAAGGCGCCAGACTCCCGAAGTGCCATATACCATGCATATGTATGACGTCATATTCATGAATGTGCTTCACCAGGTACCGGTACATTTCAATAGAAAATTCGCGGTAAATGTTGCTGATAGGGGTGGTGCGGGCGCAAGGGATCAGGCGGGCTCCCTCGGGTGCGGGGTACATCTTTTCACCCGGTGTCATGGGGCTCAGGATGTCTACCTGGTGACCAAGCCGGAGCACTTCCGTCGTATGGTCGTAAATGATCCTGGCAGGTCCTCCGATCGCCCAGGTGTAAGCACAAATATTTAAAATCCGCATTGATTCCGCTTTAAGGTCCGGCATACTGGTGTACCGGTATTTACAAGGACTGAAAGGCAGCTGCCATTTGCGCAGCTACTTTTGTGGAAGAAAATGGTGCGACCAGCTTTTCCGATTCCCTGCCCATGCTACTGATCCGGTCAGGATGCTGTACAAAGTACAGCATGGCTTTTTCGAGATCCGGCTGCCTGAGCGGGTCAAAGGTAAAACCGTTTTGCCCATTCACCACCAGATCCTGCACACAGCCGCATTTTTCTGACACGATGACCGCCATGCCGCAGGTCATCGCCTCATTGACAACCAGCCCCCAGGGCTCAGACAAGCTGGGAAGTACCAGTACATCCGCCCTGGCAAGCTGTCCGGGCACCTGGTACCAGGGCATGCCGCCTGTAAAGTGGATGTTTGCACTTGCTGCACTTTTATGGGCCAGGTTCTGAAGCATTGCGCTCTCGGAGCCATCGCCTGCCAGCACCAGTTCCCAGGTGTAGGTACCGGTGCGTACGGAGGTAATGTTATCAAATGCCCGGATGAGCATGGATAGGTTCTTTTCAGGGGCAAGCCGGCCTACAAAAATAAACCGCCGCACATTTTCGGGCCGTGGTAGTGCGGCCGCGAGCTGGTACCGGCCGGAAATTACATCCTCGTCGATCACGGCTCCATGTTGTACCAGGATCTGCTGCTTCCGCACACCCAGACTAACCAGGTAGTCGGCCGGACTTTTACCAAAACAGAAAAACCCTTGTGCCTGCCTGAGGATCAACTTCTTAATGCCCTCCTTCCAGAACGAACGCTGCTGGTCCATTACCGAAGACTCGGATGAAATAACCACTTTCACACCCTTCGAACGTGCATAGGCCATCAATGCAACCTGTGCCCAGTCTGCATAGCCTGTGATGTTGAGGATGGTCGGCTTGTAGGCATTGAATGCTTGAAAAAGGGCTTTGGTACGTTCCTTCAGACTCACTTCTTCCAGGCTTTTCTGGAACAGGACACAGTAAGGGTAATCATATACAATGGTATTGTCGGGCTGCATGGCCTTGCGGCTGCGTTCGTACAGGGCGATCTGTATCACCTGCATGTCGCTGCCGGGCGCCTGCTTTTTCAGTGCCTCGTACAGTTTGTTGAAAAGCCTTGATTTATAGTGTGCCCATAGCTGGTTATGTATGATCAGTATGCGCATTATTTGCCGAGTTTTAAATAATCTTTAAACAATGGATACAGGTTGTCTGCCATAAACTGCTGGCCCTGGCTATTGTAGTGAATAACATCCATTTTCCTGTAAAATGAAGGTTTGATCCCCATTTGAAGCTCGTTTATAAGCCGGATGTTATGAGATTGTGCAAATGCAATGATCTCGTCACCCTGATCATTGAAGTGCCCCAGCTCCACCTCTGAAATTTCGGGATGGAGATAAATGAAGAAGGGGATATTGTGCGCCTGCGCCATGCTGTAAAGCTGACCGTAGCCCGGATTGAATCCCACGCCCGGCTTGCGGATACCCGCGGCTTTCAGCTCTTCCCGCCGCAGTGAGTCGGGCTGCGCTCCGCCGGTTTCCTGTACTTCCGGAGCAAAGAAAACGGTGTTCCAGTAGTAAAAGAAAATCCACCGGTACCGGTCCCAAAGTTCATACAATGCAACCTTATATTGCTTGTCAGGCATGCCGGGATTGACCCCCACGGTATTCTGGTGCGACATGATGTCGTGTGCGTCGTGGCTGCTGGTGACGAGGCACATCAGCTTCGCTTTGAAGAGTCCGTATTTTTTCAGAAAAGCAGCCATATTATCCGGTCCCCAGGAACCGGCGCTGATGTTGAGAACCCGTACGCGCTGATTGAAATCACGCAGAAAACGCTTTTCGAGCAGGGTAGTGGCAATGCTGTCCTGATCTGTGAGGCTCCCGCCATTCACGACCGAGTCGCCGATCAGCAGGATCACAAGGCTGTCGGTGGGTAACACTTCCTCGCTACGCATGCTCAGACTGTTAGTGCGCAGCGCGTAGCCAAACCGCGTCACGTCCTGGTTGGGCGCGTAAATGTATTCAAAGTCGGGATCGGAGATGTAGAGGGGGGAGTTGCAGAATCCGTACCTGACCCTCAGCACCACTTCGGCAATACCGGCAAGGACGATGATGAGGATTAAAAATCTGTACAGGTACTTCAACATGGTTCAATGGCAGGGAATGCGCTTGGGCCGTGCAAATTTAGAATTACTTTTTCCAAATACGATTTTATCGGATAAATAGGCATACAAACCCAATCAGAAGCCCCGACTTTCCACATGTTGTTCAGCACCTGACTAGAAAAATGCTCAACCACCAGGCCGGCTCAGGGTACCCCATTTTGGAATGATAATTTCCTGCCTGTACTCTGTAAACAAGAACCCGGATCATGCCGGGCTTAAACCACTACTAAAATTCAGCATTATGAAATTTATCGAATCAAAAGCCGGTCTCGCAGGAGAATCTGTGAAGATACTGGTCCATGAAGTTGGACAAGGCAAACCTGTTGTGTTCATCTCGGGCTGGCCGCTCAGCCACGAAATGTGGGAGTACCAGTTCAATGAGCTGCCAAAGCATGGCATCCGTTGTATCGGCTATGACAGGAGAGGGTTCGGACGCTCGGACAAGCCTTGGGATGGCTATGATTATACCACACTTGCCGGTGACCTGAAAGCAGTAATCGACGAGCTCGACCTGCACGATGTGATTCTGGTAGGATTTTCAATGGGTGGAGGCGAAGTAGTGCGGTACCTCTCTCACTATGGCAGCAGCCGGATCAGTAAAGTAGTCCTGATCAGCACCGTACTCCCTTATATGTTGCAATCGGACAACAATCCGGACGGGGTACCGGGTGACCTTTTTGATGGCTTTGTGGCAGATGTTGAGAAAGACCGGCCTAAATTCCTGTCGGGCTTTGCCAAGGATTTTTATGGAAATACGCTTTTGCACAATGCGGTAAGTGACGAAATTATGCTTTGGCACGCCATGCTTGCTCTGCAGGCTTCCAGCCGTGCTACCAGCCAGTGTATCCGCAGTTTCAGCTCGACCGATTTCCGCGAGGAAGTAACCAGGCTGGATGTTCCGGTGCTGATCATTCACGGAGAAGCTGACAAAACAGTCCCCATTAAAGCCAGCAGCAACCGCACAGCCGAGCTGCTGCCGGGAGCGGAGTACATCGTGTACGAAAGTGCGCCTCACGGTTTGTTCATCACGCACAAGGAGCGCCTGAATGAAAACCTGATCCAGTTTATCAACCAGGAAGTGGTCACCGTGAGCAACCCTTATGCAGATATTACGGACTGATAAAATCCCGGATATTCATTGAAGCGGGCCCGGCTGACGGGCCCGTTTGATTTTTATTTAAACATGCATTTCAATCAGCTCAATCCGGTTGCCGAACGGATCGCGGAAAGAAAACCGGTTCCGGCCCGGGATCGGGCTTTCGTTTTTGATGGGAATATGGTGCTGCTCCATCAGCTCCCGCGCGGCCTGTAGATTATGGACCTCAAACGCGGGATGTCTTTGCGACAGATCCTGCGTTTTTTCTGCGCGGAGGTGAAGTTGTATATCTCCCATCTGAAACCATATCGCTCCGTTGGGGAGCGGATAGCCCAGATTAGTCAGTTCTTCTAAGCCTAATATTCCACTATAAAAATCACGTGCATCCTGCTCTTTCCCTTCCGGAATGCAGAGCATGATGTGGTCAAGTCTTTTGAAATCAATTCCCATGCGTACTTTTCTGTTTAAGGTCAAAAATAGCCGCTGATCTGAATAAAACCAGGATTTTGCGATCTATGCTTTCATAACCTGCGGGCAATGCGCCTATCTGCTCAGCGGACCCCGGCTCACTTCATTTCCGTCTTTCCATATTGCGCCGATATTTCTCGTGTTTGTAATATTTTCAGCCGGATTCGCATTCAGCACGATAAAGTCAGCCTTTTTACCTTTTTCCAACGTACCATAATCCTGCCCGATATGCAATGCACCTGCTGCATTGCGGGTACTTACCGTAAGAGCCTGCAATGGAGAGAGACCCGCTTTCACCATCAGTTCCATTTCCAGGTGCTCCGTAAATCCCTGCGTACGGATCGGAAATGCTCCCGAGTCGGTTCCCAGCGCGACGATAATGCCGGTATCGTAGACCTTCTTGAGATTTATAAGTGCAATGCGAGCTGCTTCCACATTTCTGGGATACTCGGGCGAGTTGCGCACTTTTTCCTGGTAACCTTTATCGGTCACCATTTCCAGCACGCCGGGTTCAAGCGACGAGGTGAAAAACGGATCGCTGATCCAGGCGGGAGTACCGGCATAGGCGATCTGGTATTGATCCAGGGAAAGCGTTGGGATATAGACTACCTTTTTTTGTTTCATTTTGGTCAGCAGGTCCGTATCAACCTCCTTGTCCCGGATGCTGTGGGCAATGATATCGACGCCTGCATCCACCAGCGCACGCGCATCCTCAGCGTAAAAAAGGTGCGCTGCAACGCGGATATTACGACGGTGTGCTTCTGCGATAATGGCTTTGTAAATTTCGGGTTTCATCTTCTGCCCCCCGCCGTGGTCGTCCACCCAGACCTTGATCACCGTGGGCTTCACGGCGGCTACCTTCTCCATCATGGCTGGCACATCCTCCGGCTTTTCGGGCCTTTGCAGCAGGTTCATCCATGATGCCGGCTGCGGATCGGGTGTGTTGAAGCCGTATCCCGCAGAAAACAGCCGGGCACCCGGCAGCAAGCCGGCCTCGGTAGAGTCGCGGAGGCCTTCAAAGATCAGCGGACGGTCTGTACCCATAACCAGGATGGCACCCACGCCATAGTCGCTGTATTTTTTCAGATGGCGCAGTACATTTTCCCGCGTATAGTTCTCTGCCGTTGACGTGGTGCCTTTCAGCGTGCCGATATGCGCATGGGCACAAATGAGGGACGGGATCAGGGTTTTGCCACGAAGGTCTACTTCCCGTGCACCCGTTGCTTTGAGGTTTTTGCCGACGGCAGTGATGCGCTGGCCGGTGATGAGCAGATCTGCCTGCCTGGGAGCTGAGCCGGTACCATCAATGATGGTGGCATTTTTAAACAATGTAGTAGTATTCTGCCCAAAGGCAGCTGTGCACAATGCAAGCAACAAAACGGAAAGTTGTTTTTTCATGATCTGAATGGGTTTAATACCTGCTTCAACACAATTATACCAAAGCCTTGGGGCCTGAGCCTCAGTGCTGGAACGGGATTTGTTGAGTCATTGAAAATCCTAAAATATTACCATACAACTAAGAAATACAAGGATATAACTGAATAGAAAAATCATGGCAAAATATTCCCAGGCAGCAAGCAATAAAGTAGGTGAAGTTCTACATGAGCAGAAAGAAGGCAAGTTGAAGTCTGGCACCGGCCGCAAGGTTACTTCGCGCAAACAGGCCATTGCCATAGGATTGTCCGAAGCCCGCAAGGAAGGAGCAAAAGTGCCCGAAAAGCAGGATTAAGCCACATACCATTTGTCAGTTTATTTTCAGAACAGGAAAATGTGCAAATGACAGGGTTTTTTGCATTTAAAAATAAAAGTAGCTGAAATGGCGTTTAGGGGTACATAAAATCCCCGCCCTGCACGATGGTACCGGATTGAATGTTATTTAAGGGCAGAAATGCTTACAATTGAGCGATCTTTTTACAAAAACGTAAAGTATTGTAGTATTTGTTTTATCCAAAAACTAAAAAGTATTACAAACTTTATGATGGTTGGTCGTTTGATATTCAAATAAAGACTATCTTGTAGGGCCAATTGGAAGGTAGACTGACCTCACGTCCGGATGGGCATTTAGCTAATGAATAAAACTAGGAGAGTACTTTACCATATCCTGCGTGCAGACGAATCCGTTTACGAGTTCATTCAGGATTCGGGTACGGAGGGAGTATTGATATGGAAGTATCAGGATGCCGCAGAGCACTGGGCGGATGCAAGGCTTGCTGCGATATTGGGCGTGGAAGACGGGCAGGTCGCGGGCATACTGAAAGGTCCGGAAAATGCGATTAATGTCTACGTACAATCCGTCAAAGAACACTTTTCCCGGTCGGACAAGCCCTATGCAGAACGGATCAGCTGGGGCGGTCAGTTCCTGGTGCTGCGCTCTGTATTCCGGAAAGATGAGGTTTCAGATTCCAAATATATCATTACAGGCTTTCAGGCCGCCAATACCTTCAGTACCGCACAAACCGATAGCCTGCCCGATGATACCCAGCTTTATGGCACGTTCATGGACAGCCAGTCAATGTATGTCATCGGGGTGGATGTGGAAGGTAATTATGTGTATGCAAACGATTATTTCTGCGAATTTTATAATGTTACCAAAGAGGAGCTGCTGGGGAAGTCTTCCATGCTCGGCATTGTTCCGGAAGACATAGAGAAATGTCTGGCGACCGGTGAGAAGTGCAAGACAGAGCCAAACAAGCCGCATACGGTCGTTTTGAGGAAAGAAATGCATACCGGTGAGATCAAGACCACCCACTGGGAGTTTACCGGGCTTACTGATCATCTCGGACAGATCAAGGTGATTTTCTGTATCGGGTATGATATCCTGGACAGGACTGGCGCGGAGGAAGATCTGACAAAGCTGATCACCAACATGCAGGATGTATTGTTCACCCTGGCGGATGATGGCTGTATTTCTTTCGTTTCACCCAGCTGGACAACCGCTTTCGGGTATACACTCTCGGAGTCCCTCGGTAGACGCATTTCTGACTTTATTCATCCCGACGACCTGAAAGCTTTCGCCGATGCGCTGATCAGGATTGAAGCCACAGGTGAGCCTATGACGCTCGGCCTGGAACACCGTATTCTTTGCAAGGACGGGCAATGGTCGTGGCGGAGTACTACCGCCAAGCGCGACAAACTGAAGAATGAGATTGTACTGACAAGCCAGGATATTACCGAGCTGCGAAACTCCCGGGAAAGGCTGCGGGAGCTGTCGGTGGTGGCCTCCAATACGACGGATTACATCGTGATCACGGACAGCCGTGGCTTTATCACCTGGGTGAACCGTGCATTTGAGGAGAAAAACGGGTACTACTGGAAAAATGTAAAAGGCATCCGGCCGCCCGATCTCATTTACGGGCCGGAAACCGACTTTGCCACCGCAGAACGCATTTATGCCGACTGCCAGGAGCACAAGGTGACCCAGAAAGAGATACTTTGCTACACAAGCTACGGGGCCAAATACTGGGTGGATGTAAAGGTTACCCCTGTATTTGATAACCAGCATAACTGCACCAACTTCATTGCACTGGCGCGGGATATCACGCTGCGAAAAAAGTCGGAGGACGAGATGCGCCGGATCACGGACATGCTCGAACAAACCAATAAGGTAGCGCGCGTGGGAGGCTGGGAGCTCTATCCCAAAGAAAATGACCTCTTCTGGTCGTCCATTACAAGGGATATTCATGAGGTTAGTGAAGACTTTATCCCTAAAAGAAATTCGGCCGTCAGCTTTTACAAGCAGGGAGAGAGCCGTGATACCATAACCCGGGCCCTGGACGAATGTATCAACTTCGGTACACCCTGGGACCAGGAACTTCAGCTGATCACGGCGAGGGGAAATGAGGTTTGGGTGCGTACCATCGGAAAGGCGGAGATGCGTGACGGACATTGCGTCCGCGTTTTCGGGGCGATTCAGGATATTACCAAAGGCAAGCGCTCTGAAATGGATATCCTGAACTCGGAAGCCAAGTTCCGGAGGCTGTATGATGCAACGAGCGACGCGGTGGTACTGCTGAACAGAAAGGGTTATCTGGATTGTAATGAGGCCGCATTGAAAATGTTCAGGCTGTCGTCGGTGGAGCAGCTGGTGGATATGCCCCTGGGCTATTTGTCGCCCGAAACCGACGGGCAGGAGGAAGTAGCCGAGTTGCAGCAGCAGCATATTGATGCGGTTTTTGAAAAAGGCAGTTTCAGCTTTGAATGGGTTTACCGCCGCATCGGCACGGACGAGACTTTCATTGCAGAGGTTTTGTTTAACCTCATTGAAATCAACGATGAGCAGATCATACAGGCCGTTATCCGGGATATTACCTTGCGTAAGCAGGCCGAAATGGAGCTATTGGAAGCGCGGGAACACGCCGAAGCTGCCAGTAAGCTGAAATCTGAGTTCCTGGCTAATATGAGCCACGAAATCCGCACCCCTCTCAATGGCGTGGTCGGGTTTACGGACCTGCTGATGAAAACCAATCTGGACGAAACCCAGCAGCAATATATGTCCATGGTGTTTCAGTCGGCCAACTCGCTGCTGGACATTATCAATGATATTCTTGACTTTTCAAAAATAGAGGCCGGCAAGCTCGAACTGGTACCTGAAAAAACCGACCTGCTTGAAATATGCGGGCAGGTTGCGGATATGGTCACGTACCAGGCACAGCAGAAGCATTTGGAAATGCTGCTGAACATTCCGCCGGCTGTGCCTCATTTTGTGTTTACCGACTCCATCAGGCTCCGGCAGATCCTGGTGAACCTGCTGAGCAATGCAGTGAAGTTTACCCAGGTAGGTGAAATTGAACTGAAAATCGAGGTGCTCAACGAAGTAAGCGACGAGGAGCTGAACCTGCGTTTTTCGGTACGTGATACGGGTATTGGGATTGAACCGCAAAACCAGCGCAAGATCTTTGAGGCATTTTCTCAGGAGGACTCGTCCACTACCAAGCGTTTTGGAGGTACCGGGCTGGGACTTACCATATCTAACAGCCTGCTCGGCTTGATGCACAGCAAGTTACAGCTTGTAAGTACAGTGGATATCGGCAGTGTGTTCTTCTTCGATGTCGTCATCAAAAAGGTAGTAGGAGAGGAGGCATTTGAATGGGAGAATCCTGATAATGTCCGCCGGATCCTTGTGGTGGACGATAATGGCAAGAGCGGGCATATACTGGCAGAAATGCTGGAAAACAAACACATCCGCGCGGATGTGGTCCGCAGCGGCCAGGAGGCGCTCGAAAAGCTGGCCAGCAGTGCAAAGTACGACGTGTTCCTGGTCGATGGAGTGATGGCGGGTATGGACGGGTTTGAGACGATCCGGAAAATGCGCGCGATTGACGGACTTGAAAGGCAGCCGATTATTTTATTGAATGATACTTTTGAAGATGAAGCCTTCTCAACTTTGCGGGAGGATCTTAATATCCAGCATTTCCTGGTAAAGCCTGTCAAAATTCAGCAGCTTTTCCATACCCTGTCGCATATCGGTCTGAGGAGTCCGCAGGCTTTGCAGCAGCTTTACGATCAGCACGGCAGCCAAGCAGACAATTCACTTTCCGAGCCTATTACAATCCTGATCGCCGAAGATCACAAGATTAACATGCTGCTGCTCAGGACAATGCTGCTCAAAATTATGCCCAATGCAGACATTCGAGAGGCAGTGAACGGGGCTGAGGCTGTGGTCATGTTTGACGAAATACAGCCTGACCTGGTCTTTATGGATATCCAGATGCCGCAGCTGAACGGGTACGAAGCTACCCGGCAGATCAGGAACATTGAAAGGGGCGACCGTATACCCATACTCGCACTCACCGCAGGCACCGTAGTCGGCGAGCGTGAAAAATGCATTGCCGCAGGAATGGACGACTATCTCACCAAACCTGTCCTGAAAGACACGCTGGAACATGCTTTGAACCGGTGGATTGTTAGGGAGAAGGGGTAGGAAGGAGGAAGGAAGGGACTATGGAGGAAGGGATGAGGGAGGATGTTATATAAAGCGAAAGGAGATGTGAGAGCATCTCCTTTCGCTTTTTTAATTGGTATTAACCGTTTACTACTTGCCCGCCATTGGGGTGGAGGACTTGTCCGCTCATATAGGATGCGTCGTCGGATGCCAGGAATACGTAGCAGGTTGCTACTTCGGCGGGTTGGCCGGGACGTTTGAATGGGGTGTCTTTTCCAAATTTTTCCACCTTCTCGGCATCGAAAGTAGCCGGAATCAGCGGGGTCCAGATGGGACCGGGCGCAACTGCGTTCACACGGATGCCTTTCTCTGCAAGACTGTTGGCCAGGGAGCGCGTAAATGCAACAATAGCTCCTTTGGTGGACGAATAGTCGAGCAGCTGCGGACTGCCGTGGTATGCCGTAACCGATGTGGTATTGACGATTGCATCACCTTCCTGCAGGTGCTGAAGTGCAGCCTGGGTAAAATGGAAGAATGAGAAAATATTGGTAGCAAATGTATCTGTCAGCTGCTCACGGGTAATTTCCTCAATAGAAGGTTTCGGATGCTGCTCAGCTGCGTTGTTTACCAGGATATTGAGCTTCCCTAATTCGCTCACCGTCTGCTCAACCGCCTGCTTGCAGAAACTTTCCTCCCGGATATCGCCCGAGATCAGCAGGCACTTGCGTCCTTCTGCCTCTACCAGCTCCTTAGTTTTTTGGGCGTCATTGTTTTCGTCCAGGTAAACGATGGCCACGTCGGCACCTTCCCGCGCAAAATGTACTGCCACGGCCCGGCCGATGCCGCTGTCGCCGCCTGTAATGAGTGCCACTTTGCCTTCCAGCTTGCTGCTTCCACGGTAATTTTCACGGATAATCACCGGTGCCGGATCCATTTCGTGCTCTATGCCGGGCTGCTTGTCCTGCGTCTGCCCTTTGGTATCAATGTCGTAGCTCATGATATTGGTTTTTGTATTTGATGAATGCCCCCACTTTCTAAAACAGCATGCCAGGTACGTCAGCCACTGCATATCAGCGGTAAAAAGGCTGGCTGCGGTCATTTTAATGCAGAAACATGGGTAGGGGATGCACCAGCCCGCAAAAGCAGGAGACAGGCACAATTATGTTATCAACTTCGTCTTGGAAATCTAAATGGAACACGATCTATGGACCGTAAGAAAGTTGTTATTGTAGGCGGGGGCTTTGCAGGGATTAACCTGGCACAAAAGTTGTCCCATGACCGTTCATTTGAAATTACGCTTGTTGATAAAAATAACTACAACTTCTTCCCTCCGCTGCTGTACCAGGTAGCAACGGGCTTTCTTGAGGCATCCAACATCAGCTATCCCTACCGCAAGTTTTTCCAGAATGATGATAATATGAGGTTTAGTCTGGGCGAGTTTCAGGAGGTTTTTCCTGCCGAAAACAGGATCAGGACCGACACGGGCGACCTGCACTACGATTATCTGGTGTTCGCCACCGGTACCGAGTCCAACTTTTTCGGAATGGAAAATGTGCAGAAAAATTCGGTGCCCATGAAAACGGTTAAAGATGCACTTGCCCTGCGGAACCACATTCTGCTTAAAAAAGAGCAGGCCACCAAAATCACTGATCCGATAGAGCGGCGCAAGATTCTGTCCATTGTAGTGGCCGGGGCCGGTCCTACGGGCGTGGAGGTGTCGGGTATGCTCGCCGAAATGCACCGGAATATTTTCAAGAAGGATTACCCCGAGCTGAACCGGGAGGAAATCAGGATCTACCTCGTGGATGCCCTGCCGGTTGTGTTAAACCCAATGAGTAAAAAATCACAGGAAGAAACGCTGGAAGAGCTGCGCGGACTGGGCATAGAAGTCCTGCTTGACCACGCAGTGAAAGATTACCAGGACGGCGTGGTGACGTTTGCCAATGGAAAAACAATAGCGACCGAAACCCTGATCTGGACTTCCGGCGTGACGGCTGTGAACCTGCCCGGACTGCCGAAGGAAATTCTCGGCCGGGGCAAACGGGTGATGGTAGACGGGCACAACCGGGTGAAAGGCACTGCAAACATCTACGCCATAGGCGATATCTGCCTGATGAACACGGATGAGAAGTTTCCCGACGGCCATCCGCAGCTTGCCCAGGTAGCCATACAGCAAGGCAGGAACCTGGCCAGAAACCTGCGTAACCTGGTTCGGAGCGAACCTTTGTCCGACTTTCACTACAAGGATAAAGGTACTATGGCGATCATCGGGTTCAACAAGGCTGTGGCCGACCTGCCCGGCTTGCATTTCAAGGGTTTTATCGCTTACTTTCTATGGCTGGTCATTCACTTGTTTTCACTGATCAGGTACCGCAACCGGGTCAAAACATTTTCCAACTGGATGGTGGCGTTTTTCACCCGTGACCAGTCACTCCGCTTCATCATGGACGCCAAGCCCGACAAATAGCCCGCAAATTTTACCCCCGTTTCAAACCAGGCAATGATCCACACGATTACCAAAGAGCAAGAGCACGATTTTGAATGGATTGATATTGAAGCTCCCACGAAAGAAGAATTAAAGGATGCAGGAAACACATACCGCCTGCACGAATCGCATATTGCAGACCTGCAGCAGCACGATCACCTGCCGAAGGTGGAAAAGCTGGACGGATACGTGTTTATCATCATCCGCTCACATGCTGAAAAAACAGGACCACAGGCCGATACCGTCACCGAGCTGACCGACAAGGTGGCCATTTTTATGAATGAGCACCAGGTAATCACCATTCACAAAAAGCCATGGTCGGTGCCGGAAATGATTAGAGATAACCAGCTCGAAAACAACGATTGCAAAACTGCTCACCAGCTTGTCAATGAAATTGTAAAAAATTGTCTGACAACATTTGAAACGCAGTCCGACAAGCTCATCAAGGACATTGAGTACTATGAAGAAAACATGTTCCTCAAAAACCGGAAAGCTTCGCTCCTGCAGGGATTGTACTACCTGAGGAGGAGGGTGGAGGTAACCCGGCGCGTGATCATGCTTACCCACGAAATTGTAGACAAACTCGATGCCCCGGACCGCACCAATGCCTATACCCGCGATACCCGGGACCTGTATGTCAAACTACAGAGTATTTACGATACGCTTTTTGAAAATATGAACCAGCTGGTAATGATCTACTTCTCGATTTCTTCCCAGCGCACCAATGAAATTGTCCGGGTATTAACGTTATTTTCAGTATTTTTCATGCCGCTGACTTTTATTGTAGGTATCTACGGCATGAACTTCGACTACATGCCGGAGCTTCACTGGAAGTGGGGTTACCCGGGTGTGATGATTCTCATGGCTGTGATTACCGCCGCCGTTTACGCCTGGTTCAAGAAAAAGGGCTGGCTGTGACGGTTTTTAACCCTGAACCCATGATCCTTAATTATAAGCGGCTACTTTCTCCGGCTTTTGCCTGTCTGCTCCTGGGAATGCTTTGTACGGCTGCGATGGCTGCAGTTCCCAAACCACCGGCCGACCTTAAAGCGACGGCCGTATCTCCCAGCCAGATTACCCTTACCTGGACCGATGCATCTGCCGACGAAACAGCTTTCGAGCTGGAACAATCGGCTGATGGTAAAACATTTGTAAAGCTTGCCGAGGTAGCTGTGAATGTGGTGACCTACCAGCATACCGGCCTGAAAGCCTCCACCGCATATTGGTACAGGATACGCTCCAAAAATGCTTCCGGCGCATCCGCTTACTCGGCCATAGCAAATGCTACCACCCAGCCGCCATTGATCACCATCCCCAAAGCCCCGGATGTGCTGACGGCCACTGCCGCTTCGGGAACCAGGATCAACCTGGCGTGGAGCGACAATGCTTCTGACGAGACGGGCTTTGAGCTGGAACGTTCGCTCAATGGGACCAATTTTATCAAAATAGCCGATCTGCCTGCCAATACCGAAGCATTTGCCGACACCGGCCTGGTGCCTGTGACGCGCTATTGGTACCGAATCCTGGCAAAAAATACTGCCGGCAAATCGGCCTACTCCAATATCGCCAGCGCGGCTACCTTGCAGGTTGTGCCCGCCGCACCCACCGGCTTGCAGGCAAACGCCACATCATCTTCCCAGATCAATCTGACCTGGCGGGACAATGCTGGCAATGAAACAGGATACGAGGTAGAAAGATCGCCCGACGGAAATACCTTTACGAGAGTCGGAACCCTGCCGCCGAATGCCGCCAGTTTTGGCAGCCTCGGCCTCACGCCGGACACCCGGTACTATTACAGGGTGAGAGCCGTCAATGCAGTGGGTGTGTCTCCGTACAGCAATGTGGCTGCTGCCACTACCCAGCGCATTCCTGTTCCCGCACAGCCCGAGCGCCTCACGGCCGTGCCGCTGGCGCCGGCACTCATCCAGCTGAGATGGGCACCGGTGAGCGGCGGTCCGAGCCAGATCGTCGTGGAGCGATCCAAAGGTCTGGATGAAAACTATGCAGCCATTGCCAATCTGCCGGGCAATGCTACCAGTTACGAGGACAAGGATTCCCTTGAAGTTGACGATTATCAGTACCGCATTAAAGCCACCAATGCAGGCGGGGATTCGCCTTACAGCCTGCTGGCCATTGTTCGTGCGTCTTCCATTATTACCGGAGAAGTGCTTCCTGCCGGCGCCGAAGTGTATGTCGCTGATGGCAGGCAGCTTGTGGTGAAGCTTATGCAGGTACAGCCCGCCCAGCTTCGTATTTATGACCCGACTGGCCGCAGGGTTGTGAAACGGACGTTTTCCTCCCCGGCTTATATTAGTCTGGACTGGCTTCCTGCGGGCATTTATATTGTAGTTGTAGAAGCGGGCCAAATGGTTTTTACACGCAGGATTTTTGTTTATTAAACACTTAACCCTTGAACTATGAAACATTTTACCTGGTTGGTGGCTGCATTTTGCCTGATGCTCCAAAGCGGACATCTGGCCGCTCAGACAAAAAAGAAGTACGTCGTCAACGGCTATGTGGGCGGCTTTCGCGGGCTGGTCAATACGGAAGAGATTGATGCGGAAAAGCTGACGCACATCAACTATGCATTTGTCAATGTGCAGGACAGCCTGGCGATACTGACGAATCTGACCACCGACTCCACCAATTTTCGCAACCTCAATCTGCTTAAAAAAAGAAATCCCGACCTGAAAATCCTCATCTCAATTGGTGGCTGGGCATGGAGTGAGAATTTTTCTGATGCTGTACTGACGGAAACTTCCCGCGCCAAATTTGCCAAATCAAGCGTGGACATCGTCCGGCAGTTTGATCTGGATGGTGTTGATATCGACTGGGAGTACCCGGCTATGAAAGGCGAGGAAGGGAATGTTTACCGGCCTGAGGACAAGCAGAACTTCACCCTGATGTTCAAGGCGATCCGGTTTGAGCTGGATATGCTTGAAAAAGAAAAAGGGCGGAAGTACCAGCTTACTACGGCTGTGGGCGGCTCACAATCGTTTGTAGATAATACCGAAATGGGGCTGGTCCAGCAGTATACCGACTTTATTTTTATCATGACCTATGATTACGGTGGAAAGAACAACACCGTATGGCACCACACCAACCTGTATGGAAAAGGCGACGTGTCATCTGCAGACCGGTCTGTGAAGAGCTTTATGGCTGCCGGTGTGCCGGCCGGAAAGATCGTACTCGGTGCGGCTTTTTACGGCAAAGGCTGGGAAGCCGAAACGACCAATCACCACGGGCTTGGTGAAAAAAGGGTGCGCAGGGCTGACGGCGGCGGGTATACCAAGCTGAAAGATACGCTCATTGACCAAAACGGTTATAAGAAATACTACGACCGGAAAGCACATGCGCCTTATCTTTTCAACGATTCAACCAAGGTGCTGATCACTTACGAAGACGAAAAGTCGATCCGGGACAAAAGTAAATACGTGAAGAAAAACGGACTGGCGGGCATTTTCTTCTGGGAATATTTCAGCGATCCAAAAGAATACCTCATCACGGAAATCAGCCGTAATCTCGATTAACGGCCCACAAGCGAAAGCAGGTCGGAGCGGGAGAGGGATTTAAGAATGGATGTATCTGTTTTGACGAGGTCCTCAGCCAGCTCCTTCTTGGTTTTTTGTAATTCCATGATTTTCTCCTCGATGGTATCCGGGCAGATCAGCCTTACAGCAATGACGTTTTTGTGCTGGCCAATGCGGTAGCTGCGGTCGATGGCCTGGTTTTCAACAGCCGGGTTCCACCAGGGATCGATTAGATAAACATAGTCGGCTTCCGTCAGGTTGAGCCCGGTACCGCCTGCTTTGAGGCTGATCAGAAACACCCTTACCGACTGCTCACGCTGGAAACGGTCTACGATGGCGGCCCGGTCCTTGGTTTGTCCCGTCAGGTATTCAAACTGTATTCCGCTGCGGACAAGCTCATCGCGGATGAGGTCCAGCATGGATACAAACTGCGAGAATACGAGGATCTTGTGCTCTCCTGCCTTACTTCCGATCTGCTCCATGAGTACGTCGATCTTTGCCGATGCATTGCCATAATACAGATGATCATTCAGCAAAGCCGGCGAATCGCAGATCTGCCGGAGCTTGGTTAACCCCTGCAGAATGTGCAGCGACTTGCGGGGTATGTCGATTTCCTGCGTACCATTGAGATAGTTGAAAAATTCGAGCTCATAGGCATTGTACACTTTCCGCTGCTCATCGCCCATTTCACAGTACAATACCATCTCCGTTTTTTCCGGGAGTTCTTTGGCAACCTGCCGCTTCGTCCGGCGGAGTATGAACGGGTTAATGCGCTTTTGAAGCTCCATCGCACGTGCATTATCCTTGAAGCGGTCGATGGGCATGGAAAAATGATTGCGGAACTGGGTTTTGGTGCCGAGCAATCCCGGGCACGCAAATGAAAGCTGCCCATACAGGTCAAAGGTGTTGTTTTCCACAGGTGTTCCCGTCAGTACCAGCCTGTTGCGCGATTGCAGCAGGCGTGCTGCCTTGTAGCGCTGGGATTCCGGATTTTTAATCGCCTGAGACTCGTCCAGGATGATGTAGTTAAAACGGTATTTTTTCAAAAAATTCACATCTGAAAGCAGCGTACCGTAAGAAGTCAGGATTACCTCGTAGCGGTCAAATTCATGCACGTCGGTCACCCGGCCCGGGCCATATACAGTAAGTACTTTCATGGACGGCGCAAATTTTTCCATTTCACCCTGCCAGTTGAAGATCAATGAGGTAGGTACGATAATAAGGTTGGTGTTCTGCTTCACTTTGGCCCTTTGCGACAGGAGGAATGCAATCACCTGTACCGTTTTGCCCAGCCCCATATCATCAGCAAGACAGCCTCCAAAGCCGAAATCATCGAGGAAGTTGAGCCAGTTGAGTCCTTCCTGCTGGTAGTGGCGCAGCGATGCCGCCAGCTCTGCGGGTACCTTTGTTTCGTGGATAGCGTCAAAATCGGCGAAGCGGGTTTGGAGAAAACGGATTTCGTCCCGCACTTCCTTATCCAGCATTTCCGCATCGTACATCTCAGCTACCGACTGGAAGGCTATCCTGGGTGTGCGTATGGTTTCGCCGGCGATTTCGCCCGCCTCAAAAAATCCCGCAAATTTTTCGAGCCACTGGGCAGGCAGCATGCCCGTGGTGCCATCGTCCAGCTGTACATACCGCGTGTGGTTTTTGACAGCTTTGTGTAAATGCTTGAGGGTAACCTTCTGATTTCCGAAAAAGACATTTGCGGTGGTGTTAAACCAGTTGATACCGCTGATCACATGTACCGATACCCTTGCCTTGTTCAGGTTAAAGCGCTGTTTCATGATCTTGTTGAAGCCCAGGATGCGAATGTCTTCCTCCTGCCATTCTTCAAAAATCATTGGAAACCAGTCTTCACTCAGGAACCGGGTTTTGTGTAAATAAAAGAAATTGCGCCCCTCGTTCTGCTCCTCGAAATCGGGATGCTGCCTCCTCAATATGCTGATAAAGCGCACCTCCTCGGCATCCTGCCGGGCCACCACGAAGGGATTTCCGTGCCCGTCGATGGCATAAATCTGCTTTTCTGAAAATACAGGCACCTCCACCGGCCCGTAGCGGATCACGGGCGTAATCAGGATATACTGGCCAGTCTCTTCGAGGTAGATGATCTTCTCGCGTTCGTCATTAAAACCCTGTTCTTCCAGCTGCCTGGGGGTAGCAGGCCTGAGGTAGGAATAGGTAATCCGGATGCGGTTTTCAAGACGGGAAAGCAGCTGCGTTCTGAATTCCTCAAACTTGGACGCATGTACCATGATTTTCTGGTTGTGCTGCCGGAAAAAGGATACGATTTTGAGCGTGTCCTCACTCCCGATCAAATGCAATGCATCCTGGTGCAGTACAAAATAGTCAAACCGGATCGTAATCGTTTCCAGGTCCAATGCCACACCATTGAGCAGCAGTTCACCCGAAATCTGGAAAAACTGATTTTTCTGATCGATCATCAGTTGTGGTTCCATTTCTGTGCGCTCCATACGCACCGGCACGAGCGAGGCCACACTGATGTTCTCGGATATGCTCGAATTATGATAGTAAAAATCAATTTCCAGCGGATTTCTGACAACAGATTTCAGTCCGGCCAGGTCGGTGGACGTTTTACTGTTCCGGAAATTATTGGAAAACGATGCCACGGCGGAGTAAAACTTTACCACGCTAGTGTCGGCCTCGTCCCACATCATTTCCAATGCATTGAGTGGTACAAGCGGGTTTTTCAGCTTGCCGTCGCGGGTTGTCGGCGCATCGTACAGTTCCAGAAAAAAATGATCATAATACTTGTTCTGACCCAGTACAGCGATCATTTTCCGGTTTTCTGCCACTGCCTTTTCGCCGGGCAGCTCGGGCGGTGCCGCGGGCATCAGCCGGGTTTCGAGCTGTGCAACCGAGGCTGCATTTACGGGGATAAGTTCTTTAAGCCGGGGTTTGATCAGCAGCTCTTTGCCGGCCAGTTCCAGTGCGAAAAACCGGTCGGGTTCCGGTTCATTTTCCATACCATAGTCGGCGGCTGCCTGGCGGATCTTTTCGTGCCGGAGCGGCTGATCGAAAAATGCACGCAGGTCTTTGTATCGTAAAATATTATAAAGAAGCTGGATCTGATGCGGGCACAGTTTCCGTTCCGGTGCCCCGCATTCGCAGCTCAGGATCACGCTCGTTTTATTCTGGCGAAGCACTACTTTCACAAAGTCCGTGTAGGCGGCAGGGATTTTGAATATACCGTAATCCACGTCGATTGCCTCGGGTACAATATCAAAAAAGCCCCGCTTTTCCGTGGAAGGCAGCTCGGCGCTGTGGTTCAGGATCACGGAATGCGTCAGTTCGGCCAGGTTGAAGTTGTCCAGAACGTAGGTATGCAGATTGGTACGGATCACGCCAGTGGAAAAAACAATGGAAATTAAGTCGGGAAACCTGTTAAAGGTAGTCACAAGCTGCCCATAACCGGGTTTTATTGTCTGATAAAATCACGAACTTGCCGCACGCCTTTACAGGTCGGGCTTGTATTTGAAAGATCAAATTTAAACATTCTGAAATCATGAAAATAGGCATTGCAGCAGACCACGGAGGATTTGAGCTCAAAGAAAACCTTAAAACATTCCTCACCTCGCAGGGGTACGAAGTGCAGGATTTCGGTGCATTCGAGCTCAACAGTCAGGATGATTACCCTGATTTCGTGGTTCCGCTTTCGAAGGCAATCGCAGGCGGCGAGGTTGATCGCGGACTGGCGGTTTGCGGCAGCGGGGTGGGCGCATCGGTCGTGGCCAATAAAGTCCACGGGGTGCGTGCCGCACTGATCAATGATCACTTTTCGGCCCATCAGGGTGTTGAGGACGATGACCTCAATTTGTTGTGCCTCGGCGGCCGGGTAACGGGCAGCATGGCCGCCCAGGAACTCGTAACCGCTTTCCTGAAGGCAGAGTTTACCGGGGCTGAAAGGCATATGCGCCGGCTCGGAAAGGTAAAAGCATTGGAACAGAACCAGGGTTGAAAGCGCTTTAAACCCATTTTGGCACTATTATTTTGCAAAATCGCGTTGATGAAAACACCCGCGTACCTCATAAGGCATACCGCTTTTTTACTTTTCTGCATTTCCGGCTGGGCACAGGGCCAGCAGACATCCGGCACCACCAGCGTAACCCGGGCCGACTCGGTGGCCGCAAAGCTCGACAGCGTATCCAAACCGCCGCCACCCCTGTTTGATACGATCCGGTACCGGTTTATCGGCGATGGTAACTTCACCAGCGGGAACGTGAACCGCAGCCTGATGGTACTGCGTGCGGAACTCACATTCAGCGGGCCGGCTATCAATATTGCTACCAACCCGCGGTTTACCTACGGTAAGCAAAATGGCTTCCTCGCCGAGCGGGATAGCTATGTGGACGTTTTCGTGGATATTTTTAAAAAAAGCCGCACTTATATGTTCGGGCTCGGGGCGCTGGAAACCAGCAACCTGAGGCGCATTGTACTACGGGTCATGGGCGGCGCAGGCGTGGGATACCGGCTAATCGAGGGTACGGCCAACAACCTTACCCTGACCAATGCAATCCTGTACGAATCAACGGATTTCAGGGAAATAGCGACGGTGACGACCGCACGTAATTCGTTCAGGGTGAAAGGGAAGCACTCCATTTTACAGGATAAGATCAGGATCAATCACATTACTTTCATACAACCTGCATTGAACGATTTATCCAACCTTCGCTGGAATACCATTTTCACATTTGAGCTCCCGCTGAACAAATGGGTGACATTGCGTACCAGCTTTGAGAACTCCTATGAAAGTGTCGTGGAGGCTACCCGGAAGAGAAATGATTCACGGATTACATTCGGGGTTTCAGTCGGGAATAAATAGTTGATCGTGGCCGGGCAGGCTTGTCAGGGAATGCTGTAAAGAATGCTGTCCTTGCTGTTGACACATTAAAATTGCCGGACATGTGTCTTGTTATAGAAACGCAACACCAACCCAGCTTGCAATGAAAGATTCACAGGATGACCGCCGCCAGTTTATCAAGAACTCCGTCAATACCGCAGCAGGGCTGCTCATGTTTCCTGCGCTGGCACCCGAGCGTGCCGTCCATATAACATCTGCCGCACAGGCACAACCTGCTTTTTCAAAGGCGGCCGCTTCAGTAAAGTTTTCGGTTATTGGAATGAACCACGGGCATATTTACGGGCAGGTCGAAGCGATGCTCCGGAGCGGGGGCGAGCTGGTGTCTTTTTACGCCAAGGAAGCCAACCTGAATGCAGAGTTTGCAAAAAAGTATCCCCAGGCCAAACAGGCAAAAAGCGAGGAAGAAATCCTTGAAGATAAATCCATCCAGCTGATCCTGAGCGCGGGTATTCCCGACGAGCGGGCGCCGCTGGGCATCCGCGTGATGAAAAGCGGCAAGGATTACATGGTGGACAAGCCCGGCATTACTACACTCGAACAACTGACGCAGGTACGCAAGGTGCAAAAGGAAACCAAGCATATTTATTCCATCATGTACAGCGAACGCCTCGAAAACCGCGCTACGATCAAGGCCGGCGAACTGATCCGGCAGGGCGTGATCGGGAAAGTGGTACAGACGATCGGTCTGGGTCCTCACCGAATGAACACAGCAACTCGTCCCGAGTGGTTCTTCGACAAAAAACGTTTTGGCGGGATTATCTGTGACATCGGGTCGCACCAATTCGACCAGTTCCTGTTTTTTACGGGAAGTACCAAAGCGGAAGTGGTAGCGTCGCAGGTAGGCAATGTAAATCACCCGCAATATCCCAAATTCGAAGATTTCGGGGATGTAATGCTCAGCGGCAATGGAGGCGCCGGCTACATCCGGGTCGACTGGTTCACGCCGGATGGCTTGAAAACGTGGGGAGACGGCCGGCTTACCGTACTCGGCACCGAAGGATATATTGAGATCCGAAAGAATATCGACATTGCCGGGCGCGAAGGCGGAAACCATCTTTTTGTGGTCAATAATAAGGATACGCAGTACATCGACTGCAGCGCAGTGACTTTGCCTTACGGCCGGCAGCTTTTGGAAGACGTAGTCAACCGCACCGAAACGGCCATGTCGCAGGAGCAATGCTTTCTGGCCACCGAACTTGCCCTCAAAGCGCAGAAAAATGCGAAAATGCTGAATATGGTAAGTTAGCATCGAGTTGTCTGGACATCCAGCAGCTGGAAATAATGCCTGTAAAAAGCGGAGGCGAAGGATACTTTCCTTCGCCTCCGCTTTTTACAGGCTATTACTTAGAATGCCAGCAATACTATCAGAGCAATATATCAGCCTTCTGATAATGCTGCAAAATCTTCTTCGGACAGGTTGATACTTGCTGCGGCGAGGTTTTCGTGCAGGTGTTCCACAGAGCTGGTACCCGGAATCAGTAGGATATTCGGTGAGCGTTTCAGCAGCCATGCGAGGGCAATCTGGGCGGTTGTTGCACCATGCTTTTCAGCAATGCTCCGGATTTTTGCTTCCATTTTGGCCGGTCCTGATGCCAGTGGGAACCAGGGAATAAATGCCATGTTACGGCCTTCCGTATAGTCTACGATTTCTTCCCATTTCCGGTCGCCCAGGTTATACAGGTTTTGTACGGACACGATGGGGACTATCTTTTCAGCCCTTTCAATTTGTGCAATATCTACTTCCGACAACCCTACATGCTTGATTTTTCCTGCATTCACCGCTTCCACCACGGGTGCGAGGGTTTCTTCTATGGGGAATTTCGGGTCAAAGCGGTGGAGTTGCCAGAGGTCAATGGATTCCAGTTTCAGGCGTTTAAGGCTGCCTCCAATGGCTTCGCGGATATGGTTGGGGTCTCCGTTGACCGGCCATTGGTTCGGGCCGGTGCGTTCGAGTCCGCCTTTGGTGGCAATCAGCAGATTTCCGGGGTAGGGGTGCAGTGCCTCTGCGATCAGTACTTCATTGGTATGGGGCCCGTAGGAATCAGCCGTATCGATAAAGGTCACACCTGCTTTCACAGCTTCCTGTAATACCTGCTTAGCTTTTTCGCGATCGGGAGCATCTCCCCAAACGCCATGCCCAGTCAGCTGCATCCCGCCGTAACCTACTCTGTTGATCTCGATTTCACCTCCGATCCGGAAGGTTAATGTATTATCTGTTTGTGCACTCATTGTTTTTTTTGATTAAAGTTCTGCTGCCGGCGTATCCACCGCGCAGGTAACAGTAATTGCCTAAAAAACATGCCGCAGGCGCCGGCCTGGCAGTTTGTGGCACGATTTTGTCGTTTTGCCGGCTGAACTTAACATCAAGAAACATGGAAACTACTGTGTACGAGGATCACGCCCGTGCATTGATCGCCGAGATCAGGCAACTCGTGGAGGCGAAGGGGCTGGACTTGACTGCCGCTATGGCAGATGCGGGCATTGCCGACGAAACTACCCGGCAAATCCTGGACGAACAGGCAATACCATCCCTGCCCGACTTTCTGGCGATGTGCCAGATATCCGGCATATCGTTTCAGCTCCCCTCGATCGAGACTCCCGATACACCCATGTAGCGCAGATTGTATCTCTGATAACACTCCCAGCAAGCCCGGTCCAACGCCGGGCTTGCTGCATTTCGGGGGTATCCAGCAGCCGTTTGCTCAATGCGTGAAAATATTTTAAAAATTTTTTGAAAAATATTTTGTGAGAATGCAGAATCAAAGTGCATTTCACCTGTAAAAATGCCTATTGGTTAAATCCACTCAGAAGAATATTCGGAATTGACAATGAAAATTAGAAAAGTATTTGGTGTTAAAAGTAAAGTATACTTAAACTTCTGCACCAACCTTCCGGCTCAAAATGTTACTTGGCGGCTTTTTTGGTTTTACAGTTGGTTTTAAATTTTTGATCTTTAAATAATACCATGTTTCTGTTTGATCAGACTGGTGTTTCAGAGCTTTCAAACCCAGGTTTATACCGAATGATCTATCGGTCAAGATGCTCTTTATGCTTTGTATTCAAAATATTGTATTACATTTGTAACAGAAATCAAGATCAGAAAACAAAAAAGAACATAAACACTATTAACGATGAAAAATACAAAAAACATCCTAGTTGGAGCCATGCTGGCCATGACTATTGCGACTTACGCTAATGCTTCTAATAACGTATATAAAGCAGAAGAAAAAACCAAGGTGACCGGCCTTAACCAGTCGCTGCCCGTATCGCTTCCGGCTTTGGACGGTCCGGCTCCTTTGAAAGAAAAAGTTGCCCTGGAAAACAGCAAGCATACAGCTGCACAAAAAGCAGCCATCGTAGGTCTGCAACTGAAAAGCAATACTGCGAAGTAATCAGCAGCACTGACACCAGCCTCAGAAATCAAAGGGAAGCACATTGCTTCCCTTTTTTGTTGCCCTTACTTTTTTGAAGTGCTGCTTAATACCCTAAAGTTCGCCGACATTAAAGCGAAAGCTGCGAGAAAACAATATATTTCGGGATGTTACATCCGGGATCAGCTACAAGCTGGACCGGAAAACTGACCAACCAATCCCACCTCATGAAGTTGTTGCTTGTTGAAGATGAACCGAGTGTGATATCGCTGATACAGCGCAGCCTGTCGGCCTCCGGGCATGAAGTTGCCGTTGCGATGGACGGACAGTCGGGACTGCAGATGGCCTCCCAGCATGTATTTGACGTGATTATCCTGGACCTGATGCTGCCGGTGATCAATGGAATGGAAGTGTGCCGCCGCCTTCGCGATGCAGGATTTGTGACGCCTATCCTGATGCTTACGGCGCTGGGAACCACTGAAAATATTGTTTCGGGCCTGGATGCCGGTGCTGACGATTACCTGACCAAACCTTTCAAGCTGGCAGAACTCGAAGCAAGGCTGCGGACCCTGGCCAGGCGCGGAAAAGAACCCGAATCTGACAAAACGGAACATGTACTGACGCTGGGTGACCTGGTGCTTGATAAGGATACCAAGAAAGTAAAGCGGGGACAGGAGGAAATTGATCTTACCGCCACCGAGTTCAGGCTGCTGGAATACCTGCTGGCCAACCAGAACCGCGTGCTGAACCGGATGGAAATCCTGGAAAATGTATGGGACATCAATTTCAACCTGGGTACCAATGTAGTGGATGTTTACATCAACTACCTGCGCAAGAAAATTGATAAAAATCACGCTGCCAAACTCATCCACACGGTATTTGGAATGGGGTACGTGCTGCGGCTTTCCTATGAAAATTCAAAATAAGATCGCACTGCTTTTTACGATCCTGTCAGGAGGTATTATACTGGCACTGAGTGTCATGCTATACTTTTTTGCTACCGAAAGTATTTCAGAAAGCTTTTTCCACCGGCTCGAAGTACGCTCCGACATTGTGGGGCACGCTGCCCTGGAAGAGAACCGGTCGCGTACATCCATTTACTACGCGATTAAGGAAAAGCACCTGGGCGATCTGCCTTTTGAGAAACACAGGGTGATCTGGGACAAGGATACGCTCCGCATCAAAACAGTTCAGGCTCAGCTGCCCATGCCGGCTTCATTCTACACGTCCATCGGTCTCCACCGTCCGGTACGTTTTTCCAAAGGTGATACAAGCTATGTAGGGCTTGAAATCCGGCATTTGGGGCGGATGGCTGTGGTGATCTCCTCCGCCGTCGACCTGTTTGGGCAGGAAGAAATAGATTACCTTCAGAAATTGCTTGTGGTGGGCTTTCTGATATCCCTTGCGCTGGTGTTTACCTCCGGTAAACTGTTTTCCGGGCAGATCTTCAAGCCTGTAAGGCAGATCATCCGCAATGTGAACGGCATCAGCGCGCACAACCTCAACCAGCGTCTCACCGTCAAGGATACCAACGATGACATTTCTAATCTTGCCAAAACGTTCAACGATATGCTGGACAGGCTGGAAATTACCTTTGAGATCCAGAATAACTTTGTCAGCAATGCTTCCCACGAGTTTAAAACCCCGCTTACTGTCATCAGCGGGGAGGCGCAGCTCGGACTTTCGGCTCCCGAACTTTCAGAGGCTGCCAGGCAGTCATTTACAACCATTTACAAAGAGTCGGAGCGGCTCGAACACCTAACCAATAGTATGCTGAGCCTGGCGCAAACAGGTTTTGACGGCAAAAAAGAGCAGTGGACGCAGCTGCGCATTGATGAGCTGATTATCGCCGTCAAGGAAGCTGTCAACAAAATAATGCCTTCCAATCAGGTTGAAATAGATTTTAACCTGCTACCTGAAGATGAAGAGCGACTGGTGGTAAGCGGCAACGAAGCCCTGCTGAAAGCGGCATTTACGAACATTGTACTCAACAGCTGCAAGTACTCCGACAACAAGCCCGTGCTCATTTCCATCCGCGCCGACCGTGCCCATGTGATCGTTGACATCCTGGATCAGGGCATTGGAATTCCCGACCGTGAGATTGCCCAGATCTTCGTGCCTTTTTTCAGGGCTTCCAATACAGGTAAGTACAAGGGGTACGGGATTGGACTGCCGCTTGCACATAATATCATCCGGATGCACAAGGGGAGCGTGAACGTCGAAAGTCAGGTCGACAAAGGAACACGTTTTGTGACTTTCCTGCCCGTAGCCTAGCGCCTTCTCATTACTTTCTAATATTCTTAACGAATTTTAATGATCTTCTTAGACGATTATAATCGTCTTCTTAATCGGGCCTAATACCTCTGCTGTAACATTGCATTGTCAAATTTTTTACGAAAAAGATTGTCAATCAAAACATTGCAGCATGAAGACGATCATCATACCCAGTGATTTTTCAGGTGAAAGCATCCAGGTGGCCGAAACGGTGGTGAGGGACTCGGCAGAGGAGGTCCGCCTGGTTTTTATACATCTTTTCCACGTCTCCCACGACATCCAGGACCTGCTCTTCCTGCAGGAGCGGGAGCGTGAGTACTCCTACGTATCCGACCAGTTCTGGGAGGAATGCAAAATGCTGAAAGACTTGTTCGGAAGACGGCTCAAAAGCATCCGGATCGACTTTTACTACGGCAATAAGCTCGCTTCGTTCAAGAATTTCCTTGAACATCATGAAACTACCGCCATCGCAATCTCTGAAAGTTACGGCGTCCCGAAGCTCAACAAAAACAGCATCGATGCCGTACCGGTGCTCAGAAAATGCGGGTACCCCATCGTCGATACCGATCTGATCCATGTATCTGCACTCACTGCATCAGGCACAACATTCCGCAGGCCCGAGGTTAATTTTTAATACAAAAAAACAGTCCGATTATGCTTTTGAAGAAAAATATCCCGATAGGTTACATTTTTGGTAAAATCAAGTACCAGGTGTTGTTTGTGACTGTTTATGGGGTAGCCATTGAAGTAATCTACCAGAATTACCATATCACCAACATCACCATCCCCATTACCGTCACGTCCGTGCTGGGTACCATCATCTCCCTGCTGCTGGCATTCCGGTCCAATCAGGCCTATGACCGCTGGTGGGAAGCCCGCATTGTGTGGGGCGCGATCGTGAACGATTCCCGCACCTTCGCCCGGCAGGTGATTTCGTTGATGGACGACAGCTTTCAGCCGCTGGCGCTGGACGCATTCAAACAGCGGATGATCAACCGGCAGATTGCCTGGTGCTATGCATTGGGTAAAGGGCTGCGTAAGGAAGATCCCATGTCCATTGTCCGCAAGCACCTTTCGGAAGAGGATTTTGAGTATATCAAGGAATTTGATACCAAGCACGTGGGACTGATGCAGCTGCACGCCCGTGACCTCAACAATGCATTGAAGCAGGGCTGGATCAATGCATATCAGCAAGTTGAAATTGACCGGACGGTTACGCGTCTTTGCGATGCGATGGGCAAGTGTGAGCGGATCAAAAACACCGTTTTTCCCGCAACATACAGCCTCTACATTCACTTGGCACTCAACTTTTTTGTCCTGCTGCTGCCATTTGCACTGGTTGATCTGTTTGGATTTCTGATGGTGCCGGTGCTGGTAGTGACTACGTCCTTCTTTTTCCTGATTGAAAAAATGGCCATTCACTTACAGGATCCGTTTGAGAACAAGCCGACGGACACGCCGATGCTGACAATTTCAAGCAACATTGAGCGTGACCTTAAACAGATGACGAAAGACCATTATGAGCCTTCGCCCCAGCATGCGGGTAAGTTTTACGTTCTCTGAACATCCAAACGCCGGCATTCAGCCGGCGTTTTCTTTTGCACTACCATTTGCGAAGGCCATTGTGGATATCCGTGAGAATGCTGCAGTCGTCCCGCACCCAGTTGCCTGTGTTGTGCCCGGGATGTTTGGCTTTGAGCAGATAGTCCTCGAAAATAGCCCGGGCTTCCAGCGCATTTTCACGCGAATAAAAACAGTTGATCCACGACTGAGGCATTTTGTCTTCTTTTACCACACCCACTCCTACATTGAAAAGCTTGATAATACCCTCCGAGAACTCCCACGAAACCGTTTGATCCTTCCTGAGCGCGGCATTATTGAGCAGGTAGGCATTATGCCGGATGTAGTTGGTAAGCCGGTAAACAAGCTGGCTGCGGTTTTCGGGGCGCTGGGGCCGGATGCGCCAGGTGTTGTTGGATGGATGAAAAGGATCTTCCCTGAACCCACCGGTGCGCCGCGCATACTCTACCAGCGACACGCTGTTGCCCGGCGAGAAATCAAGTACCAGCATCCGCGATCCCTCCCGGGTTACGTCAAAGTCCATCGCGATTTCCAGAGTACTCCGGCCTGAGGTCAGGAAAAGGGACGACGTGCTTGTGTCAACGGCCCACCGGCCCTGGTCGTACTCACCATTGGTGCGGATCTGCGTAAATGTACTGTCTTCAAAAAAAGAGATCAGCAGCTCATGGTTGTCGGTTACCTGTTGTCTCAGCAGCTTTTTTCCGCGCGGGTCCACGATCATCGCCTCATCCATTTCACTGATTCCCGTCAGTCGCCAGGTACCGCTGAGGTTCCGGCTGCGCGCGAGTTCCATCCGCTCGCGGTAGCTCAGTGCCGGCTTTTTGATCCCGGAGCGGTATATGATCCCGTGGTGGTCGAATATCGTGATCATAATAAAGAGCAAAAGAAGCTTGACGGCAGTCATACGGGATCAGGCAGGTCGGTATGGATAAATTTATGAAATTCTTTAAACAACAAAATATAACTGCAAACGCAGGATTGAGTAAGTCACGTCTTTCTGCATCTTATCAGTTGGGGTTATATTTTTCAAAACCCGTATTTTCCTAAATCCAGGCAACTGTTAACATGTACTTTTTAAAATCTTTACCTGCCCTGCTGGTAGCAGCATTGCTCTGCTTCGGCCTGCAACAACAACCAAAACGCGAAATGCCGCCCATCGCCGACCCGCAGCTCCGCGCTGTGCAAAGTGCTGATGGTGAAATGATCCGGATTTTCCGGGCCGGTGAAACCAGGCCTGTTCTCACCCAGAATGCAAAGGCGGATTTCCGGCCTTACCTGCACCCGATTGTCGCACCCGATGGAAAAGGAGTGCTGACGGAGTACAGCCCGGGTCATCACAAACATCAGACCGGCATATATTGGGGCTATACCCGCGTCAACGGTCGCGATTATTTTCACCACCCGTCAGACGGATATTGGAAAAAAGTGTCCTCGAAAGTGACCGCGGCAAAAGGCAAGGAGGTGAAGTGGCAGACCGTCTATCATCTCCTTGACTCGGCAGGCACCGCCGTGTTGACCGAAACCCAGAACTGGACCATGCGGCAAAAAAACGGGAAGTACCTGCTGGACCTTGAATGGAATGGCGAAGCCCAGACGGACGTCACCATCGGCAAGTACGATTATGGCGGTCTGTTTGTGCGGATGCCGTGGAAAGAAGGTATCAAAGGGGAAGTAGTAAACGCTGCACGGCAGAAAAACGAAAAAGCCGAGGGGCAGGCCGCTCATTGGGTGGACATCGGGATGCAGGTGGAAGGCCGCAGAGACCTGGCGCATATTGCCATTCTGGATCACAAACAAAACAAAGGATATCCCCAGACCTGGCGGGTGGACAGTCAGCTGGGAGCCGGCCCGGCACGCGCGCGCAGCGGGGATTGGTTTATCAAAAAAGGCGAAACCGAGACCATCAGGCACGAACTCGTTATTTACACAGGTGAGCTGGATGATGTAGCACTTAATAAAACCTTTGGCGAGTTTGTGGGTGATAACGGAATTTACAACGCCACTGCATTGTGGGCGCTGGCACAAAAGGAGGGGCGGGAAGCCAAGTTCCTGAGTGCGCAGGAGGCAGTTGCATCCATGACCATCAAAGACGGGTACCAGGTAAATGCATGGGCTTCCGAACCGATGATGACACAGCCGATGGCATTTTGCTGGGACGATAAAGGCCGGATGTGGATTGCCGAAAACAAGGATTACGAATCCCGCGGCAAGGGCTTCTCCAATGCAGGTACCAGCCGCATCCTGATTTTGGAAGATACCGACAAAGACGGAATTGCCGATTCCCGGAAAGTGTTTGCTGAGGGTATCGCATTTCCTTCTGCCCTCGCAGTGGGCTTTGACGGTGTATTTGTGGGGGCGCCGCCCAATTTGCTTTTTATACCGGACAAAAATGGTGACGACAAGGCCGATATGGATGATATTCAGGTACGGCTTACCGGCTGGGGCATCCGCGACCGCCATGAGACACTCAACAGCTTTCACTGGGGACCTGATGGCTGGCTGTACGGTCTGCAGGGTTTTGCAACACCGTCCACTGTAGGGAAGCCTGCAGGAAAAGGAAAGCTGTACCGGCACAAAGATCCGTTTCCGGAGAACATCCAGGTTGAAGATGGCGTGGAGATCAATGGAGGAGTGTGGCGGTACCATCCTGTAAAGCAAAAGTTTGAAGTTGTTGCACACGGCTTTTCCAATCCGTGGGGCATTGATCATGATGCCAAGGGGCAACTCTTTATTACAGCCTGCGTCATCCCGCATTTGTGGCATGTGGTGCCCGGCGGGATCTACCACCGGCAGGGCGGGCAGCATTTCAATCCCTACGTTTATAATGACATCAAGACGATCGCTGATCACAGTCACCGCTCAGCACATGGAGGCGCGCGCATTTACCAGTCTGATGCATTTCCGGCCTCTGAGAAAGGCAAGATTTTCATGGCCAACATTCACGAGCATGGCATTTTATCGGACATACTGACACCAAAGGGTTCCGGTTTTACAGGCAGCCATTCCGACGACTTTATGATGGCCAACAATGCACAGTGGGTGGGATTCAGCATGGAAACGGGACCGGAAGGTGCCTTGTATGTACTCGACTGGCACGATGCGGATATCTGCGGCTCCGACGTACTGAACTCGGAAACAGGCCGTATTTTCAGGATTACACCCAAAAATTCACTGGCTGAGCATTTTCCCAACCGCTACGCGGATCTTAATACACTGAGCGATCTGGAACTGGCTTCGCTGCAAACCAGCAAAAGCGACTGGCATGCGCGGCGGGCAAGGGTCATCCTGCAAAACCGGGCAGTAAAGGGCAATATTTCCGAAGCTGCAATCGGAAAACTGAATGCTATATTCAGCGAAGGCAGTCCGGACGATCGTTTGCGGGCTATGTGGGCACTGCAGGTGATCAATGCATTGTCCGGAAATCAGCTTACTGCTTCGCTGTCAGACAAAGATGCGTATGTACGTGCCTGGTCGATCCAGTTTTTATGTGAAAATGGCCAGCCCGCTCCTGAGGTAACTGCAAAGCTGGCCGAGCTGGCCAAGAAAGATCCCTCACCTGTAGTGCGGCTGTACCTGGCCTCTGCTTTACAGCGCATTGAAGCTGCCTCCAAGTGGAAGCTGGCTTCTGCACTTCTTGCACATGGCGAGGATGCAAATGATCATAATCTGCCTAAAATGATCTGGTTCGGCATTGAGCCGCTCGTGAAAGAGAATCCTGCGAAAGCACTGGAAATGTCGGCCACGTCGAAGCTCCCGATGGTTACTGCATTCATCGCCCGGCGTACCGTGGACGCCGACCAGGTAGAAACCCTCATTGCTGCCATCGGGAAAGCGCCTGTCAACAGAATGGACTTGCTGAAAGGAATGCAGGATGCACTGGCCGGCCGGACCGATATCAAGACACCTGCCAACTGGCCGCCTGTACTGGCCAGGTTAAAGCAGTCGGATAAAGCGACGGCTTCGCTGGCCACAGAGCTGAACCGGCAGTTTGGTAACACCGAGGCAGCCAAAGCCGACCTGGCTACGTTGAAAAGCAAAAGTGCTACTTTGGAGCAAAAGCAGAAAGCATTACAGTCTCTCACGGTCCGACAGCGTCCTGAGCTTGAAGCGGAGCTGCCCGCATTGCTCAATAATGCCGCACTTCGTGCCGATGCGATCCGGAGCGTAGCTGCATTTGAAAGTGAGCCCCTGGCCAAGTCCCTGATTGAGAATTATCCCCGTTTTTCAAGAACAGAAAAAGCGGAGGCAATCCAGACCCTTGCTTCAAGACCCAAATCGGGCTGGCTGCTTACACAGGCCATTGCCAGCAAAACAATTCCGAAAAAGGATGTTCCTACCTATGTGGCCCGGCAGCTGAGGCGCGTGGTAGGCAGCGGATTTGTGGAAGTGTGGGGACCTATCGACCACGTCGCCTTTGATGAGAAAGCTTACAAGAAGTACAAGGACCTGCTGAGTGAAAAATCTGTGGCAGAGGCAAGCAAGGCTCGGGGCAGGATTGTGTTTCAGCGTACCTGTGCGCCCTGCCACAAGCTTTATGGTGAAGGCGGCGTGATCGGTCCGGAGCTGACGGGCTCCAACCGTGCTAACCTGGATTACCTCCTCGGCAACATTCTTGATCCAAGCGGCGAAATCCAGGACGACTACAAGATGGTGGTAGTAACCATGCGCGACGGACGGACGTATGTGGGTAATGTAGCCAAAGAAACCGATCGTCAGCTAACCCTCCGTGTGGTGGGGCAGGATGCAGTGGTTGTCAACAAGGCCGACATTCAGACCCGTGAAGTAAATGAAGCCTCCATGATGCCGACGGGTTTGCTGGATAACCTGACCGATAAGGAAGTAACGGAATTAATCGCCTATTTGAAGACAAACGCGCAGGTTCCGCTGGTAGGGAGATAGGATTTTGGGGAGGAAGGAGGAAGGGAGGAAGGGAGGATGGAGTAAAGGGAGGATGGAGAAAGTCAGACTCCCGCCTTCGCAACTTTTCTTCCTTCCTCCATTTTTCCATCCTCCATCCTCCCTTCGACCTTCTTCCCTTCTTCCTTCCTCCTCAGGTAAGGCCTATAATGCTCCTCATAAAACTGTCCTTTTGAGTCACGAAAGCTGCTGACGGCTTTGATGGCGCTCAGAAAGCGTATGTAGTACCAGGCGAGGTCAAACTGGTAGGGCAGAAAGCCGCTGCGGGCGCTGCTCGGATAAAGGTGATGGTTATTATGCCACTCGCCGGCCACAAGGCCAGGCCACAGCTGGTTGATCGATTTATCGTCATTGTTCAGGTCAATGCCGTCGCGCTGCTTGTTTTCGCCTTTTCCATGGCCTTCGTAGTTGAATGTACGGACACCTACTGCCCAGAAGCCGGCTGCTCCGAAAAGCGTGCATACCAATGCAAATCCGCCTATGGCATAAAACACGCAGAACCAGAATGCCCAGTTGAGCAGCCACCCGGTAACTTCCCGTACGGGGTTGGAGTAGGAGCCCCATTTAAGATATTGCGCATACGTATTGCCTTTTACACCGGTATGCCGCATCAGCTGGCTCACCTGATGATACTGCTTTTCGGTCAGGGTGGTGGAAATAGGCTGGTGATTCACATCTGCCAGGAAACAATAGAGGAAGCCGGCTTCCGCATTGTAGGGATCGCCCGGCTTGTCGGACTTGGCATGATGCACGTGATGGGAAATGGTGTAAATTTCCTCCGGAACCATGCTGATCGTCAGGTTTTTGGTGACGATCAGCCAGAACCGGTTGCTGAACTTGTATGCCTGATGCGTGCAATAGCGGTGATGCCAGATGGTACCATGCGTCCCCATGATGATCATGCTGTACAAAAACGCAGTGACCAGCAGCCCAACGCTCATGTATTTAAAGAGAAAAAGATAAAAAAGCGGCAGAATGCAGATAACTCTGAACCAGCTGAAAAACGGGAGCCAGTTTTTACGGCTTTCGAAAATATTGATCCTGCGAAAAAATTCCCTGATGATCTGGCCGGCGGTGGGTTTGATAAGTTGTCCGCTGCTGTCCTGCCAACCGTAGGAAGGCACTTGTAACACATGATCCATTAATCCCATAAGCAGTAAATAACCTGTTTAATCTGTGAAAGACAGAAAGGTGCTGTTCGCCTGAGCTTATGAAAAGGTAACCGATATGTCTGGAAAGAATAACTTGAAATAGCACATTTTATTGCCGGTATCAAAATCGGGATTTATAATTTTTGGAAAACAACCTGTTTTTCCAAATCTTCTTTGCTTGAAGCCCTATAATTGACGGGTAGATTCTGCATGAGGCCGCGGCATTTGCACGAGCTAGGGCAGATATGGCTTTCCGATCACCAGCTTATCCCCGGACAGGTCTGTTTCGAATAAATGCGGGTACCGCATGGTACGGCCGTTCACGCTTTTGTGGCTGTGAACAGACATCAGCCATTTGCCTTCAAACGTCTGAAAAAGCATTCCGTGTCCGAAGTTCGGGGGCGTGATCGGGGCTTTTTCCTGTTCCCAGGGACCGTCCAGCTTGCCCGTTTTGGAGTAAGCGACGCCTTGGGTATACACATCATAAATCCAGCTGGTCCAGATCATGCCGAGACGGCCGGTGCCCGTTCGAAAGAGCCATGGTCCATCGGTAACCTTGTTCGGTACGTCTTTTCCATTTACTTTTTCCCTGCTCCACGGACTGTCACTCGCTTTGAAAAGTAGCTTTGAATGCCCGTCAGGTCCGCTGAGATCAGGTTTGAGCTGTATTTTTTCAATGGTACCATCCAGGTTTTGCAGCCATTCGTAGCAATAAACCAGGTATGGCTTTCCCTCCTCGACCCACAACGTTCCATCCAGCGTCGGCATATTGGCAGGCAGGTAAACCGGATCTTTCATGGGTACGTAGGGCCCTGCGGCACTGTCACTGACCAGTACATGGCATGCGCGGCGCTCGATGATATTACTGCCCACGGTATCAATCTTCACGGCCCGGTTGGTGAAGGTGGCGAAATAGTAAAATCTGCCCTTGTACTCGTGCAGTTCCGCTGCCCAGATCATCGGATTATCGCCCATCCAAGATGTCGGGTCCGTCATGGCAACTTTATAGGGCCCCGTCCACTTTTTCAGGTCTTTACTTTTCCAGAGCATCCCCCCGGTGCCGGTCATGTAGTACATGGAGGTACTTTTATCCGCCAGGATGCAGGGGTCGCTCAGCCGGATAGAGTCCAGGGGAATATCCGTCCGGATTGCTTGCGGCTGGTTCTGAGCCGGCAGGTTTCGGCAGGTGACACTCAGTACAATAATGAGTAAAATGGTTTTCAGCAGGGACGTTGATGGGTGCGCCACTTTGTTTTGCTGCTCGTCAAGATGCGTAAGTTGGGTGGGTACCATCATCTGTTTCATCGGATGTATGCTCATAGGTGGCGAAGATGAGGAAGATGTTTGGAGGAGTCAAGCAGGAAAGATGATTACAGGAAAAAGTTTAGTGGCTGTTTTCTTCCTACAGCGCCGGGTTATTTTTCATCCCAATTTTATATATTGTCTTACTAAATCATGGAATAGTAAAATACAGGCAGTCACTAATGTAGGATCTTATGAAAGCAGGCTTCTTTCTTCTTTTCCTGATGCTGCCTTTTACAGGAACAGTACAGGCACAGTCAGTCCGGCCCGTAGCGATCATAAGGGTGTTGGACAGGCAGACGTTACAGCCTATTCAGGCTACGATCATGATTGTAAGCCAGCACACCGACCGTCAGCTGACGCCCCTGTATGAAGACAAAATGTATAAATTCAAAATCACGCCGGGTGATAGCAGCACACTGACCATTTATGCCGATGGCTATGAAACGCTGAATGAACCTGTGTGCGCGAGCCGGATGAGCAGCGTGGAAACCTTTTACCTGAGACCGCTGGCAAACGGTAAGCTGCCTTTAAGTACGACACCCATTCTGCATGAAGACATCACGACGGTATTGTATTTCAGTCAAAGTGAAGCCAAAGTGCTGGAAAAGTCCCGCCCACACCTCGAACGCATTGCGGAGTTTTTACAAAATAATGACAAGCACGCCATTGAGCTGGCAGGACATACCGACAATGTGGGCGATTCCTACAAGAACCTGCTCCTTTCAAATGCACGTACCGATGTGATCAAAGATATTCTTGTGGATCACCAGATTGCTGCCGGCAGAATCCGGAGCAAAGCATTCGGCGACAAAAAGCCGGTTGCGCCGAATGATACGGAGTCAAACCGGAGCCTGAACCGGCGGGTAGAAATGCGGGTCAGGTAAGGCAGCCGGAAAGCGGAGTTGTTTCCGCCTTTGCAGCCGAATGTTGGTAATCGCAGGGATGATGAATGCTTTAACATGCTGATTTGTTAATCCTCCTCATCCTCAACGCCTTCAAAATAATTTACCACGGTCATCAGCGGCAGGGTTGTTGTATCTGCAGCATTGGACATCTGGATCACGGCGCGCTCATTGTTTTTTTCATCAAACCCTGCAAAATAGCCCTCGATCACCTCTCCGGGGCGCACCTTGTAGCTGATGGCTTTGTCAATGTATTTGGAAGCCCTTTTCTGAAGACCGGTAAGTTCTGTTTCTGGCACGATATGTTACATTTAGTAGTACGCTTCATTGCAAATATCTTTCCAAAAATCTAAAATCGAAATCCTATGACTTCCGCGCTGGTAATTTTCGGAATACTGCTGGTTTATTATGGCATGCAGGCGGTAAGGTCCAACCCGGACCGGCCAAACTGGTCACGCGCGATTGTTACCGCGCTGTTCTGGCCGTTGTCTTTGTTTTTCAAAAGAGATCATGTAAAGTAGCTTCCTTCTTTCGGCTACAACAACCGTAGATTTGACTACGTGTGCTTTTGCCATACTGCTGAATTTTGCAGAAACAAAAAAGCACGGCAAAATGAAAATCGTAATTACAGGTTCAATCGGGCACATCAGCAAGCCACTTTCCAAAGCATTGATCGCAAACGGTCACGAAGTAACCATCATCAGCAGCAACCCCGACAGAAAGACCGAAATTGAGGCACTGGGCGCTGAGGCGGCGATTGGTACCTTTGAAGACGCTGAATTTCTGACCCATACTTTCACGGGTGCGGACGCAGTTTACACAATGGTTGCCGCCCACAGCTACATGAATAAGGATCTGGATCTGATCGGTTTCTACAAGCAGCTCGGCCGCAATTATACCGAAGCCATTCAGAAATCCGGCGTAAAGAGGGTCGTCAATCTGAGCACTTTCGGGGCACATCTGCCGGCCGGAAACGGAATTCTTGCCGGGGCATACCATGTGGAGCAAATCCTGAATACATTGCCTGAAACGGTTTCAATCACGCACATGCGGCCGGTATCGTTTTACTACAACCTGTACGGTTATGTGCCGATGATCCAGGCGACGGGCAAGATTTCGGTGAATTACGGTGCAGACAGGATGATCCCCTGGGTATCGCCACTCGACATTGCTGAGGCGGTAGCTGAGGAAATCCAGTCGGGTTTTACAGGCAGAAGCGTGCGCTACGTCGCCAGCGAGGAGCTGACAGGCGACGAAACTGCGCGCATCCTGGGACAGGCGATTGGCCGGCCGGAGCTGAAATGGGAGCTGATTTCTTCGGAAGAGTCACTGAATCAGCTGCTCGCCGTGGGAATGAACCCGACCATCGCAGCAGGGCTGATTGAGATGTACGGTGCATTGTACAGCGGGCTGCTGGCCGAAGATTACGTAAAAAACCACCCAGTGGTGATGGGGAAGATCAAGCTGGCAGAATTTGCGCAGGAGTTTGCAGGCGCATTCCGGGAGAATTAATTAACTTGTAAAATGTCAAACGTGCAGCCGACCCGATTCAAAACCATCACCGAATTTTTCAGATTCAGGGGTATGCCCGCGCCTGAGCACCCGCTCGTCAGCATTATGGATATGTCGCTGGTACGCCATCTTCCCGGTGATCCTCCCGCTGTGGTAAAGGATTTTTACTCCATCGCCCTGAAACGCAATTTCAACATCAGGATGAAGTACGGTCAGCAGGATGTGGATTTTGACAATGGTGTGATGTTCTTTATGGCGCCTGATCAGGTGCTCAGGTTCGGTACCGACGTTGATACGGGTGTGCAGCAATCGGGATGGATGTTGTTAATTCATCCCGATTTCCTCTGGAACACGCCGCTTGCCAGGCGTATCAAACAGTATGAATACTTTAACTATCATGTTACAGAGGCACTTTTTGTATCCGAGAGAGAGGAAGCGACCTTGAACAGCATCATTGAAAATATCCGGCACGAGTACCGCGCCAATATCGACCAGTTCAGTCAGGACCTCATCATTGCACAGATAGAACTATTGCTGAAATACTCCGAGCGTTTTTATCACCGGCAGTTTTTAACGCGTAAAAACGTCAATCACAAAATCCTGGACCGGCTGGAAGAAATCATCAATGATTATTTTAATAGTGAAGACCTGATGCAAACCGGGCTGCCTACCGTGCAGCACATTGCGGGCAAGCTGAATATTTCACCTAATTATCTGAGCAACATGCTCAAAGCACTTACGGGGCAGACGACGCAGCAGCATATTCACAATAAACTGATTGAGAAAGCCAAGGAACGCTTGTCGGTGACGGACTTGTCGGTCAGTGAAATTGCATATGAGCTGGGATTTGAGCACCCGCAGTCTTTCAGCAAATTATTCAAAACAAAAACCAGCTACTCACCACTGGAATTCCGGGCTTCCTTTAACTAAGCTGCCAGCGTTACACTGCTTTCAGGTTCCGGGCGGCTTGGTCCACGGTTGCTTGAATGCGTTTTTCACGCGTTTCCGGTCGCCTGGCAGCACTGATCCATTGCAGTATCAATTTCCTGGCTGATGGCGCAAAAGCCATGAAGTTTTTGTAGGCAGGTTCATTTTCATCGAACTGCCTTTGCAGATCTGCCGGAATCACTTCATTGTCAATATCATTGAGCTTGTCCCACGAGCCATTTTGTTTTGCCTGGTCAATCATTGCCTGTCCCTCCGGCCGCATCAGGCCCAGCGCGGTCATGCGCAACACCCGTTCCTTGTTGCTTCTGGCCCACGTACTGAAAGGCTTTCGTTTTGTAAAAGTCTGGTACACGCTCCGGGCGTCGCGCTTCATGGTTTTGCTGTCGATCCAGCCATAACATAGCGCGTGCTCTACGGCCTCGGCATATCCTACGCTGGGTACGAGGCTGTTTTTGTTATAAATCACAAGATACACAGGCCCCGACGTGGCAGCGTGCTCTTCCAGCCAATCGCGCCATGCTTTTGCATCGGCAGCGATCACAACTTCCTTTCCGTCCTTGCTTTCCATTGTAGTGCTTGTTTTTATCAACAGGATTAAACAAAAATAGGGTACGCCTGTGACAGCCTTATGTCAGGGGTGTATTCAAAAAAATGCGCTGATCGTTTCTGCCGGCAAGTTTGATGGGATTAAAACAGTATTTTATTGGAGTTGATTTGCTTTTGCATGATATCTCATTTGTGAATCAAAACAGCTGAACCTATGCACCTTATTCGCAAAATATGCCTGGCACTTATCATTATTCTGCATGGCTACGGCAGTCAGGCTGCCGACCAGCCCGAAACGCTCAAAATTGGTGCGGCTGCGCCCGACTTTAATCTACAAGGGGTCGATGGAAAGCGGTATTCATTGAAAACTTTTGCAGCTGCGGATATCCTGGCGATTGTGTTTACATGCAACCACTGTCCGACTGCGCAGGCCTACGAAAACCGGATCAAAGGGCTGGTGAATGATTACAAGGCCAAAAAAGTCGCGGTAGTGGCTATTTCTTCCAATGACCCGAAGGCGATCAGGCTTGATGAGCTGGGCTATACCGACCTGAGCGACACTTATGAGGAAATGAAAATACGTGCCAGGGATATGGCCTATAACTTTCCGTACCTGTATGATGGGGACGATCAGAAAACGGCATTGGCTTACGGGCCGGTAGCTACACCCCATATTTTTATTTTTGATAAAAACAGAAAGCTGCAATATACCGGTCGCATTGATGATGTGGAAAAACCGAGTGGTACGCCCAAAAATCTGGACGCGAAAAATGCAATTGATGCATTGCTGGCCGGGCAGCCGGTTCCGGCACCTGCAACCAAAACCTTCGGCTGCTCTATGAAATGGGCTTCCAAGGAGCAGGGAGCGCAAAAAGAGCAGGCCGGCTGGGCCAAAGAAGTGGTTACCCTGGAAAAGATCAATGAAGAGGGTTTGAAGGAGCTGATCCAGAACAAATCGGACAAGCTCAGGCTGATCAATGTGTGGGCTACCTGGTGCGGTCCGTGCGTAACGGAGTTTCCGGATTTCATGGAAATGCAGCATATGTACCGCGGCCGCGATTTTGAATTTGTGAGCATCAGCGCCGACAATCCCGACAAGGAGGCAAAAGCCCTTAAATTTCTGCAGAGCAAGTTTGCGTCCGGCAAAAACTACATCTTTACGTCAGAGGATAAGTACAAGCTGATTGAAGCCGTAGATCCCAAATGGCAGGGTGCGCTGCCTTATACCATCCTGGTGGAGCCCGGCGGAAAGATCGTTTACGCCAAGCAGGGACCGATTGATCCTGCAGGAATGAAGAAAATGATTGTTGAAAATAAATTTGTGGGAAGATATTACTGACACTTAAAAACCAACTGAAAATGGAACAGCCGGATAATTCAAGACGTAAATTCATCGGGACATCGGCGCTGGCAGCTGCGGGCTTTATCATGGCACGGAGCCCTATTTTTGGCGCACCTGCGTACGTCAGAAAGCTTGGCAAGCCCAACTCATTGTTTAATGGTGTACAGGTTGGTGCGATTACCTACTCCTGGCGCAGCCTGCCGCAGGATGCCGAAAGTGTCCTGAAATACTGCATTGACTGCAACATCAGCGCGATCGAAATGATGGGCAACACGCCCGAGCAATTTGCAGGTGCACCGGAAGCACCTCCGAGACCAGCCATGGCACCCGGACCCGACGGCAAGCGCCCTGAAATGACCGAGGAACAGAAAGCAGCGATCAAGGAATACGGAGCCAAAATGGCCGAGTGGCGCGCGAAAGTGCCTATGGATAAGTTTACGCAGCTGCGTAAAATGTACAATGATGCCGGGGTGACCATATATGCCTACAAACCCAATGCACTGGGCGCCAATAATACAGATGCTGAGGTGGACTACGCATTGCGTGCAGCCAGGGCGCTGGGCGCCAACCAGGCCACGGTAGAGCTGCCCAATGATCCGGCCCAAACCAAGCGGCTGGGTGATATTGCGGCTAAAAACAAGACGTACATTGCTTACCACGGACATACCCAGCAAACACCAACCTGGTGGGATACAGCCCTGAGCCAATCCAAATTTAATGCAATGAACCTGGATATGGGCCACTACGTAGCCGCAGGGTTTGATCCGGTAGAACTGATCAACGTCAAGCACTACCATATCCTGAGTATGCACATCAAAGACCGCAAGTCCAAGGAGCATGGCGGCGCAAACGTGGTTTGGGGCTCCGGCGACACGCCGATTATTCCTGTGCTGGAACTGATGCGCACGAAGAAGTACAAGTTTCCAGCTACCATTGAGCTCGAATATGAAATTCCGGCCGGCTCGGACGCTGTCAAGGAAACCGCCAAATGTGTGGAGTACGCGAAAAAGGCTCTGAATGCATAAGTCCTGCGTCCCTGCCTGTAAAAAGACCGTCATATCCTGACGGTCTTTTTTTTGTTCGTTCCGCTGCATAAACCGGATTTGGCAGGTACGCATGCATGTTTTATCCGGATATCAGCGGCATTTTTCCAGGTTTTCCTGAGATCTTTTTTTTACATCAATCAAAAAATAAAAGCTAAGTATTTGTTCGTACGAAAAATTTCCTACCTTTGAATTATTGGATCAGATACACGATGGAACCTACCAAGTCAGAGCTGGAAATATTGCAGGTATTATGGGAGCACGGCCCTCAAACCGTGCGGTTTGTGAATGACAAGCTTAATGAGGAGAAGCGGTCGGTGCAGTATACATCAACATTGAAGCTCATGCAGATCATGGCGGAAAAGGGGATACTGGTGCGGGACGAGAGCAGCATGAAGCACGTTTACCAGCCGGCGGAAGCAGAGCACAAGACGAAAGATGCCCTGCTCGGCCGGTTTGTCGACTCGATGTACAAAGGATCAGCTTCGAGTCTGGTAATGCAGCTTTTTGGTAACAGGAAAACCTCTGCCGAAGAGCTCAAAGAAATCAGGGAATTTCTGAACAACCTGGATCAGTAACAAAACCATCTGCCAGTTATGCATTTCAACATCATTCATGCTTCTTTTTTGAGTGAGCCGGCCAGAGCCATGTGCCTTGCGTTTATGCATTCGTTGTGGCAGGGGCTGATCGCGGCGGTACTGGCAGGCGGATTTCTGATGCTGACCAGGAAAAGCCGTCCGGCATTCCGGTATAACGTACTTGCCTTCCTGCTCGGAATGCTGCTGATTACCAATGTGGCCACATGCCTGCTGCTGCTGTCCCCCCAAAATGCATCAGAAATGACGGGTACTGCTTTCATTTCCAGGAGTGAGATTTGGCAAACAGGTATGGCCGCGACAGGTGGATCAGGCAGTTATCCGGAGTTGTTTCTGCAGCATATTACCAGGTTCTGCGGCGAGCATGCTTTTACCATCGTGGCGGTCTGGCTGGTTGTATTTTTGTGGAAAAGCATGCGTGCTGCTGCGGGTTTGTGGCATCTGTCAACAATCCGGAGCAGGGGAATACAGGTACCTTCCGCTGACTGGCTGGATGTTTTTGCAGATCTTACCCGAAAACTGGGCATGCATGGTCGTATTTCGCTTTTTGAGTCGGGGCAGGTGCATGTGCCTATGGTAATTGGATATATGAAGCCGGTGGTGCTGGTGCCGCTTGGCATGCTGGCCGGGATGCCTGCTGCACAGGTAGAGGCCATTTTGCTGCACGAACTGGCGCACATCCGCCGCCGTGACTACCTCGTGAACCTCGTCCAGGTGTTTTGTGAAAACATCTATTTCTTCAATCCGGCTGTCTTGTGGTTATCCGCCCTGATCAGGCAGGAGCGGGAGCATTGCTGCGACGAAATGGCGATCGAGGTAAGCGGAAACCGGGGCTCGTTTGTTCACGCGCTTGTTTCGTTCCAGGAATATAAATCAACCGGCCTTGCAGCAGAAGTTGCTTTTTTCAAGAAAAAGAACCATTTGCTTCACCGGATCAAACGCATTATCAATCACAACAATAAATCTCTTGATGCCATGGAAAAAGTGTTTGTTTCAGCCAGCCTGATTGCAGCCGTTGCGCTTTCAGCTGCTATTTCACCCCAGCCTGTAAAAAGTACGCGTTCTTCCGCAGTATCCGACCACCAGCGTATTTACTCGCTGGAAACGGTTCCCGTATCCTCTGTGAGCAATGTGCCGGCCGATACCTTGCCCAAGACAAAAAAGGACGCTGCTGTCACGAAAATACATTCGGCAGACGTATATACCCCATCGGAGGGCGTGGCTACGTACAATGTGCACATGGACGGCAAGCAGTATGACATTGTCAGGAAAAACGGGAAGATCATCTCGCTGGATGTTGACGGCAGGGAAATTCCTGCCAGTGAGTACGAGAAGTACAGCGATGTGCTGGCAAGAATTGAAAAGAATGTGAAGGAAGCCCACGAGCAGGCTGAAAAGGAACGTACGGAAGCTGAGCACCGGCGTGAAGAAGCGGGAGAACAACGCAGAGAAGCTGACAATCAGCGGCTGGAAGCGGCGAAAAGCCGTGCTGAGGCGGATGAGCGCAAACAGGAAGCTACGATCATGCGCGTACAGGCCGAACAAGTCCGGTTGAATGCCGAGCAGATGAGAAAGCAGGCTGACGTAATGCGTGAGCAGGCCGGACAAATGCGGCAGGAAGCAGAGAAGATGCGGGTGGAAGCAGAAAAAAGCAGGGAGCAGGCTGCCGAAATGCGGAAAGAGGCCGAAAAAACGCGGGAAGAATTTGAGAAAAAGCAGGCTGCACTGATTGAGGATCTGCTGAAAAACGGCATAATTAAAGATACAAAACAATTGTCCTACCTACTGTCCGAGGAGGAGTTCGTGGTCAATGGAGCCAGCCAGCCCGAGGAAATCAGGAAAAGATTCAGCTCGAAGTACCTATCGAACCCGACCGGAGAGATGGTGTACAACTACAAAGGAAGGACGGGTTATACGTCCAGGGGTACGGTACGAACCAGGTAGTACCAACAGTAAAAATCCCCGGACTGATGTATTTTAGTAAGGTACATCAGGAAACTCAGACATGGACCGCAGGATTTTTATCAAAAATACAAGTATCGCAGCTGCCGCCGGCATGACCTTGCCCGGCGGCTTTGCTTTGTCCGAAAGACAGGTTGCCAAAAACAAGCTCCCCAAATGGAAAGGCTTTAACCTGCTGGACTTCTTCGGGCCGGAGCCGGACAAGCAGCGCAAGCCTACAACCGAAGAACAGCTTAAATGGATGAGCGACTGGGGTTTTGACTTTGTGCGCGTGCCGATTGCCTATCCGTACTATCTGAAATTTGACCGCAGCAGGAATATCACACCCGAGGAGGTATACAGCATAGACGAGAAGCAGGTCGCTAAAATTGACAGTTTGGTGACCCTGGCGCATAAGTATAATATGCACGTGAGCCTCAACCTGCACCGCGCTCCTGGATACTGCATCAATGCAGGTTTCCACGAACCCTATAATCTCTGGACGGATGAGAAGGCACAGGAGGCGTTTTACTTCCACTGGAATATGTGGGCCAGGCGGTACAAAGGTATTTCTTCAAAAAAGATCAGCTTCGACCTGCTCAATGAGCCAAGTATGCGCGAAGATATGAACGATCAGCATTCAAAAAGATCGGCAGTGCCGGGCGACGTATACCGGAAAGTAGCGATCGGGGCACAGCAGGCAATCAGGAAAGAAAACCCCAACCACCTGGTTATAGCCGACGGTAACAACGGCGGATCCAATGTGATCCCCGAGCTTGCCGACCTGGACATTGCGCAAAGCTGCCGGGGCTACCATCCCGGTATCATTTCGCATTACAAGGCGCCCTGGGCCATGAAGGAGCCCGACAAGGCGCCGGAGCCCAAATGGCCCGGACAAGTAGGCGATCAGTACCTGAGCCGTGAGATGCTGGAAAAATTTTACCAGCCCTGGATTGAGCTTGTTGGTAAAGGTGTAGGTGTGCATTGCGGCGAGTGCGGTGCCTGGAACAAGACGCCGCATGATGTTTTTCTGGCCTGGTTTGGTGACGTACTTGATATCCTTACGTCGCACGGCATTGGCTTCGCGCTCTGGGAATTTTCAGGTGATTTCGGACTGCTGAATTCGAGGCGCGAAGATGTTGCCTACGAAGACTGGCATGGACAGAAGCTGGACCGCAAGCTGCTAACCCTGCTGATGAAGTACTGAAATCCACCGGTACGGATCGTGCTAGGAGCCGACTGTCAGGATGGTGCACCAAGCTCCGCAAGCAGGCTTCTCAGGTTCAGGCTTCGGGTGTACATTTCGACTGTACCGTCAGGCATGAAATTCCATTGCTCGCGGGGCCGGTCCCAGTAGAGCTCCACACCATTGTTGTCGGGATCATTCAGGTACAATGCTTCCGACACTCCATGGTCACTTGCGCCTGAAAGTGGATAATCTGCAAGGCGTAACCGGTTAAATATTACCGCCAGGTCTTTTCTTGTGGGATAAAGGATTGCGGTATGGAACAACCCTACGCCATGAGCAGGGGCAGGAGGGGCGTCCTGGCTGTACCAGGTATTGAGCCCGATATGGTGGTGGTATCCTCCTGCCGCGATAAAAGCGGCTTGTGTTCCGTAGCGTGCCATCACCTCAAACCCCAGCAGGCCGCAGTAAAAGTCAAGCGAGCGTTCAAGATCAGCTACTTTAAGGTGAATATGCCCGATACGCGTAAGTGGTGGCACTTTGTAATCATCGGCTTCCATCATGGTCTGGCAGGTTGGTTGGATTAATGAATTTACACGGGAAGCCGGTAAAAAATTCCCGGGTGTTCCTTTACCAGAAGAACCTTTTTTACATACCTGGTACCCGTATGAACCGAAGAGAAGCACTGACTTCCATGCTCGCAGTTTCAGGCGCACAGCCTTTTTTAGCAGAAACAACATCCCCGCCGAAAGCCGAACCCTTTATTTACGCCCTCAACATGAGCACGCTCCGGGGGCACAAGCTGGGATTCAGGAAAGAGCTTGAAGTGGCTGCCAAAGCAGGGTACAAGTCTGTCGAGATATGGGTGAATACTTTACAGGATTTTTTGAAAGAGGGAGGAAAAACTGCCGATGCCAGGAAGATTATTGAAGATCTGGGCCTGAAAGTGGAGGATGCGATCGGGTTTGCAACCTGGATTGTGGATGACGAAAGTGCGCGCGAAAAGGCGATTGAGCAGCTCAAAATGGAAATGGACCAGCTTGCGGAGATCGGTTGTCCACGCATTGCCGCACCTCCGATGGGCGCCACCACTGGTGCCTCACTCGACCTCCGCAAAGTGGCCGAACGCTACCATGCGATCCTTGAACTGGGTGAAAAGACAAAGGTTGTCCCGCATCTCGAACTCTGGGGATTCAGCAAAAATCTGAGCCGGGTAGGGGAGCTCCTGTATGTGGCGGTGGAGGCCGACCACCCTGCTGCCCGTGTGCTGATGGATGTGTACCATTTGCATAAAGGAGGCTCAGGAATGGATAGCGTGAAAGATGTGGGAAAGCCGCTCATCGAGATTTTTCACGTGAACGATTACCCTGCCACACCTCCCCGCGAAACCATTACGGATGCCGACCGGGTTTATGCCGGCGACGGAATAGCCCCGCTGAAAGGTTTGCTGAAAACATTAAAAAACCCTGAAAAGCCCGTTATTCTTTCTTTTGAAGTTTTTAATAAAGAATATTACGCCCAGGATCCCCTGCTGATTGCAAAAACCGGTCTGGCAAAAATGAAAAAAGTAGCGGAAGGTGTATGAACGAAGTAAAATTCAAGCTCGACCAAAGAAAAAGAGGCGGGTTCTTTATCGAAGAAGGGGATAAGCAGATCGGTGAGATGGTGATTGGGCTCAGCGATCATACGCTGACCGTTTACCACACCGAGGTAGCTCCCGAAATGGAAGGTAAAGGTCTGGCCAAAAAGATGTTCGACGAAATGGTACGCTATGCCCGTGAAAACGGGTTGGTTGTAGTGCCGCTGTGTGAATACGTGCACGCACAGCTCAGGCGCCATCCTGAAGAGTATGCCGATGTTTGGAGCCGTTAGTTAATATTCTAAAGGGGTTCGGGAAGGTATACCATAAATGTGGCACCTTCACCTGGCTTGCTGCGCGCGGTAATGTGCCCGAAGTGATTCTGTACCACCCGCTTGCACAGAGCCAGCCCGATACCCGATCCCGCAAATTCACTCCGCCCGTGCAGGCGCTGGAACATCCGGAAAATACGGTCAAGATGCGCTTCATCGAAGCCAATGCCATTGTCAGCAACTTCTATCCTGACATATGAGTGATTTGGAAGCAGCTGCGCCTGCGAGCTGATCTCATCACGGCTTGCCTTTTCAGCCCTCACACTGACTTGTACCGGTTTGCCGTTCTGATGATACTTAATGGCATTGCTGATGAGGTTTTGCATTAAATGCGTCAGTTGTGACGATGTACCCCATACTACCGGCAGCGGTTCGGTCCGGATTACTGCCTTTTTCTCCTGAATAGAAATCTCAAGGTCTGCCAGTATGCTGGCAACCATCGCGGTCATGTCTACCGGGGCAAACTCAGGATCATGGGTCAGCCGGGAGTAGGTCAGTAAATCGTCGATCATTCCTGACATTCTCTTGGTAGCATCCTGGATACGGTTGAGCATATACGCTCCGGTCTCGTCAAACTGTTTGCCATACGCATTCTGCAAACGCGAGCTGAACGAAAGCACTTTGCGCAACGGTTCCTGCATATCGTGACTTGCAGCATAGGCAAATTGCTGAAGATTATTATTGGAGTTCATCAGCTCCTTGTTAGCCAATCGCAGCTCCTCGGTACGCTCTTTTACCCTTTGTTCCAGCTCCATGGCAAGCTGGCGGTACTTTTCCTCGCTTTCACGCAGCCTTTGTTCGGACTCGATGCGATCCGTAATATCCATGACAATGCCCGATAGCGAAATGTCCTTTCCACTAGCATCTTTCAGATTTTGCCCGATCACACGCACCCAATGCACAGACCCGTCGTCCCATACAAACCGGCATTCATATTTCAGCTGACCAGTTTCCGCAGCCACTTTGTATGCTTCCATCCTGGTTAATACATCCTCCGGATACACGTGTTGTATGAAACTTTCCCGGGTAATAGCCACATCCTCCCGGCCTGACAAGATGCGGGCCATGGTAGGCGAATAGATAATTTCCTCTGTTTTAAGATCAATCAGAAATGAACCTGCACCCGATCCTTCAATGGTCATGGCAGCACGCTGGTCAGCCCACAGTACCTTTTCCTGGCTTACCACGCTCTGTGTAATATCCCGTGACACGCCCGCAAAACGGTAGGGAACATTGTTGGCATCAAAGTAGGCCATACCCTGGCATTGCAGCCAGCGTAATTGCTTGGTTTGTGCTCCTATCACTCTGAAACGTACATTATAGGCAGCCCGTAGGACCGGGTTCATTGCATTGACGACTGCCTGCTGAATGCGTTCCTGGTCGTCCGCATGAATCAGCATGACAATTTTATCATAAATCATCTGCTCGGGGAGCGGGTATCCATAAAGCTCCATACAGCGCTCATCGAAGGTGACCTTACGGTTGATGGGATCAAGGTTCCATACCCCGATTTGTGCGGCATGCAGCGCAAACTGCAGATTCTCCCTGCTTTCCTGCAACTCGCGCTCAGATCGTAACTGACCGGTCACGTCCATCATGGACCCCACCATGCGCACGGGCTTATTGTCTTCCTGTATGGTATACCCGCGGTCATGCACATGCGCATACGAACCATCCGATTTGCGGAAGCGATAAAAATCCGCCCAGTTGGTGCCGCCGTGATCGATCACTTCATAGATGCGGGTGAGAACACGCTCCCGGTCGTCGGGATGCAGGCGATTGGTCCATGAATCAAGGTCACGACCAATATCCTCCGCCTTGTACCCGAAATTATGCTCCATTCCCCGATTCCACCATACTGTCCCTTTTACCAGGTCCCAGTCCCAGATGACATCGTGTGTGGCTTTGGCAACCAATTCAAATCTCTCAATCGCATGCATGATTTCAGGATCATGCTCAACGTACAGGCTGCGGGAATTATCCATTGTAATATAAACTAACCGGAAAAGTATTACACTAAAGTAAAAGTAATTATTATATCCTTCATTGAAGAGCTTCTTTCCGGGAGAAGGAAAACGCTGTATGAGGAGGAATAAGTTAAGGTATACTTTTGACGAAGTAAAGTAAATGCAACCAGACTAAACAGAGAGCATCATGGGTGTTTTTTCATATTTGTTATCCGCAGCAGCCGGTTTGGCCACACTTGCATCCGGTTGTATGATCAATCCTGCTGCTGATTTCGTGCCGCTGTTTAATGGAAAAAATTTCAGTGGATGGGAGGGGGATACGGTAAAAACATGGCGCATTGAAGAGGGGGCACTTACAGGCGGCTCGCTCACAGAGACTGTCCCGCACAACGAATTTATCGCCACCCGGAAAACCTACGCCAACTTCATCCTGAAAGCCAGGTTTAAACTGACGGGAACAGACGGTTTTATCAATACCGGTGTGCAGTTTCACAGCCGCCGCCTTACAGATCCTGTTTATGAGATGACGGGTTACCAGGCCGACCTGGGTGATAAATACTGGGCGAGTCTTTATGATGAGTCAAGAAGAAATAAAACCCTTATTTCGCCCGATTCCGCACTGATCAGCAGGATTCTTAAGAAAAATGACTGGAACGATTACGAAATACAAAGTGAAAACGGGCGTATCCGCATCCGCCTGAACGGAACCCAGACCGTAGATTACAAAGAGCCTGACAAAAATATTCCTCAAAAAGGCTTGATAGCCCTGCAGATACATGGCGGTGGTAAGGCGCAGGTGGCCTTTAAAGACATCATGATCAAGGAACTGTAAGCCGGCTGTACCACGCTCGGCTTACTTCCAGCATTTGAGCAGCCTGCGGATGACCACGATTTCAGCGGTATGGTAAGCATTGTGATCCGCAATCAGCATGGCTTCGCGCAGCAGGTTTTGCCCGTTTCCCCAGGGAATTGCAGCGTACAGGTCGTGCTTTTCATTTTTTACAAGTTCAAGAAAACGGTTGCGGTCGCTGCGTATTTCGGCCAGAGATTGTTCCCATGCTGAATCGCTGACGTTTTCTACGGCCGGCGTCCAGTAATCGTCCGGCCAGTCGAGCGCTTCGTAATCTTCCGAAGATGAAAATTCAAGGATGTCCTTTTGTGCAATACGCACATGCTCTACGAGCTGCCAGATGCTGTAAGGCAGATTTTCGGGCACCATGGTCCTCATGGCCGGCGGAAGTCCCGCAACCGCGTCTTCAAATGTGACATGTGCATTACCCTTGGTGATCAGATCTTCGAGTTCCTTCATCAGACTGCTTTGCTGGCTGGTTTCCATGTTGGTGTTATTTTGTTTTATAAAAAATTGAAAATGGCTGCTTTGCCTGAACATATCGCGCCGGCCATGGCCGTGCTGTGAATTATTTTATATTTTAGTGCTCCTATGAATACTCACAACTGTCACTGAACCATGAATCCGAACCGACGCCATTTTCTCAGGAACATTACGGCTGCATCTGCCCTGGTAGCCACTGAAAGCATTGCCAAACCTTTCAGCATTATCAAGGATCTTAAAAAAATCAGTCCTAATGACAAGATCCGCTTTGCTACCATTGGCATGGGCATCCAGGGACACAGTGATACGAAAGCGGCACTCCGCAGTTCGCCCGACGTGGAGTTTGTGGCCGCCGCAGACTTGTACGACGGCCGGCTCACCAGGGTGAAGGAAGTGTTTGGAAAAGATGTTTTCACGACGCGTGATTACCGCCAGATCCTTGATCGCAAGGATATCGATTCGGTGCTGATCGTAACTCCGGACCACTGGCATGACCATATCACCAAAGCTGCATTGAAGGCCGGCAAGAATGTATATTGTGAAAAACCAATGGTTCACCACATTGATGAAGGATTATCGGTGATTGATGCGTGGAAAAAAGCCGGAAAAACCATGCAGGTAGGCAGTCAGCGGATCAGCTCTGCGGCTTTCAAAGAGGCAAAAAGATTGTTTCAGGCGGGCGAGATCGGTGAGCTCAACTATGTTGAATCCAATAATGACCGGTTTAATGCTATCGGCGCGTGGAACTACTCCATACCCACGGATGCATCCGTGAATACGCTCGACTGGGAAACTTTCCTGGGCGATGCACCTAAAACGCCTTTTGATGCCAAGCGGTTTTTCAGATGGAGAAATTACCGCGACTATGGTACCGGGGTTGCCGGCGACCTGTTTGTGCATTTGATTACCGGCGTTCATTTTGTGACAAACACCATGGGTCCTGAGCGTATATTTTCTTCCGGTGAACTCAGCTACTGGAAAGACGGCCGGGATGTGCCCGACGTGCTGGTGTCCATTCTCGACTATCCCAAAACAGATGCTCATCCCAACTTCCAAACGGTCCTTCGCGTCAATTTTGCCAATGCGGGAGCGATCGCCAATAATACAAGGCTCATTGGTACCGAAGGACAAATTGAATTCACAGAAAACAACCTGATCCTGACCAAAAAGAAACTGCCGAAAGCGCCCGGATTTGGTGGATATGATAGTTACAATACCTTTTCGGAAGCGGAGCAGAAGGAGTTTAAGAAACAATACGATGCGCAATATGCGGAAGACACCCGCAAGGCTGAGCCTGTGAAGGAGGTCCGGTTCCAGGCACCCGAAAACGATGACCAGCATGCCAACCATTTCTGCGATTTCTTTGATAATGTCAAAAAGGGATCTCTGGCAACAGTTGAGGATCCGATTTTTGCGTTCAGGGCTGCTGCTCCGGTATTGGCCTGCAATGAGAGTTATTTTAGTAAAAAGATCGTCAACTGGGATCCGGTTGCCATGAAAAAGAAAAGTAAGTGATATGGTCCGGGACGTACTGCCGGGTATACGGCAATTTGATCTGAGCGGCAGGTCGGCGGTTATTACGGGCGGACCCAAGGGTTTAGGGCTCGCGATGGCCGCCGGACTTGCCTCGGCAGGCGCCAGCGTGATGCTTGTGAGCCGTACCGGCGCAGCAGGTATCGCAGCGGCGGAAATGCTTACGGCGGAGTTTGGTCAGAAGGCAATTGCTTTCCAGGCGGATATTACCCGTGAGCAGGATGTGCAGGCGATGGCTGACCATGCATTGGAGTCATTCGGGAAAATCGACATACTGATCAATAGTGCCGGAATAAATATCCGGGGTCCTATTGATCAGCTTACGTATGCCGATTTCGAGCAGGTCATGAATGTGAATGTCAATGGTACCTGGCTGGCCTCGCGCGCAGTTGTCCCGCACATGAAGGCGCAGCAAAGCGGTAAAATCATCAATATGGCAAGTGCGCTGGGGTTGATCGGCCTCGCAGACCGTACACCCTATACGGCAAGCAAAGGTGCTGTTGTTCAGATGACCCGCGCTCTGGCGCTCGAACTTGCTCCTTTCGGAATTAATGTCAATGCAATTTGTCCCGGCCCATTCCTGACGGAGATGAACGTTCCGATTGCAAATACTCCCGAAGCCGGCAAGATACTGGCTTCCACTGCGCTGAATCGCTGGGCAGCGCTGAAGGAAATCCAGGGCGCAGCCATTTTCCTGGCCAGTGATGCGGCGAGCTATATGGTAGGTTCCATACTTGCCGTCGATGGCGGCTGGACAGCGCGCTGATTTTCCTACTTTCTCAGCAGCTTGATGGTTTTGCTTTCGGCTTTGGTCCGGACATGCAGCAGGTACATGCCGGAAGCCGGCAGGTAAATTGTCGTTTTATCCGGGGGAAGTGTTTTATTTAACAATGAAATTCCCTTAACGTCCGAAAGGTTTAACATCTGGGTCTTTTCCGGCAGGGTAATGCTCACACGGCCATCTTCTGAAGGGACGGGAAATGCCAGCAGATGATCAATGCTTTCATTTTCAGGAATCACTACAATGACCCGGCTGATGGTAAAGCTGCCGTCATAATTGATTTGTTTCAAACGATAGTAGCTGGTGTTTGTCAGTGCAGGATCGGTGAAGGTGTAAGCTTTTTCTGCATCCGTGTTGGAGCCGTCTACCCAGCCGAGCTTCTGGAACATCCTGCCATCGGCGGATTTCTGCACTTCAAAGCCCTGATTGGATGTTTCCTCCGCGGTTTTCCAATAAAGGTCAGCGCCGCCTGCATTATTACGCTTTCCCTCAAAGCTGATCAGCCGTACGGGAAATGCAGCAAGCCTGTCAGGTACCAGGGACCCAATCACCCAATCAAGGCTGATGGTACCCGCTTTGGCACTGTTGGCAGCTCCGTAGATCCCTGACTGCGTATTTGCCTGAGCAAGGAGTTCTCCGCCGGCAAAGATGAGTAGAAATGTAGCCAGGGTTTTCATTTGCCGAATGGAGTTGCGGTAGATAGGCTTTTTGCATTATTGCCAAGCCTGGCTTCCAGGTTGATCAGCCGCTCATATATCTCGTTCATCTGTTCAGTAGAGGCCGGCACCTGATTGCCGGCAGCCAGCTGTGTAGTCAGGCGTCGGTTTTTGTCCACCAGCGTTTTGTTGCTTTCTTTAAGCTGCTCTACCTGTGATTTTAAATCTTTGACGGCTTCAATGAGGTGCGGGATAAAGCCAAGATAGTCGACGGACTTCATCCCATCTTTGCCGGTGAGAACCAGCTCTGGTAAAATTGCCTCAACTTCTTGTGCTATTACCCCTGTTTGAATCATTCTTGATTTTGTAAGGTCTTTCCAATAATAATGGTATCCTTTCAGTTTGGAAAGACTTGTCAGGCTGTTGGACAATTGGGTAATTTCTTTTTTTAATCTTCGGTCTGAATTGTCATACAGCTTACCCTTTAAGTTTGCATTTCCATTTTCCATCACGTAAAACTGCCAGGCATTGCCCAAATAGATTCCGAGTGCCTGATCGTCATACATCCCTACAAAACCATTCGGCTGCTGTTGTGAAGAATTAAAGTACAATCCCGCGGTCTGCCCATTATGCCGCAGCCTGGGCCGGCCGTCAATATCCAGGATATACTGAGGGAAAAGAGCATTTTTGCCTAAACCTACATTGCCGTTCTGGAGAATGGTTAATGCATTAGATCGCTTGTTGTAGGCAGTTCCATTTCCAAGCTGGAACAACCGTCTTAGTGGCTGAACATCGCTTGGATTGTCCTGATCATCGTTAAACTGCCCCATGGCAATCCCGTGTTCTGATTTTGCATACAGATCATGTCCTATCGATATTGAATTTTCACCATAAGCACGGCTGAGATGACCCAAAGCAACAGCATAGTCCGCAGCTGAATTGGCGTTGATTCCCAATGCTACGGATCCTGTTTTTGATGCCATGCTCTGATATCCAAAGGCAACAGCAGCTTGTCCCTTGGCCTCGGAAGCAGTTCCGCCTGCGAGTGAAAAATCTCCCGAAGCAATAGATGACTTACCCATTGCAACCGCATCTGCACCGGATGCGACAGACAATCCGCCCAATGCAGTGGAAAATTCCCCCGAAGCTTTGGTATTAAGGCCCAAAGCACTTGATCCCTGACCGACATTCCCGTCATCCCACGCGCCATTATCAATTACCCCGGCCCTGAAAGCCGCTTTTTTGGGATACCATATTAATGCAGAGCCAACGGGTCCGGCTCCCAGGCTTTCACCCTGACTATAATTTCCTTTCAGAACAATGAGCTTGTCATCCTGAAATTTGTCTGCTGAAACCGCGTGGGTAGCCTCCTTTGAGGAATCTGCATGCATGGCCTTATCAGCCAGAGCAGCCTTGTCCGCGTTCGTTGCTTTGTCTGCCTGCAAGGCTTTATCTGCGGTGGAAGCATGCACAGCTTGATTACTTTGGTTTGAAAAGATCGCATAAGGTACGCTCAGGAACTGCGTGGTGCCGAGATCCACAAAGGCCGCCCCGCCGGCGGGGTCTGCTTCAACGTGTAAAAACCAGCTTGCGGCTTTCCAGTCTATATCGGAAAATTGACCATGGTCTGCGGTACCGGTTCCTACAATGAGGGTGAATGCTCCACCTGATGACGTCAGTGGCTTGTGTGTTTCCCTGTACACAACCTCACCAAAGGCTGTATTCTTTAAAATAGAAAGTCTGATTGCCACCGTGGCATTGGCCACAACCTGTCCGCCGGCATTCCGCGCCACACCCTGGAAGCTGAACTGCTCGGGTGCCTGTGCATGCAAGCGAATCGCAAGAATAAGCAGAAAGATAAACGAAGTAAAAGCTTTCATAGAGTACTGGTTTTTTCAGGACAATATAAAAGGCAAGTACATGAGGATAGGGATGCGATAATCCTTCGGCAGGTGGTAATGAACAAACGGTTTTTATTCGCGCAGACAGATGCTGTCGTGGTTAAAGGAACAACAGCCGGTACTGGTGTACGCTACAGCTACACGCCCACCGAGAATCGCGCGCATGAAAACCGCACCTGGATGGACAAAATGTATTTCCGCCTGTTCAGCCGTGACGAGATCACAGCTGGTTCAAAACCCGGGTTACGACAAGTGATCTGTTTGTGATAAATTCATGCAAGCCATGCCGGAATCTCCGGGATGGCTTTTTGTTTTTACCGGCATGCTTTTGGTAAATGTACCAGCATTCAACTTCATCAAAGTCATTATGAAAACCATCCTGTTATCTGTCGCATTTGCAGGCGCACTGCTTAGTTTCCAGCCTGAGCGTCCGCAGCTTCTTCATCTATCACATCTGCAAGCAGTAGCTCAGGAAAGGGTAGAGGTAAAGCCCGAAGCATTGCCGGAGAAGGTACGCAATGCATTCAACTCCAAATCGTGGGCAGGCTGGCAGATCCTGGAATCTTTTCTGATCACAGAGGATGATGGCACCCAGTATTATGAACTCGTCGTCCGCAAAATGGATGAGCAGAGCCGCATTAAAATCAATAGTGAAGGACAAGTACTGAACTAGCTGATTTGAAGACTTATCCCACAAAACGTGGTAGCTGCTGAACACGTTTAAATTTGTAAAAAATAGATAATTTTCTCATTTTCAGTTATTTATAGTATTTGGCACAATGTGTTTTAATAAGTAGCATAGCTTAAAAGTTATTTTTTGAACACAATTGTCCTCGTGCAATTGATAAACGAACATCAGATTATGAAAAAGCTAGTAGTATCGGCATTAGCCTTCTCACTGATCTCATTCGCATCAGTACAGGCTGAACCCATTTCGCAGCATGCGCAGACCGCAACTACGCAGGTCGCCAAATTAAAAGAAGATAAAGTCCCTGTAAAACCTGAGGAACTTCCTGAGGCCATTAAAAAGACCATCAAGGGAGAGCAGTTCTCGGGCTGGAAAGTTAAAAAGGCATTTCTGGTAACAGAAGACGATAAAACGCAATATTACGAATTACAGGTTGCCAACGGTGACGAAAGCGCCAGGGTTAAGCTGGACAAGAATGGCAATAATGTAGGATAATCTCAACGGGTTATTTTAGTGCAAAAAGGCGATCGGTTAGTCAAACCGTCGCCTTTTTTGTTGTATTTCAAAAGCATATGGCCGGGTTCAGCGCCCGTCAAAAAACAGTTCCAGCTTTTCGGCTATGGTGATAAGCGGGTAACAAATGCCGGCAAGCAGGCAGGTCAGCAGAAATGCAATGAGCCATGTGATACAGAGGGTGATTTTTGCGAGGACAATCATGAGTGACATATTTTTTATAAGAGCAAATAATCACTATCCTGGTTGTAATGCACATTTGTAATTTTTACATCCTCTACCTTCCGCAAATCCCCGCAAAATCGCAGTAGGTACATGTTCCGGCATCGTCTGTCTGGCTGAACGGAATTTCGGGATCGAGCAGCTCGTTGAGAATATCGGTCAGTATACCTTCCGAATGCGCAATAAATGCCGCCGGATCAGGTGTAGCCGTAAGTTCCAATGGATTGGAGATCGGAGTCTTCGGATCACGGAACGAATAAAAGCCGGACTTCACTGGAACGCCGAAGCCATAATTTTCATCCCGCAGCGTGAGTCCGCCTTCATCCAGCATTTTCTTGTACATCAGGTACTCGTACATCCAGAGCTGGCGTACGTAACCCACTTTCCGGTCCCGGTTGCGGCGTAGTACCTCGTCGCGCTGCATAGGGTCTGCAAGCTTCTGCCTGCCGGCTACTTCCACACTTCCGGTTTTGTAATCCATGACCTGCAATGTGCCGTCGGCAGTGAGCTCAATGCGGTCGATCTTACCGCCGAAACGAACGGGCGTCTCCATGCCCTGCAAAATAAAGCTGGCACTCGTACGAAGCGGCTGTTCTGCGGCAAGGATCTTTTTCCGGGGTTCCTGCTGCATCTGATGTTTCAGGAAAGTCATGATCTGCTGGCTGCCAATCTGAAAATAAATGCGGTTCAGGCCCTGCTCAGTCACATACCCTCTGAAACGCTCTTCAAATTCCTGCCTCAGTACAAGCTCAATCTCAGCTTCTGAAGGATCTTTGTCGTGCAGGAAAAAGTCCTGATCCAGTTTTTCCAGCACAGCGTGCAGCCAAGTCCCGATCTTGTCCATTCCCAGCTCTTCCTCCACTTCTTCCTTTTCTTTTACGCCTACAATATGTTTGAGGTAAAACTGCATGGAGCAGCGGATGTATTCATTCAGGTGCGTGGGGTATAAGCCCTTGTTGCCGAGGTACTCACGGATAGCTGCAATCAGGCCGGCGTCCTTCTGGACCGTTTCTGCCAGTTCCTGCTGCCGCCCGGCTTCAAATGAAACCGTTTTGTTGATGATCCTGATTTTGGGATTGTAAGCGGTCAGCTCATATTCAAGCTGGCGCACAAACCGGCTCCGCTCACCGCCGCCCGGAGCATCGTTGGTGCTGGTATAAAGCAGGTGTACCTCGTCGGCTCTCTGAAGCAGCCTGTAAAAATGGTAGCTCATCACAGCTTCCTGGTGCTGGTGCGTGGGCAGCCCCGCTTCCTGCGCCGCATCAAACGGAATCAGCGAGTTTTGCCGCTTAGCCTGCGGCAGCATGCCTTCATTCATGGACAAAATGATCAGTCTCCTGAAATCAAGCGCCCGCGTTTCGAGCATTCCCATGATCTGCAGGTCACTTACCGGCTCACCGCTGAAAGGGATTTTTGTTTGCCTGATGAGCTCAAACATGAACGATTTGAGAGTACGCAGGGTAACCAGCCCCGACTTTTCTTCAATCGTTTGTTCAAATTGTTTAAGCAGGGTATAAAAGAGGTACAGGTATTCGGTTTCCAGTGCGTTTTTATAATCCTTGTAAACTTCCCTCAATAGCTCGATCAGTTGATAAAAGCTGGCTATAATCGCTTTCGGGTCATTTTTGGGCCAGTGCGTAAAGAGTACTTTAAAGAGGGGATGCTGCTCTCCCAGATCCAGCAGGTCTGCCGAGCTCAGAAAAACCTTATTGCCATTCGTAATTTCCCGCAAGGTCCTTCGCACGATCGTCTGCCCGTCGGCGAGCGGGTGCAATGCCGAGTGCTCATAGTGCCTGATGAAGGGATGGTTAAGTATTTTGTCAATGGTTTTGTGACTGAACTTGGGCACCCGCACGGTCTTGCCGCTTTTTACCCTGAACTCCACCATGTTCTGCTGTAATTCAAAAATGCCGTCTACCAAGGTATATAGCAATGAGTTACGCATGGAAAGCCCCATGGTTACATTCAGGTCTTCGACCTGCTCATCAAGCGAATAGAGCATCGGCAGCAGCAGGTTTTCATCGGCCAGTACTATGGCAGTAGGCGTAGGTTCATCCGCCGAATCCAGTTTCCGCATCTGGCGGTACAGCTGTCCCGCTACTTTGGTCTGAAGCGTTGCATTGGGTACACCGTACACCGTGATTGTTTTGGAAGATCTGAGCAGATCGTCGGTTGTCCAGTTCCACGGCCCGAATGTGCCGCTCTGCTGGTACTCGCGCAGGGTCCTGCCAGCTTCCATATTCTTGTTGGCCGACATGTAATAGCGGTCCGTATCCCAGAGTACCTCAGCCTTGCCCGCCTTTCGCAGCCTTTGTATAATCACCTTTTCGGACTGGGTGAATGCATTGAACCCGGCAAAGTATATTTTTTCAAAACCGGCAGATGCTGTGAGGTCTTCCGCCCCGTGCTCGGCTACTTCCCGGTAGGCCATACCGCGGTATGCTTTCCCTTTCTGTGCAAGCCGCGTACGGAAGGATGTGTACAGGGTTTTGATGTTTTCAAAAAGTGAAAAATACTGGGAAGTACCACCGCCCATGCTTAGCTCCCTTCCTTCCGGCAGGTTACTCTGCCAGCGGCTGATGGCCTGTGCTTCGGAAAGATAGGAAAAGAGGTAGTCCGTATCCACCAGGTACTGATCCACCCGGTCAAGGTCGGCAAGCAGTACGGATGCCCAGCCCATAAACCGCTCGAAGCTGATGGCAGGGTCAATCTCGCGGAAGGTTTCATAAAGGTCAAAAAGCAGGTGCACAGGATCTTCCACCTGCAATGCGCACAGGCTTTCCACAAAATCGTCCACTGCCACTACTGTGGGGCTCATGAGCGGAAGGGCAGTTTCCACGGCCAGTTCCCGCATCAGAAAAAATGCAGCGCGGCGTGTGGGTACCACAATGTGCACGTTTTCCAGGGACGAATGCTGACCGAGTATGTGCCGTGCCGCGGCATTGAGAAAAGTTTGTGCCATGAAATTGGGTTATTGGATGCGTTCACACCGCTGGTGCAGGGTTAACCTGTCTGGCTCCGCTGGTTCTGCAAGTTAGTCAAACAGCGGCCAGTTGATCCCGAATGAAAATGCACGCGCCAGTCCGAGGTAGCCGGGCGTCACATAGTAGCCTTCCGGAAATACACCGAACTGACCACCCTGGTTCAGGTAGGCCATTTTGAAAAACATCCGTACCCGCGTGATGCGGATATTCGCAAATGCGTCCACTACCACATTCCCAGGCAGGCGGGTATTGTCCTGTAGATGAAACTGCTGCGTCACAGGCATATAGGCATCGGCCAGGTACGATGAACGGTAGCGCCCGGCGAGCCCTAGCTGGATAAACAATACTTTGGCATACACAAAATCAAAGCTGATTTCGCTGCTGGCAAAATAGGTCGGAATGCGGATCACATCCTTGTTGTCGTTGAGCGTCATGTAACCCATGGTGGTAAAGTTCCAGCGATTGAGGCGGATATTGGAGTTGAAGCCTACCCGCAGAATCCGGAACCCTGCATTGAGCTGCCGGGGCACGGCAGCGGTATCATAGTAAATGTAATCGTTGACCTGGTGAACCTGTATTTCCGGAACAAAGTTGATCTTTTTTGTTTTCAGCGCGAGTGACGCATAAACCGTCTGTACCTTGGTTGGGTCAAAGTTGTTCCGCCATTCAAAAGCGTTGCCGAAATAACGCTGGGTAAGCAGGTCAGGAGCAGTCTGAATGCTCTGGAACCCGGCTTTACCCCACCTCGTATTCAGCTCGGCTTTGAGCTTGTACTCCACATTTTGCGCCAGGTTCAGCTCTGCTTCCGCGGTCAGGTATTGAACGGAATCTTTGAGGTAGTACCCCAGCCAGGCACCGGCAATGTTGTCGAATTTAAGACCCGTACGGTACTTTGCATAGGGCCGCCCTGCGTCATTGCCGATCTGACTTTCAGCCCGCATGCCATAGAAGCGCTGGCGCAGGTATGCCCGGTAGTTGAATCCGGAGTAGAAGCCCTTGATACCTACTTTATTATCGAACAATTTGAAATAAATATCCTGCCGCGTGGAATCGGATGCAAACCGGGAAACAGGGTAAACACCTTTTTCAAGTCCCCTGGAAATTGCGAGATCTGTGAAGCGGTCGATGGTACTCTGGTAATCTGCCTGCTGAAAAACCTGAAAACCATTGGCCAGCCGGTATTGCTGGTAAATATGGAACACATGCCTCCGCTCCCAGGAATTGGCATCGTCGCTCATGTTTGCCGCGCCGTCGTAAGAATAGGGGTTTTCCACACCGTCTTCCACGTTCGGGATCACGCCCCCCTGTTCCCGCACCTTCTGGTTCATGTGTCGGTAGTGGGCCAGGATCGCATACCTTCCGTTTTTGGAAAAAAAGCTGGTATGCATCAGCAAAGTCCAGTTTTGTCCGAGAAAGGCGCCCGAGTTGAGCGTGTTTACAAAACCATACTGCTTGTTGGACGTCAGGCGCTGTGCCCTGAGCCCGAAGTTGAAGCGCGAATGCACGTTTTGCGTGTATGCAAAGCGGCCCATGGAAGTTTTTCGTCCTCCCCCGTGAAAGATCAATTCCGTATGCTGCGATTTGGTATCCATATACTGCACCTCGTCCTGCTTGATCGCATAGGCATCGTACACCCTCATTCCCAGCTGCGTACCGATATCCGACCGGGGTTCAAAAAACAGGTTGCGTGTGGCGGTGACTGTATTGCCGAGGTCTGCCAGCTTTCCCCACGACAGGTCCATGGGTGTCCAGCGGTGAAAGTAGGTAAGGCTTGTATCCACAAGGTACCGGGCGGAGTCGCGGTTATTGAGGATATCATTTTCGTAAAAATGCCGGGTCGTTTTCGGGCCGTAGATGTTCTTGGTACTATCGTCAAGAATAGCGCCGCCTCCCTGACCTCCGCCTTTGGAACCGCCACCTCCACCACCCGGCATCCGCATATTTCCCGGCATACGTACCTGTGCCTGCGCTGCGCTGTGAGCCAATATTAAAAAACACAATACCCACCAGTGGGCCAGAATAATGCGCATAGGAGGAACGATCGCTACCGGACGGCCCGGGTTCCGATTTGTTTAAAAATCCATTCATTAAAACGTTCCGAATCATGGCCGAAGCACACAGAAACGGGAATGTATGCAAACTGCCCGGTCAGGCCCAGCTGTTCCGCAAGGGGTTTCAGCTTGACCATATCTTTTTCGGTCGTAACCACAAAAGTACCTTTTTTTAAGTTTTGAATCATGGCCAGCACCTCGCCGGCAGTATAATTGTGGTGATCCGGAAATACCAGCCTGTCTTCAACAACGAAGCTCCGGGCAAGATGTGCTGCAAAGGGAGCCGGATTTGCAATGCCGGCAACCATTTTAACATTCTTTAACGCCACGGGCTGATTGTTAAAGTCCAGTGCACCTTGATAGGCTGTGGAAGAAAAAAAGATGGGTGTGCCTGCCTGAGTATAGCGGTGGAGACGTTCCGTTATGCTGGCTCTCTCTGAATTGTCAAGATTTTCAGGGCACTTTGTCACAATAACGGCATCGGCGCGCTTTGCCGCTCTCCGGCTTTCGCGGAGCCTGCCGCCGGGGAAAGGCGCATCTTTATAAAATGGCCTGTTGTAGTCGTTAAGAAGCAGGTTGATATCCCGTCTAATCGCAAGGTGCTGGTAAGCATCGTCCAGGAGGAGCAGGCTGTGTTCCGGAAACTGATCATGCAAAATGTGTGCACCTTCCACCCGGTTTTCGCACACGGCTACTGCGACGGAGTTGCCAAATTTGGTAAAATACTGAAGAGGCTCATCCCCGATATCGGCGGCTGTGCTGGTCGAAGAGGCGAGTACAAATCCCCTGGAACTACGGCCATAGCCGCGGCTGAGAATGGCAACCTTCCTGCGAGCCGACAAAAGGTGGGCCAGGTACTCAGTCACAGGCGTTTTTCCAGTTCCTCCAACCGTAAGATTGCCTATTGAAATGACCGTTTGCAGAACGCGGACCGAGCGCAGCAATCCAGTGCTGTAAGCCTGGCTACGCGCCGCCATAATGCCGCCATAAAGGCTGTTGAGCGGCGCCAGCAGTGCCTTTAACCCGTTTTGTTCGTTCATACCTGATGCATAATTACGTAATTTTTGCCTAATATTGAGCCCCGCAAAACCCTACAAACCACGGCATGTCCTTAAAATTTGTGTTCAAACCGCATACACTCCAGTTCAAACAGGAGGCTGGTACTTCCCGCGGTATTTTGACCCAAAAACAAGCCTGGGTACTGAAAGTGAGTGATGATGAGCAGCCTGGCATATACGGTTTTGGCGAGTGCGGCCCTTTGCCGGGACTGAGTGTGGACGATGTTGCTGACTTTGAAATGCAGCTCGCCTCAGTGTGTGACACCTTCAATGATCTCGACCTGGAAGTTTTTCCATTCAATCTCGACATTATTCTCGACCAGCTGGTTCCGCCGCATTTGCCTTCGGTGCGGTTTGGAATGGAGACGGCCTTACTGGATTATATGCAGGGCGGACGGAGGATTCTTTATGACACTGATTTTTCGCTTCACGGAAAAGGTATACTGATGAACGGGCTGATCTGGATGGGCTCGTTTGAAAACATGCAGGCACAGGTAGAAGCGAAGCTTCAGCAGGGTTTTTCGACCCTGAAAATGAAAGTAGGAGCCATTGATTTTGATAAGGAGTGCCGCATCCTGGATTCTATCCGGCAGCGGTTTGGCCCTGATGAGATCACCCTGCGCGTGGATGCAAACGGGGCATTCGGGCAGGATGAGGTATTTGCAAAACTGGAAAAACTGTCGCAGTATGCCCTGCATTCCATTGAACAGCCTGTAAAAGCTGGTCAGCATGCTTTGATGGCCGAAGTTTGCGCGGGCTCTCCGGTGCCCGTAGCGCTGGATGAGGAGCTGATAGGCATTATGGATTACCGTGAAAAGTTTTCGCTGCTCAAGAAACTTGCTCCCCCTTTTATCATTTTGAAGCCCGGCCTGCTGGGGGGCTTCCGGCATACCAGTGAATGGATTGAGATTGCCGGCCGGCTCGGGATTGACTGGTGGATCACCTCGGCATTAGAGTCCAATATCGGTCTGAATGCCATCGCACAATTTACCGCCCGCTTTGAAAATCCACTGCCCCAGGGGCTGGGTACCGGCCAGCTTTACACCAACAATTTTGATTCGCCCTTAAAGGTGTCTCAGGGCCACCTTTTCTACAATACAGCCCAGGAATGGGCATTGCCGGAGTTCAACTGAACGATTAAACCCAGTCAATGCCTTTCTTCAGCCAGCCGAGTGTTTTTTCTTCGGCTGAATGGGATTGCGGTACAAAGTTGTATTCCCAGTTTGCCTGCGGCGGAAGGCTCATTAGAATCGACTCGGTACGACCGTTTGTTTCCAACCCAAACTTTGTCCCCCGGTCCCAAACCAGGTTGAACTCCACATACCGTCCGCGGCGCAGGTACTGCCACTGCTTTTCGGTTTCGGTAAAAGGCTTGTCGTGGTACTTCCGCATGAGCTGCGTGTAGGCAGGCGCGAAAGTTTCACCTACATCCTGTATAAAAGAAAAAAGTGAATTCTTGGACAGATTCTGGCCTCTGCCTTCCTGGTTGGGTTTAAGGTAATCGAAAAAAATACCGCCTATCCCCCGGGTTTCTTCCCGGTGCGGTATGTAAAAGTACTCGTCTGCCCATGTTTTGAAGTCGGGGTAAAATGCAGGATGATGCTTATCGCAGGTTGCTTTGAGCTGATCGTGAAACTGACGGGCATCCTCTTCCACAACATAATGAGGAGTAAGATCAATGCCGCCTCCAAACCAGCAAATTCCATTGCTGAGCTCAAAGTAGCGCACATTCATGTGGATGATCGGGACATGCGGATTTTGCGGATGCATCACGATGGAAACGCCGGTAGCAGAAAAGTGGTAGTCGTCGCCTTCGCTGAGATTCATCTGCTGGCGCAGCCGGGGGTGTACCTCGCCGCGGACGCTTGAAAAGTTAACACCGCCTTTTTCGATTACGCTGCCCGCCTGGATAAGCCGGGTACGGCCGCCTCCTCCGGAATGATGTTCCCACAAATCTTCCTGAAACTTGCCGGTGCCATCCGCGTCTTCAATAGCATTGCAAATCCTGTCCTGTAAACCCTTAAAGTAGCTTTCGATCGTTTCTACGTTCATTATTACGCCTGCTGTTAGGCCGGTAAAATTAGCAGAAATATGAAAGCAGGGGTTTTTAATGCAAAAAAGCGGGAACTGGTCCCGCTTCCGGCTTTACTTTTCAGACTAATAAATGCATGCTGTTACTGATCCATGCGCAGGAAGGTACCGCTGAGATTGAACACCAGCTCCGTCTGGTCAGACAGTTTTATTTCCTGGTCGGTTTTATCCTTTTCCCAGGAAGTAATAAATGCTTTCGGGTAATTTTCTGCGGTGTACTCCAGTATTTTTAGCGGAATGACAGAGTCGGGGAGAGGCTCGCTCTGATGTGCCTCTACGCTGTAACAGTCACCGGCTTTGTCAAATTCAAGCTCAAACTGGTTGTTCAGGGTAACGTCCCAGGATACACTCAGGTCGTCACGATCGCGCACTACCTGGCTGATGGCCGCATTGGGAAAGTGGGCTTCCACATATTCTTTGGCGCGGGCGGGAAGGGTGGCTTCGTCAACCACCTTTTCATTGTCGCAGGCTGTCATAATCCCAAGCAGCAGCATGAGGCAAACTGAGGCATTTTTCATATTCATTGTGTCAGATTTAAATGAGTAGTTTTTAGTGTGACAACCGAGTTCGGTCATACCCCTATCTGAAGGTTTTAAAATATTTTATGAAAAAAATGAATGATCAGCAGCTGATAGTCAGATAGGTGAGGAAGCAAAAGAAAATTAATGCCCTAGAAACCGAACTTTCCCGAAGTCCCGCTTGTATTACCTTCTGCAATGAAACGCTGATCAGGCAAACGTTATCTGATAACGCAAGCCGGTTGCCAACAAATGGGGGTGACTGGAATTGACAGCGGGTTGGAAGTCTGTGTGTAAGCATGTCGGGAGTTGAGAATACCTCCCGGAAATAATGTTCTCAAACAATAATCGGCGAATATAACTACGCCATGGCTGCCTAATCCGGAGGATTTAGCAAATGCCATCATCTCTCCACCCCACGTGCTGCCGGGTGGGCTCCGAGGTGTCGAACCGCAGCGCTGGTTGGTATATTGATGCGTAAAGCCAACGAGACCCTAGTATCTAAGGCTTAGACGCGGGTCCGCCGCGAACCTTGTCTGGCCCGACAACCTAATCGAGGATAAGCATGTAGAAGGCGCAGGGTTTCCCTGTTCTGGACCGGGGTTCGACTCCCCGCATCTCCACAAAGTAGTGTTTTCTTGAAAAACGACGCATTAAAGCAGGGAAAAATCTTCCTGCTTTTTTCGTGTAGTAGGGTTTTTAGATTTTACCGTTAAATCAGAAAAGGGTTACAAAAAGGTTGCGTATATTATATAGCTACCTTTTATTGAAAGCCTTACTCATTTAACATTTTACAGTATGTACCCTTCGTTTATCAAACAGTCAGTAATTAAGATGCGTGTGAGGTTTATCATCCGTAGAGGTGCCGTCAACAAAGCAGGATTATGCGTCGTTAACTGTCGCATAACCATTAATGGTGAGAGGGCAAATGTTTTCTCGACGGGCGTGGTGGTTGACCCGGCAAAGTGGGAGTCGCGGCTGCAAAAGGTGAAAGGATCGGCTCAGGCAGTAGCAGACCTAAACAGGAGACTTGATCTGGTTAGATCAGAGATCGAAGCGATTTACATTGCTTCAAGGGGAAGGGGAGTAGTTCTGCCAGCTGACAAAGTCCGGGACATTTATTTGGGTAAGGACCAGTTGGGATGTGGGATTACAAAGCTGAGTGAATTGTACCTGGCTCAGCTTAAATTGAAGCAGCGTGCAAAAACTACGATTCTTAGGTACAGCAGGTCCTACAAGTATTTGTATCAGTTTCTGAAAAAAGAAATGGAGGTTTCTGAGATTGGCCGCAAGCAAGTGTCAGGATTCTGGAACTGGCTTAAAGAAAAAGGCTATCACAACGACTATTGCAACAAGATTGTGCAGGCATGCATTGGGCTTTTTAAATTTGCTATGCGGGAGGGTTATTGTGACAAAAGTCCGTTTGATGGATTAGCATTAGAGTGGACCAAAGAGCTCGACACCACTTGCCTGGATGCAAAGGAAATGGATCTTCTTAAGAAGCACCCTTGGAGCCCGAGATTAGAGCGTGTGGTAGATTCCTTTCTTTTCATGTGCTACACGGGTCTCCACATTAGCGACTACCGGCAGATCAAGGAAGAGTCACGGTACACGTTTGAAGGTTGTGAGTTTATGAAGGTCCGGCGGATCAAAACCAACGTTCCATCAATTTTTCCGCTGGACAAGTATGCCTTAGGGTTGATTGAAAAGTACGGCAGCATTGCTGGTCTGCCAAAAATTACCGGCCAAAAGTCGAACGAGTATTTAAAGCAAATCGCAGAAGCGGTTGGCATCAAAAAGAACCTGACCAATAAAATTGCAAGGAAGACATTCACCGACTGGTGCCTAAATGATTTGTGCCTGAGCGAGGAAGTGGTGGCTACCATGCTCGGCCATACGTCCACTCGCCAAGTAAAGCACTATGGCAGCATTAAGGAAAGGAGAATCCTTTCAGAATTCAAAGAAAAGAATATTGACTTTGCCTGATCTGACACCAATGACAGTATTTAGCTTGTAAAAAGCACTTTACACATAACGCGAACATTCGATAACGGCCGTGGGGTCAAATCCACGGCTATTTTTATGACCGACAAAGAAAAAATAGCAGCCGTTCAGACGATATATAGCAATGCCATCAAGCTACGGGTTGCTCAGGAATTGCTTGTTCAAAAGAATTCCAGCGCAAACGAGCTCTCAAAACTGCTGGGCCTGTCAGCGAACTACGTGACCACGATCCTAAAGGCTATGGTAAAAGCAGGCACAGCCGAGTCACTGGGTCGTGATAGCTACTACGTTCAATACGCCCTTACTGACCTGGGGAAAAAGCTGTTAAAAGCAATCTAAGCCTATTTTTTTATCAAACTTAATCTGAAATATGTGATTAAATTATTATCTTAGTGAAACGGTAAACGGCTGATTATGGCTTCATTGAGCGGTAAAATAGAAGAAAAGCTAAGGGAGATTGAGGTAGGAGAGGAGCTTACGTTAACAGTGAGGAAGGTTGAGCAGCGCAGCCGTGTTGAGAACCTGGCAGTCTTTATCAGTCAGCGGGATGAGCAGGAGGTGCTGACCTTTGAGGATTTGTTTGAGGTGGTTGGCTTAGTGGCTTCTGTTTCCGAAGAATTTTCACTTTCTAAATATACCATGAAAGTTACTAATGGAAATCTCTTTGATGAGTTGATAGAGATAGAGGCGAGGTCACTAAGTGAGGCGGAAGAAAAAGCTAGTGAGGTGTGCTGGAACAGTGATTACTATTTGCAGTGGGTAAAACCAGGAGGTTGCAAGTAGTAAGCTTTGAGCATCTATTTAAAGTGGTTAATCTGATTTGATCTATGCATCCTCACATATTCATTGACAAGTCAATTTCTGTAAAGCCCGGCGGAGTCGTCAAGACAGGATATGTCAAAACTGAGAATGTAGTTTTGCTATGCAAGGATCCGATGAGTAAAGGCGACATCAGCGAGAAATACGAATTGGTAAAGCAGAATGCGCCTAACCAAATATTTCCATGTCCCATCGGTCATTTCAGAGAAGATGGGCGGTTCGTAATTCTGGACGGAAGACACACCTTTATTGCGCTGGTTATGAATGGCTTTGAAAGTATTTTGGTAAGCTGGATTGACAATGAAAAATGACTGAGCAGATGTTTACTCCGAAGAAACTTGAACTATCTGACTTCTTAATTGAAGGTTCCGCCGCAATATGGAAGTCCGGATACTATGAGATTGGTGAAGACGAGGCTATTATATTACCTGCCACATGTAAGGTTTTAGCCATGTGTGAAGTAAGGTTGAAAAATCATAACAATCGGACTGTTCAAAGCAGCTTCATAAATGGTTGGCATGGGCTAAAATACCCAGTGACTAATGAGTCGCACGACTTGCAATTCATACAGGCGGGCGGGCTATTTCTTGATAATCCTTTAAAACATGATTTATGACGCCGCTATATTTACTTATTTGGGTGCTGCATGTTTGCGTCTGCTTATTAGCTCTTGGCGTAACGACTTTTATTTTATTATGGCTTTATGTGAAGCTAAAAGAAATTGCAGAGTATCCACCTATAAAGAATAATCCGTGGTCATGAAGCGATCAGTTCTATGCAGCGTTCTTAAAAGTAAGCTATTTGGCAAAGCTATCTTTGCGTCACGTAAACCGAATGCAGTGATGCCACTTCAAAATGATGCAGAACTACCATTGGGTATTTATCCGCCGAGCTTTGATATTGTGAAGATGCACAGAGGAGAAGTCAACCCTTGGGATGGTGCAGCAGCAGCAAAAAGTGTGTCATTGAAGCCACTAAGCGAACTCCATAAGGATAAAGAGGCGTGCAAGAAAATACATGAACATTTGACTTATGGGGGGACGTTTGAAGACGTCTCGAGGTTTGATGATGATTGTCCATGCACGACTCTATACGGCTACAACGATGATATGTGTCCTGACGCTACTCAAATTGAAATCAGCGACAATGGGACTATATGTTATTTATACTATCCTCATGGGAAAGAAAAGCAAGATGAAATCGGTAATGTCTTCGCTTTGGTTGATTTCATCCGCTCCCTCGGATACAGTGCTTAATAAAGTTTTTACCTCATTTTCTTTAACAGCTGAAATTTTAATAAACATTTATTATGAAAAAACACTTAGTCAACATCTGGTACGATACTAGCAGCGGGCACTTTGTCTATCGTGGATTAGTAACTGAGGTGCTGGGCGAAAATGGCAGGCCAATAGTCTATTCAAGGGGGATTTTTAAGAAGGCGTTCGGGTTTTCATTGCCAGATCATTCAAAAATTACATTTATGTAGTAGGCTCTTGTTAATCAACATACTAGCGCGTATATTTGAACGTATAAACCAAACCGTTACCCTATAAACGACATCTACATCAATAGGCTGATTGACACGCCGGAATCCCTGGCAGACGGTAAGAAAGTCTGCTAAGTCACTACAGTGAGGTGGAGCAGTTGGTAGCTCGTTGGGCTCATAACCCAAAGGTCGTCAGTTCGAGTCTGACCCTCGCAACAACCATAATCAGAGAAGGCCGTAAAAGCACGTGAGGAATGTCGGATCTACAGCATGGATAAGATCCAATCTCAGACAGTTGCCATGCCCGTGTGGCCGTACGACGAGAGAGTAGCCCCCGGCAAATTGGCTGGGGGCATTTAAGAGACAAAGTAAAGGGGTGAGTGAACTAGCAATAGGGGGTGGGCTCTGCCTGCCCCAATATTGTATGTCCCCTGATTGAGATTGCTACACTTCATCTACGATAAAATAAATGGCAATTACGCTAACCAGTCAGGGATCAAACTTGATTGTGGCTCGTAACGGAGTATCCAAGTCTTACCCAAAAGGAGACGTGGTTACTTTGCTTAACGATCCATTTCTGACGCTCTTTTATAACAACGAAACGGTCTTTCAAATTAGCTCGGTTGTTGAAATCGACAACATCGCAGCCACCGACATGACCGACCTGCAATCCAAGATTGTAGACCTGCTGGACACTACTGAAATGGTGGAAGGCGGTACTGGTCCTGAAAATGATCCAGTATTCCGAAGTTCTCCGGCCTTTGCCATCAGCAATACGAATATCAATGATTGGAACGGGGCGGCTGTTAATTCTCACACTCATGATAACAAGGATCTTTTAGACCAGATTGATCCAAATGCTCTTGATTCTTGGAATGGCGCGGCTCAGAATTCACATAGTCATTTAAACAAGCCGGTGTTGGACGGGATAACCAGCACAAAGACCGGCAACTGGGACTTAGCTTTTACTAACCAGCATACCCACGCAAACAAGACAACGCTTGACACGATCACCAGCGGGAAGGTAACCAACTGGGATGCTGCCTTTGGATGGGGTAACCATTCGCTTGCCGGATATGCGCCTAATGTGCTTTCGGGGTATCTTTCTGGTGCAGGAACAGTGGCGGCGACAGATACAGTTCTTCAAGCAATTCAGAAAATCAATGGAAACGTAACAGCCCTTTCATCGGCTGGTTATCTTACTTCTGCATCTGCTGCTGGTACTTATCAGACCTTGGCCAACTTATCGACAGATTTAACGGCAAGCGCAACCAAGTATCCCTCTGTTAATGCAGTAATCAATGCGCTGTCGGCTTATTTGACGACTTCAAGCGCATCTGGAAGCTATCAAACGCTGGCCAATCTTTCCACCGACATGACCGCGAGTGCGACCAAATACCCGTCCGTAAACGCGGTAAATACAGCACTTTCAGCTTACCTGACGTCGGCAAGTGCGTCCAGCACTTATCAGACCATTAATAACCTTTCAGCGGACCTTACTGCCAGCGCCTCGAAATACCCGAGCGTCAACGCTGTGAATACGGGCCTGTCCGGAAAGGCAAATAACATTTTGACCGGCTACACAGTAGGGGCAGGCACTGTTGCGGCGACTGACTCAGTTCAGCAGGCTATTCAAAAGCTGGATGGTAACATTGCTTTAAAAGCCAACGCGGCAAACGCAGCATTAACAGGCGTTCCAACAGCTCCGACAGCTGCTGCAAATACCAACACTACGCAGATCGCCACTACTGCCTATGTCATTGCGGCCCTTGCTGGCACTTCTGCACCTACCAATTACATCACAACAGATAGCAGTCAAACAGGCCTAACAGGGGATAAGTCAACCTCAGGCATTTGGACATTCTCAGCTGCTCCGACATTTGCCGGGGCAAACGTTTCTGCTACGGTTCTGCCTACTGTTTCAGCAACCATTGACTTGGGTAGTACGTCTCTCAGGTTTAACAACATTTACGGCACCAACCACCTATCGGGCGGATCCTATAACATGGGTACGACTACGACAACGAATAACATTACCGTACGTCAGGGAACGACAAGCCAGTTGGTAGCAGGCTATTTCGGAACAAGCGGTAAGGCATTTTTCCAAGCAGCGGGCACTATTCCTACGGATCTTGGAAGTGATAAGCAGGTTCAGATCTATGGAAGCATTGCCCTACCAACGGTCAGCAGCGGGATTTACTTTACCGCTCCAAATGGCACTGTTTATAAGCTCACGGCCTCAAACGCCGGTGCTCCTGTATTGACAGCTCAATAAGACTACAACACTATAAAGTAAGCACTATGAAAAATGTAGCACTAACCACCGCGAGCACGATTGCTGACCTTAAAAACAAAGCCGTGGAATCGGAGGTTGTTTACCTGGTAGTAGGAAAGAACACGATTGGCGATTCCGGAGGCGGGCTTTACTGGTGGGACGAATCATCAACGGCTGATGAAGATTTGATATATGGAAATGTGATCGCATCAACCCAGGTAACGACCGGGCGATTCCTGCGGGTAAATACAAAAAACATCACTCTGCCGCATGCGGTATTACAAATGAATGGTGGCGCAAAAACGGTTATCGCAAACGGAACGGTAAACGCCTCCGGAGAGATAACAGTAAACTTTACCTATGATAATACCACCAATGGAACTGCGATATTCACGCAGCAGCCATGGATTGCGATCTGTACGCCCCAACCAAACAGCGTGAACGGGAATGATGTGGTATTTGGCCAGGTAAAAGCCTATGCCAACTCTTTCAAGCAGGGCACTTTTGCTTTTAGTCGGGGCGGAGCTACTACGCTCAGCTTGTCAATTGTAACTACCGGGCTTAACGTGCTTGGAGTTCGTCCGGCTGCCTCAGGAACTCCGGTATCAGTGATGGTAATAGGCCTGTAATCATAAAGACCAATGGAAATAGTACTGACAAATAGGGGGAGTATTTTGGGCGTATCGGTGGATGGAAGAATGGCGACTTACAACAAAAGAGACCTGACCACCAACTTCAACGACCCTTACTTAGAGCTTACGTATAGAGCAGACAGTTTATTTAAAATTGACGATCATACCCAGGTCATTTCGCCGGATTCAACAGACATGGCCGACCTACTTGAAAAGGTAATTGCCCTGACATCTACGGGTGCGGGCACAGAGGGTGGGAGTGGTACTCCTACTGATCCTGAGGATTCGCCTCTTGCTTAAGAATAACCACTTCATCGACGATAAAAAATGAGCAAATTAAGCACCGCCCGGCAGAAGACGCTGGCGATTAGAGGCGTTAAACTCCTTGAACTGCCTAATTATGGTATAACAGACGCTTTGACTGCAATCACGGACACTATCGCTGACCGGATACCCTCCCTGACACTTGCCCAGGTAAGAGCAGGAGAAGCAGACGCTTCGCCGGTTGTAATGATCACTGACCCTGCTATCAAGGGTTTGTTCTATTATATGGCAAGCAGTTCAGCAGCTGATGACGGCACTACAACGATTGTAGCGGGAGCTAGGCGATACGTGAAAGACCTTACATTAAATAACACAGTGACAACGCTGCAAAGCCAGGTAGCCGGTAAACAGGATGCGCTGGGTTTTACGCCTGTTAATTCAGCTGTGCCTGTGGACAACCCAAGCTATATTAAGAGCCTTGCAGCAGTGAAAGTGGGGTTAGGCAATACTGATGACACGCGCGATATTGATAAACCTGTCAGCACTCTACAAGCGGCCGCCATTGCAAGTGCGGTAGCCCCAAAAGCGAACTTAACAAGTCCTGCCCTGACAGGAACGCCCACGGCCCCAACAGCAGCAGCGGGCACCAATACTACTCAGCTAGCAACAACGGCTTTTGTCACGGCAGCAGCAGGCTTAAAAGCCAATGCAGCGTCTCCGACATTAACAGGAACGCCACTTGCGCCTACTGCAACTCCGGGAACAAACACTACCCAGATCGCCACAACAGCATTTGTAACAGCTGCGACCAACGCGAAGGCTGATGCTAATTCGCCAGGTCTTACTGGCACGCCAACCGCGCCAACCCCGGTATCGGGGAACAGTACAACCCAGATTGCTACCACAGCATTTGTGCAGGGAGGTTTTGTTGATAGGAATACAGCCCAGATTATTGACGGTGCTAAGTCGCACAGCTCACCATTGAAATACACAGCCGACTTAGTGGCTACCTATGATTCGAGGACGCTTGTTGATAAAGGGTACGTAGACGCAAAAATTGCTTCAATCCCAGCTGGAACAGGCGGCACTGAAACGTCCAATTATGCAGTGTATGGCAATAATGACGCGGCTTATGCAGCGCTAGGCGTGAACAAGAAATACAAAGATCTGGATGATAACATCAAGGAGACTTACACTCCTTACACCATGCAGAGTGTGTACCAATCCAACGGTACCAGCCCGACAAGTCCTCCTACAAGAACCTGGTTTGGCCGTAAATGGAAACTTCAAACTCCGAACCCGGCAAAGGACAATAGTGCAGGTATTGTGGGGGATTCAAAACCGTGGAACTGCCAAAAAGCTAATAACGCATCAACAGGGGGAGTGTTCCGAATGGAGATCAGGAAAGGGGATATATGGCCTACTGACATCACCAACGGCAACAAGCAGGACGGCGTTTATAAGGAGCGTGTAGAGTGGATGCCGAATGAAAACGAAAGTTCCCTCCCAAACAACAACTTCAAGGGGCAATTCGGTCAATCCGTATGGTGGAGAGGGATGTTTATGGTGGAGCCAGGCGGAGATATTATATACGACAACGCGGATTTCTACACCAGCTTAATGCAGCTGCACCATGACGCTTTTCCTGGAAACTCAACAACAGCAGGACCAGCAGTGGCGATGGACTTGTCGTATGCCGGCACAATCAAGCTTTTTACAAGGGGTTTTAATGGAATCGTACAAGGTAGCCCCAATCCAACAGACACAAGCGGCCAATTGAGGGCACAAACTGAGATTAAACGTGGTGTTTGGAACTGGTGGGTAATCAATGTGGTGGCACAAGCCAGCGGCGTCGGTTCAGTCCTGAAATTTTGGATGAATGGAAAAGAAGTATGCAATCTTACAGGAACTTCGGGTAACCCTATTCCAATCGGTTACAGCGAAAACGCCCCGAACGCCTTCTATCCTAAGTTCGGAATTTATCGGACATCAAACCAAGTGACAACGGCAGTGTGGTTTGCTAATTACGTGATAGGGACGGATGATATGAGTGCAAATATTAGCTCTCCTGATCCTGTAAAATAACTCAAACTTTGCGCAACTTAATCTTAAATATGTGATTGTTTTTTGGTGTAATATCTGTAAATTAGGGTAATGAAGATCGCAGAGAACATACCAGTAAGAGCAGCGCGCAAGATCCTCGCAGAACGCTATAAGTCCAGAAAGCACGGCAAGATCAGAAATGGTCTTGTCGATCTTTCATTTGAGGACGATGCTGAATACTTCGCCCTCAAAGAGGTCATGTTTGAAATGGCCCGAGCAAAAGGAGCTCAGGTAGGATCACCGGATAGGTAACTAAATCGAAAGAAGGATATGAGCCTGAAAGAGTTTTTGGCCGGTTGCGTTGCAGCTTTTCTTGTTATCCATTTTGGCAGGGCTTGGCATTGGCCTGAATACTGGGTAGGCTTTTTCACCGCACTGTTTTGTAGCGTAACTCAGAGGCTCGTAAAGGAACTATCCAAGTAGCTTATGAAAGCCCTACAACATAGAGACAATCCGAAAGTATGGGGACTTGAACGAGGCGGATGCTTATTTGCCTCTAAAAGGCCTACGATATTTGAAGAAGATGTATCTGTTGATTGGTTGGCTTTAAGATACGGTTTTGACGCAGTAAAGGACTTTGTATTGGTACCAGTAAAGGTTGAAAGGGTAAATAACTAAATATGGGAAAGTTCAGGAAGAAACCAGTTGTAGTTGACGCTTGGCAATTCACTGACGCTTATGAAGGATTCAGAATCGTTAAGCACATGAACATAAAGCGGTCATGGAGATTGGGTGCTGATGCTTCGATGCCTCGGGAAGATAAAATTCTTATTCCAACGCTTGAAGGTGTTATGGAGGCTTCGCTGGGAGACTGGATCATCCGCGGAGTAAATGGCGAGTTCTATCCTTGCAAGCCAGATATTTTTGAAAAGACCTATGAGCCGGCCTAAATCAATTATGAACAGAAAACACTTTTTCTCTCATTTACTCGCAGGGGTTGCAGGCGCGATCACTGCTTTCAATGTTAAGGATGCGGATAATGCCGTTGATCAAATCCTAACTGCGGAGTCATGCCCAATTAAATATCATCCAATACAGCCTGCGCCAGTGAGCGCGCCAAAATGGACATGGACTGCAAAGACATGGGATGGTAAAATATACACAGGCGAATTTGATGTGATCGAATCATCCAGCCCATTAAGAAGGATCGCGCCTGAAAGTTCATTTAAACCAGTAGCTCTGGAAGGGACAGATGATAGGGTTTGTGTTGGTACGGCGTCTTTTATTGGCTTTACCGAATAATGCGCCGTCTCCCCTGGTTAAGCAAGCCTCAAAAGTCTCAAACAGATCACGGTAAAGCAGTAAGAAAGATCCGTGATAGCAGAAGATGGAGAGACGAAGTAAGACCTGCTCAGCTGAGAAGAAAACCTGAATGCCAGGAGTGCGAAAGACAAGACAGATTAACCCTTGCAACTCAGGTAGACCACATTATCCCATTAGAGCAGGGAGGAGCAGCCTTTGAGCCGGATAACCTGCAAAGCCTGTGCAAGCGGTGCCACGATGCTAAGACAGCGGTGGAGAATAGGGAAAGGATGAAACAACTAAATCGATAAGTATCACGGCAATTGAAGCTAGAGAGCTAACCAACAAGAATAGTGCACCGGAAATCACAATGCGAATAATGGATATCATTGTGCGCATATCAGAGGTGGCAAGTAAAGGGGGTTCCTTCATTGTAGAGAAAGACCTAGACGGCAATACTCTTGCATGGCTTGATCGACAAGGATATAAAGTTAATGTCTTTGATCAAGGCATATATTCAATCTCATGGCCATGACGACCTACATCACCGTAAAAGGCGAGACACGCAAACACCTAAATAGCCCAGATATGGACTCAACCTCTAAGAGGCCAAACGGATACGACAAAGACTACATCGAAGGCCTGATTGAGCAAGGAACTAAGTCATGGAAAGATGTACCGGACAAGGATAAGTGGCTGGATGAAATGAGAGGTAGAGAGTAATAAGCAAGCGAATGACACCTGAAGCATTTAACTGGATACTAGATTACATCCTTTATCCTGCATCATTGATGACAGCAGGAGCGGTGTTGACGACCTCATGGAGGTTGATACGAGATAAGAACGAAGCGGCGAAGCGAGAGAAGACGAATGGCTCAAAGGAGAAGGCTGAGCGGTCATGGTTGGAAATGACTGAGGATCAGTACTGGCAGTTGCGGGGAACGATAGCGATGCAGAGAGGGCGAAGCCGAGTGATCGACGAATCCCTGAGGATGATAGATGCCAAATGGGAGAGAGCGAAGCAATATCAAAGGCGTAGAAATGGCGTCAATAATGGAAAAGTGCAACGATGATGCACTGAAATGCGGGTTTACACCCCTAATTTCTTGTAAAAGTGCAATTCGAGCTTGTAGTAGCCCCATACCCCCTTGTAGTACCCCTACTACATCGACCGGGAGGGGGAGGGCAAAAGTCAAAATGACCTTTTTTGGCAACCGCCCGGCCAGTCGTCTTTACATTATGTCAAAAATCGGGGACAATTCCCCCGGAAAAGAGAAATTGAAAAATGGCTGCAAAAGGTAGACCCTCCAAGCCGACCGAACAGTTGAAGCGAGAGGGTAATTTGAGAAATGACAGGCACTCTGACAGGCTTAATGTGTCCGTACCGCTGGATTCTACGCCTCCGGCCTGGCTGAGTGAAGAGGCGCGTAAGCATTGGACTAGTTGGTATCCGGTCCTCAATAAAAATGGTATTCTGAAAGAGACCGATGCAATCGCATTTGGTCTTCTCTGCATGGAGTATGACCGGCTTACGATGATGATGAAGGATTTCAAAAAATCAGACGATTACATCATCACTCATATCTCAGATGTAGGAGCTATGGTCCAGAAGATCGACCCCAAGTACACGATCATTTTAAACTCCACAAGGGACCTGTTTCGGATGCTTGCGGACTTCGGCATGACGCCTACTTCCCGAAACAAAATCAAGGCGGCGATAGAAGAAGAGGAGGATCCTTTCGAGAAAATAAGTAAGATGTAGATGGAGCTGCTGAACGATTTAAAGAGTGCTTACCAATACGCCAAAGATGTCAGGTCCGGCAAGATCAATGTGAGCCGGCCGATTAAGCAGGCGATCGAAAGATTTTACAGCGATCTGGATCAAACCGAATCCAACTTCTACTTCGACGCGACCGCTGCTCAAAAGGCGTTGAGCTTCTTTGCTCTGCTTTGCTTTACAAAAGGAGACTGGAAGGGTAAGCCTTTCGTGCTGCAGCCCTGGCAATGCTTTATCGTTGCTAACATCTTCGGTTGGAAAAAGAAATCAAATGGCAAAAGGCGCTTTACTGAAGCCTACATTGAAATTCCCAAAAAGAACGGCAAATCGGAATTAGCCTCTGGCATTTCACTTTACATGCTAATGATGGATGGCGAAGGATCTGCTGAGGTGTATGCGGCTGCCTACAATACCAAGCAGGCAAACATCTGTTTTCGTGCTGCAAAAAGTATGGCCAAGGCTTCGCCGCATATCCGCAAGCGATTGGAGATTCAGACCTACGTAATGATCCACCATCAATCGGAGTCAATTATGACTACCGTTGCCAATGATGGTGATGGTACAGAGGGTAAGGGATCGAGCTGCGTTTCATTTGATGAGTACCACGTTCAAAAAACTAACGACCTAAAAAATTCCCTTCGTAGCGGTATGGCGGCCCGATCTCAACCGCTGTTCTTTACCATTACAACGGCAGGCGATGATGTCGAATGCCCATGTTATGAATTCCGCGACTTATGCCTGAAAATTCTTTCTGGACTAGCCAAGATCGAAAACATTTTCTGTATGATTTACGGCCTGGATCCGGAAGATGAGGATGAAGCAGCAGAAAATTGGCAGAATCCTGAATATTGGAAGAAAGCCAATCCTAACTATGGAGTTTCTGTTCAGATTGAGTACTTGATCGAAGCAAAAAACGAGGCGAATAACTCGGGCGAAAAGAAGGTTGACTTTCTGACAAAGCACTTGAACATCTGGACCAGCTCATCCAGCATCTGGATTCCGGCAGACAAGTACCAGGCGCGCGCCAAACCTGAATTCAAGCCACCAAAGGGGGCTGTATGCTACGGAGGAATCGACTTAGCGAGCACTAAGGATATCTGCGCAATGTCCTTTTACTTCCCAGACTATAACTACTTCATGCGCTTCCTGTATACGACCAAAGCTATGATCGGCAAGCAGCGCAAATCTGGGATTAACTACGATAAGTGGATTCAGGAAGGCTGGCTCATTGTTGCAGGGCAAACGGCTAACATCAACTACGAATATCTTAAAAATGACCTCCGACACTGTGCAGAGTATTATGATATGCGTTTCATTGGTTACGACCGGTTTAATTCAAGTCAGCTGGTAACGGAGCTAAATGATGAATTGAGTCCCATCTATGTCCCCGGAAATGGTAAGACTAAATCAAAGTATGAGGATAGGCTGCAGCCATTTGATCAAAGCATCAAAGCCTTCAGTGTGCCAACAAAAGAGTATGATGACATCATGCGGAATGGATTTGTAGATCGAGATGGTGTAGAAATCCCAACTATGCACGACGGCAACCCTGTAATGAATTGGATGCTCGGCAATGTGGTCCTGAATCGTATTGAGCAGAGTTCTCCAATTGATGAGGATGATGCAACCTACATTAAGCCAGATAAGGGAAAGTCTAAGGATAAGATTGATGGAGTAATCTCAGATATTATGGCCCTTGGGGAGTACAGGGCATGGCACTACGAAACACAGTATTCTAATGATATCAATGTATGGTAACCCTCGAAAACAAAGATTTACAACTTACAAAGGCGGGCTTTCTTAAAATCTTCGACAAGCACCGGGCAAGCGGAATGACTATCCAGGATGCTTACTATGCCGTGGTTGATTACTGCCGGGACAATGGGTATGACGCCAAATACAGTACGTTTGAAAGCTTCAAAACAAGGGCCCTGTATGCGGCCAAACCAAAGTCAGCGCATCGCATACCTTAACTTGCCCGCCAAGCTATAAACAAAGTCTTTCCGCAGCGCAAAATCAGTTAATGCCTGCTTCACGTAGATCGGGCTGTACGTGGTCGAGTAGGTAGCATTTTCAAAATCTGGCAAGATAAATTCACATCCCCATCCGCGATCAACGGAAGCAAGCCGGACTGTTACGCTTTGCCCTATTTTCCTGCAAAGTTCTTCTCCCACCCATTTAAAAACCACATAGGCTTCACTTGCCCGATCAACACTGCCGCATTCAATTATCGCTACCGGCTCAAAGTCGCTCTCCATGCTTCATTTTCTCATTCTTTGATATTCCAATATACCTATAAAAAGTAATTATTAGTTACCAAAAACGCTGCGAAACGGCCATAAATTCGTAGAAACAGGGTAAATCTTGCCTAATCTACTGCAAAAATGGTTTGGATCTGGTACGCTTGAAAAGGAGCCAGAAACGCGGATGCTGCAAAACACGGTGAACCATGTTCCCGATTTGGAGGCGTCCTTTCTGCGTATGCTGGGACTTGATCCAATCCATGTGAGCGTGAATGCGGTATCGGCAATGAGCTTAAGTACATTCTACTCGGCGGTAAGGCTCATATCAGACCTAATTGCGGCTCAGCCTTACTCTGTTTATCGTTCTTTGCCAGATGGAGGTTCAAAAGTAGCCAAAGATCACCGGCTTCATTACCTGATTCACACGCGGCCCAATGCCAGAATGAGTCCCTACATCTTCCGTAGGACACTCATTGCAAACATGCTCGTATATGGATATGCGGTAGCTCGGATTCTGCGGGATGGAGAGGGCAATGTTTACTCATTGATTCCTTACGCATCCTCGAAGGTTTCGGTCAAAGTGGATCCCGATACAGGTGCTTACTTTTTCCAGATTGACAACGAGCCAGGCGTTACAAAGGGGTTAATGCTTGCAGAAGATGATGTCATTTTCCTGAAAGACATGAGCCTTGACGGAAGCTGCGGGCAGTCGGTCGTGAAGTGGCAAGCAGAGACGTTAAAGCTTAACCTACTGACGCGCAAGTACGCCAATCAGTACTACGAGAAGAATGCGTTTATCTCAGGCATCTTGACCACTGACCTTCCTGCTAAGGATGCAGAATCGGCCAAGATATTTAAAGACCGGTTCCTGAATGCATTGAAAGATCAGTCAGGACTTGCAGTTCTTGGGGCCGGTGCAGATTACAAACCAGTAGGCAGAAGCCCAGTTGAAAGCCAGGTAATCGAGTTCCTGAATCAAAGCGACAAAGACATTGCCAAGTTCTTCGGCCTTCCACTGGCCATGCTTGGAGACACAGAAAAACAAACCTCGTGGGGTACCGGCTTAGAGCAGAACTTCATCGGGGTAACCAATACAGTGATCATTCCCAAGGCAGTGCAGCTTGAACAAGAGATTAACTACAAGTGCCTAACCTTCAATGAGCAGCGCAAAGGATACTATACAAAACACAACTTCCGCAACCTGCTAAGGGGCGACCATAAGTCATACGCGGAGTTCGTGGCTAAGATGATCCAAAACGGCGTGTACAGCCAAAATGAAGTAAGAGCCTGGGACGAACTACCCTCCGTAGAAGGCGGCGACCAGCACTGGATTCAGCAGAACATGATGCCTCTTGACAAGGCAGAGGAAATACTAAAAGGCAAAAGCAATGGAGAAGGAGTTACGGTTCCAACCGGTATCCAGTCCGAAGATTGAAACCCGCGAAAACGGCAAGGATGTCATTTCAGGCATGGGGGTTGTCTTCGGGCAACGGTCTGAAAACCTGGGCGGCTTTTACGAATACATCGACAAGGATGCATTTGCAGAAGCAGACATGAGCGACGTTGTGGGCCTGTTTAACCATGACAGCAACTACGTGCTTGGCAGGTCTTCCAGTGGCACGATGCGGTTTAACATTCAGCCTGACGGTATCTACTACGAAATTGACGCGCCTTCCACTCAGACCATCCGTGACCTGGTACTTGAACCTATGAAAAGGGGAGACATCAAAGGAAGCTCTTTCGCCTTTACAATTGCCGAAGACGGCGATAGCTGGGAATACGACAAAGCCAACCAAGTTTACATCCGACACGTGAAAAAAGTATCTCGGCTTTACGACCTGTCAGCGGTAACTACCCCTGCTTACCCGGCATCAACCAGCCAAGTTGCAAAGCGCTCATTGGATGCATTCAAAGAAGAGCTTGAAAAGCGGGAAAAACAAGCACAAGAGCAAAATACACCTGAGCCAGCATACAAGCTTCAATATGCCCAAAACAGGCTCAAACTCATTACAGAATACACTTCATCAAACTAAAAACAAATAATTCAAGTATGAAAACGCTTAGAGAAGTGCAGGAAGAACGCAATCAGAAAGTTGCTGATGCCCAGGCCCTGCTTGACAAGGCAAAATCCGAGAAGCGCGAACTGTCCGACGACGAGCAGAAACAGTTTGATGCATTATTGGAGGAGAAGGCGGCACTCGAAAAACAAATCGAGAACAAACGCAAGCAGGAGGACTTTGCTGCGCAACGCGCAATGACTGGCAACTTCAATGTAGGCGGCGAAGCTCCCAAGGAATCAAAGGACGAGAAGAACCTGCGCAACTACTCGGTACTTAAAATGATCCGTTCGCAAGTTGATCAGAAACCGCTGGACGGAGTTGAAAAAGAGGTGCACGAGGAAGGCGTTAAAGAGGCAAAAGAACTCGGGCAAGAGATTCGCGGGTTTGCAATCCCTTCAAGGTTGATTTCAAAACGCGACAACTCGGTAACTATGCCGACACAGCCAGAAGACGGTGCTGCGGTAGTTTCCAAAGATGTACGCGATGACTTGTCCATTCTGGACATGCTGCGCAATGCCTTGGTGACTCGTCAGCTGGGATGTACTTATCTGAATGACTTGGTGGGCAATGTTGCCTTCACTCGCTTGACTCAGCGTCCGGTAGCATCCTGGAAACCTGAGGTTGGCGCACTTGACAAATCAAACGTGAAATTCGCGGCTGACGAGTTGAGCCCTAAGCGTCTTGGTACTTACACAATCCAGTCGCTTCAATTCATCCGTCAAACTGCTCCAAGCGTTGAGCGCCAGATTCGTGAGGAAATTGCATACGCTATTTCTGAGGGGGTTGATATTGCAGCGATCTCTGGAACAGGCACTAACAACCAGCCTACAGGTATCCTGAACCACACTGGCGTTGCTAGTATCAACGTTTCTGGACTCGGAACTAACGGTGGACCATTGACCCGGGCAAACATCATTACCCTTCGCACTGCGCTCCTCAAAAGGAATATTCGCGGCCGTCGCCTTGCATGGCTTCTTAATGCTGCAACGCAAGGATCACTGGCAAATACACCGATTGCAACTGGCTCTGACAAATTCATTCTGGAAGGAGACAACCTTCTTGGTTACCCTGTGGTAATGTCCAACATGGTCCCTTCTGACCTGGACAAAGGATCTGCTTCTGACTCGCTGTCAGCAATGATCTTCGGTGACTGGTCTGAGCTGTACATCGCACAGTGGGGCGGCATTGACATTCTTACAGATCCTTACACGCTCGCTGTGGATGGTCAGGTTAAGATTGTTGCGCAAGGCTTCTTCAATGTGTTGGTGCACCGTCCTGAGGCATTTGCTTATTACAAAGACATCGTCACTACCTAAGCATGAAAGGAAAAGTAATCAAGCCCATCCCCGGTACTGGTTATAGTATCGGGGAGGTGGCTCAGTTCAACGGAGAACGGTACGCGGAGTATTTCGAGTCCGGACACATTGAACTGATCAAAGAAGAGCCAGAAACAGCAACGGCAAAACCTGAGCTTACAGCCGACACAAACCCGGTTGAAAAAGCTACAAGCCACGCCAAAGAACACGCAGCACGTCACAAACCTAAGAAATGAGCCGGTATCCATTCGTAATTACTCCGCATGCAGAAGAGATCATCTCTCTGGATCTTGCAAAAAAGTGGCTGCGAATGGATATCCCAGGCTACACAGGGGAGGACGAGGTAATTCAGGAGGCAATTAAGGCGGCAGTAAGTCGGGTAGAAACGGTCTGTAATCTTTCACTAGGCATTTCTACTTACCAGTGGAATACCGAAAGCCAACCTTGCCAGATCAAGGATGTGTTCTACGTGAAGGAAATCGTGAGTCTGAGGCACTTTGACAATGACGCATACCAGACGATCCAGACGGATCAATACGAGCTGGTTCAGATTGGAGAAAAGCGATCTGTGATCCTTTACCATCCTGACTTTGACGCCAGGTACGGCAGGTTTGAATTGACGTTCACTGCGGGCTTTGGAGCCGACAGAGTTCCTTCTGACTTGAAGCGGGCAATCCGGGCAATGATTTCAGAGGATTTTGACAACCGGGCTGATGGTGTATCTGAAAAGAAAACGCTCTCAGACAAACTAATGGAACCATACAGAATTGGCTACCCAGGATAGACTTGCAGGGAAATACGACAGGCGGATTGACCTGCTTCGGGCGGACACAGATACTGACGATCCAAATAACGAGCAGCAGACTATCTACGTAGCCGCTTTTGAGAACTTCCCGGCCTGTAAACTGGAATCCAAAGGGCAAGACGAGGAGCTTGATGGAAACAGTCTGAAAGGCTCAATAATCGTTTCCTGGCAGATCAGATACATTCCTACAATAGCCATTAACACTACCTGGAAAATCAGGGACACACACGACGGATTAGAGTACGAGCTAGTCGGTCCTCCTATTGAAATTGGAAGACGCCAAGCTCTAAAACTGAATACAAGGCTTGTACAATGAGGGTTAAGATTGACACCAAAGAGCTTGATAAACTGGCCAAGGGACTAAGCAGATATGAATCTGTGGTACCCAGGAGCGTCAAAAATACAGCTCTTCGAAGGTCATCAAAACCTATGCTGGATGCAGCCAAGAAAGAAGCCCCAGTAGGCCGGGCAATATCCGGAAGAAACAACGAGGAAGGAGGGGGGGCGACACGGTCAGATCTACGTATCAAAGCAGTTAAGCCGGAGCCTGGAGAGGATTCAAGGGTTTTGGTTGGTGTGTCCAAGCGCAGAGGGAAAGTAGGATGGAGGACGCACTTTATCACCCGGGGCTTCACTGATAGAGGCGGCAAGCGACACGCTCCAAATGACTTCTTAAAGAGAGCCTACGAGTCCACCATTGAAGCAGTTGGTGCCCTATACAAAGAGGAAATCCTGATTGCTTTTAAGAAGTGGGCTGACAAGAATTTACCCAGGAACTATTAGATGATCTCGACGGCAGTCATACAAAAGCTTATCAGTACGCCGGGCATCAATAGTCTTGTCGCAAAGCGGGTGTTCCCCAATATCATTAAGGCTGATGCGGTGTATCCGGCAGTGTATGTATTCTCAGATCAAATGAGATTAATCAACTGCTTTCAGCCTGGAACGACAAGATCAGGTAAGATTGAAATTGGCGTATATGCACCATCGTACACAGAGGCGCAGGCCATTATGAAGGCCATAAGGGACACGCTGGATGGTTTTGAAGGTACGGTTAACTCGGTGGCAATTTCCATCGGAAGAGGCGAAGAAACAACAGATCAGTACGACGAGGAGACACTCAGTCACGTAAAAACAATCGAGTACGAAGCAATAGCAGAATCAACAAACTAAATAATAAAAATGGCAGACGCAAGAACCGTTGAGCTAGTTAGTGGTATTGAAACTACGCTAGCAGTAGACAAAGCTGGTGGCGAAACACCTGTATATCTCATTGTTGGTTGCGCAACGGATATTTCAATGTCTGGCGAAACCGAATTGATCACGGCAAAGTGTTACTCGGGAACAGAGGTCGCGCCTTCCGGCGATGATCCTGCGTATACCTTTACCATCAATGGTTTGGTAAAAGAGTATAACGCCACCAATGACCCGAACAACGTTTCAGCAAACGATCTGGAAGACTGGTTTTTGGCAAAAACGTTGAAAAAGTTCAGATACGCCCGCCCGAAAATTGGTGACCGGGTTAGGTCTTTCGATGGCTTTGTAACGAGCTTTTCTGAGTCTGGAACAGTGGATGGTAGCCAGACGTATTCGGCTACTGTCACCCCGCTGAAAAAGCCTGTGATCACCTCAGTTGTAGCATAACACTTCATCATCCTGCCTGGCTCTCGGGTCAGGCAGCTACTAAATCGAAATAATGGCTAAGAAACAAGAGCAGGAACAATTTCCGCAGGCTTCTACAAAATTTAACATCAACCTGGGCGAGGCCGGAATAAAGACGGTCAGCTTCGGGATAGCGGCATTTACGCGCATTAAAGAAGATAACGCCAAGGTCACCAGCGCATTCAGCGTCCTTGAAGAAATGGACGAGCTTCAGATCATTCCTTACCTGATTTGCTGCGGTATTCGCCCTGAGGAAAGAAGTTGGTCGAACTACGAAGATTTTCTTGACCTGTACGATGCGTGCGAAGATCAAGAGGCAATCAATAAAGTGATACCGGGCTATATCTCGGCAATGGGTGTGCTTGGAAAAAAGCTAACACCCGCTCTGGACGTCGTTCAAAAAATGTACGCGGCAGCGGGGAAATAGCCAACCCTTACCACTGGTTTATCGAGGCTGGTAAGATGGGAATAAGCCCGTCAGAATTCGAATCGATCACCCCTTACCAGTTTACGCTCATCAGACAGGGCTTCACCGAAAAAGAAACCCTTGAATGGCAAAGAGCCAGGTTTGTCGCATACGTGACCTACCGCATGAATGTCAAGGATGCAGTGAGCATTGAGAGGTTTCTGCCCCTTGATGAACAAGACCAGAAAGCAGCCAAAAAAGCCAGCAAAAGGAAGATGTACACCAAGAAGCAGGAGGCTATTCTATTCGACATTTTCAACCCTGAGTTGAGGAAAAAGGGAGCAGATGACACAAATCAGTAGCGCAAACATCAGACTTGGCGCTGACATCAGAGAACTACTTGACGGATTAAGACAGGCATCAGCGGCGGCTAAAACCGCCGTTTTTGATATTAACAATGGCCTTGCCGGGTCATTCAAGCAAGCGGACAACGCGCAAAAAGCCTTCCGTGGGGGAATAAACAGGTTAGCTTCTGATCTTGCCGGGCTCGGCACGCAAATGACCAAATTTGCAACGCTTCCCGGGTTAATTGGGGAAGCAAAGGCATTCAAGGATTTTGCCGATATCGAGCGTCTTGAAATCGGACTCAACAGGTACAAAGAATCTCTTGAAGGTGTTCGGGAAATTGCCAAACTCCCAAATATTGGCGTCTTTGATGGAGCAAAAACACTTATTGGACTTCGGGCTGTTGGGGTTGAATCCGAAAAGGCAACCAGGCTAATAAAGGCGTTTGCTAACTCGATTACGGAGGCTGGGGGAAATGCGCTCGACTTAGAGCCTGCGCTCATCAACATTAAGCAGTTCCTGGCTACCGACCATATCAATCAAGTCGATTTGCGCCAGCTCGCGAACCGTATCCCTCAAATCAACCAAGCATTGCGAGATGCATTTGGGACTAATGATACAGAAGCGCTTAATAAGATCGGCGTTACCAAGGTAGTAGAGGGGATTCTTACCGAGTTGGAAAAGATACCACCTGTCGCCGGTGGCGCGGGCACGGCTTTAGAGCAAGCAGGAGACAGCTTGACCTTCCTTTCTGCCTCAATCGGTAAGGCGCTAGACGAATCACTCGGTATAACGGACGCTATCCGGGGCCTGGGCAGTACGTTCGATAATCTTTCGACTTACATAAAAGACCTGGATCCGAATATTCGTCGGGCAGTAATTACAATGGGCACATTTGCTGTCGGGATTGGCCCCGTTCTGGTAGGCGTTGGTGGTTTGGTTAGACTCCTTCCATTGCTTGCCGCAGGGTTTTCAACAATTACATGGCCTGTGATTGCAATTGGCGCAGTGGCAGCAGGAATTGCAGCCTTGGCATCGAGTGTTCCTACGGCAACTGATCGCCTGGCTGAACTAAACCAGCAGCAGTCGCAGATTGGCGAGTTTACAAAGAACCTTGATCCTTTAATTAAGAAATACAATGACCTCAAAGGTCAAGCTACACTCACATCTGAGCAGCAAAAAGAACTCAATGCTGTCACCCAGCAAATAGCCGGGATTATCCCTTCGGCTGTCACTGGATGGGATTCATACGGCAAAGCAATTGACATAAGTACGGCAAAGGTTAAATCATTTACCGCTGAGCAGCAGAAAGCCCTTGTTGCACTTCAAAACACACGCAGGCAGGATATTCTTGGTGACATAGGCCGCTCGAAATCTCGTCAACAGGAGCTTGCAGAAATCCTTAGAACTGGTAAAGAAACGCGCCGGGTTTATTCGGGCATGGGTTATAACTCTGAGCAGGTGTATTCTCTTATGCCGAAGGAATTGCTTGAACGGACGAAAGAATACATTTCCCTTCAAGAGAAAGATAAGAGTAATCGGAAAGAACTGCTTGGATTAGGTGGCCAGAAAAGCCTACTTGATGAGGTATCCAAGCTCGATCAACTCAACACAGCCAGAAAGAAGGTAAGCGCTGAGTACCAGGCAGCTTTAAAATCTGACAACCTTGCCGCCGCCATTTCAGCCCAAGATCGCTCTCAGCAGCTGGACAAGGAAATCAAAGAGCAGCGCGGGAAAGTCATTCCATTTATCAACGAGTGGAACAAGGCTAAAGCAGAAGCCCGGCAACGCATCGGGACCATGGGTGCTGCCAAAGAAGCTATTAAGCCGGCCGGGCTTGCAGTTGACAAAATGGAGGCTGCAAAGTCAGTTGCCAAGGAAGGGCTGGAAGCCGAAAAGTACATTAAACAGCTAACGAATGCTGAATACGAATTACAGCAAATTGACCTGGAATCAAAGTTTGCAAAGGATCAGCGGGCCGTCAAAGATGCGACAAACAGCTTCAAGGAACTGGTCGGAGTAGTCGCAAACCTGAACGTTGAGGCAAAGAAAGGAACAGGTATTTCACTTGACAATATCTATGGCGGGCAAGATGCTGCTAAGTTTTACTCTGCTCTTTCCTCCAACAAGGCGAATAGCATTTTTTCTGACCTTGGCAAAGGAATAGATAGCACATCCATTTCTAGGTCTGCCAGGGATTATGCCGATAGTATAGGGCTAATCAACAATGCAACTAAAAATCTGGAATACGAAACAGGTCGAATTTTAAGCAGTGTAGATATTGGTAAGTTCTTTGAGCAATTCCCTAAAAAAGCCGGAGAAGCGTTTGACCAATACTACGAACGAATTGCAAAAAACATCAATGCTCTGGCTGATTTGAGTGGACAGGTTTCACAGTCTTTTAGGGCCGGATTGGCTGATCTTGGCGTTACAGTAGGAGAAACATTAGGTGATGCGCTCAGCGGCGCGGAGGGCCCGCTTAAAAATCTTGGCAAAAACATCTTTGGCATACTTGGAAATGTTTTAAGCCAGATTGGTACAGCGCTCATCACTTATTCAACGGTGATTGAAGGGCTAAAAGTAGCTATTAAATCTTTGAATGGCTATGTGGCACTTGCTGCCGGTATCGCTGCGGTTGCCGCTGGCAAAGTGCTTACCAGTAAGGCAAAAGCAGCAGGCGGGGTGCCTAAGTTCGCAAAGGGTGGTTTTGCCTATGGTGAGATGCTCGCCGTAGTAGGTGACAACCCGAATGCGCGACGTGACCCTGAAATGATCGCTCCATACTCAAAGGTGGACAAGTCTATTAAGAAAAGTATTCAGGAGTCCGGGGGAACTGGATCGGGCCAATTTGAGCAAGTTGGTGTAAAAATCAGTGGTACCGACCTGTATGTAATACTCCAGAGAGCAAATAAAAGGAACGCTTCACTAGGTTCATTATAATGGCATACGGCTTAAAATACTTTTCCCGGTACAGGGATGTTGACGGCAGAATTAAGCGTGTCAACTTCTATAAGGCTGATTATGCCGGGCCGATAACGGAATGGAATAATGACGCCGGTGCTGTACAGTACGATAAAGGCGCTTCTGACTCCTTCTTTCCAGTTAATCCGATTGTTTCTACCCAGGCAAAAATCGGGCTGGTATTCAAAGAACAGTACGACCTATCCGAATTTGTTTTTGATCGAAAGACGTTCTTTTGCGAGGTAATCATTGAAACCACCAACGCCGTTGAATGGAGTGGATGGGTTGAACCTTGGGACGCTGCACACGACTATACCCGGCCGCCGTACCGTGCAAATCTTACTGTAAGCTGCGGGCTTGCGCACCTTTCGAAGAAAAAGTACGTCAGCCCAGACACCGCATTCAAGAAAACGGGCCTGACGATCATTCGCGAGTGCCTAAACATCATCGGCAGCTCTTTAAACATTGTGGTATCAACCCACATGAAAGAGAATAGCTTTCCGGGTGGTGCGGTGCTTGGCTTGACTTCATTCGAGATCAACACAATCCGCTATTACGATGAGAATGGCGAGGCGATGCATTGCGATGAGATCATTATTGATATTCTTAATAAGAACAATGCAGAGATTGTACAAGCAAACAACAAGTGGGTTATCCGGGGCATTGCCGATCACGCAACAGGCTTTGAAGTAAGTGCACTTGAATTCCCCTCAAACGGGGCGGCTGCATTTGCTACCACACTCCCGGCGACATATTCGGTCAATGCTGATGTTTCACTTAGTCTTGCAGGTGGACAAATCAGGATCCTGCCGCCAATTACCAAGTACCGGACAGAGGTAGATTTAGGCGTTCAGCTGCCATACTTCCTTAACGGCAACATGCTGCTGTGGACTGACGCGGGCCTGGTAGGGTGGGACTTCTCCCACATGACCAAAGGCCGGCCGGGCTGGGAGCGGTACATGATCAGCAGCGAGGGCAATCTGTCAGCATTAAAGATCAACGGCAAAGCGCCCAAGCCTTACACCAAAAAGAAGAAGAAGAAGTTTATCCAGGTGCTTGTACCCATCCTTACCGGGATGATCGGGGCCAACCTGAAAAATAAATACATAGACTTAGAACCTAAGGAATGGATTGAGAGCCCGGTAGGTGCGGTATCCAAGGGCGACAAAAGTCTGACGATTAGCTTCGAGTACGAAACAGCCCCGTTTTCGTCTGATATCCTCATTGCGGTTCGCCTTCCAGGCAAAAACCTGACAGATGGCAAAATCATTACGCGATGGCTTGCCCCGGGTACCGGCAATGCTGATGTTTCGGATGAATTCAAATTCATCCGGGTTCCTCCTGTTAACAGGGAAGGATTAATCAATCGTGGTAAAATCAATGTTGCTGGTAATCCTAATTACCCCAATGGCACGACTGTCAACTGGGCATATGTTGTCGAAGGTGTTCCCGAAGGGGAGGTAAGACGAATAGGTGGAGCGTCAGGTGTTCCTGTTGAAAACGGCGATCTTGTTGTTTCCAAGATTGCCAATACTGGCGGCACGCAAGCGGCGGTAGGGGATAAGTGGTCAGTGATCAACATCCGGAACAATCCTAAGCGCGGCACATTCGAAACAGTCGTAAAGGTTGAATGGCTGAACCGTGTTTCTCCGCAGGACGTCAACAAAGAGCCGCCTTTGCAAGGGGTATATGTTCGCTTTTACAAAATCTCAGACGAAGGGCAACCTGGCGACTGGTATAAGATCTATAACCTGAAAGGCGCACTTGAAGGTTTTGTTGCTTCGGATGAATCCGGTAGGTATGCGACCACGCTTGAACGCGGATCAAAAACTGATGAAGAGGCTGAAACTATCCAGCTGATCACCGGGGACTATAATCCGTACTTTTCTGGCGCATTAACCAAGCCGAGCAGCACATCAAACACTTCATCCTGGCGGCGCAGAACTGCTCTGGAAGAGTCTATGAGTATCTACCGGGCTATGATGCTTGATAGGCTCTGTTTGACCACGCGTCCGCTTAAAGTTTTTGAGGGTGACATAAAGATTAAACCGGGTGGGGCTGAATTAAGCTATTTGCACTCGTTGATCTTTGCTGATCAGGATAATATCAGAATGCGCATTGTTCGCTTTTCCTACAATGACGCAAGGCGCATAGCCAGCATTACCGCTGTCGAGGTCAAATACGAGGAAGTGCCAGCGGCTGAACTTCGGCAAGACTCCTATATTCCCGGCTCACGGCAGCTGAACACAATCCCGGGGCAGGGTGATGGGGTTTATCCAACCAAGGAAGATTCCACCAATGGCCGGGTTAGTGCGGAAGATACTCCGCTATCCAGCGAGCAGCTGATTGAAGATATTCAGGAGAATGCCCGGCTTAATGCATTGTTTGAAAATGTCGAGCCGCTATCTTATACCGTTGGAGAAGAAAGCCTGTCTGCTGTTGATCTGAACAACTTCCTTTCGCAGGTCTTTATTGAAAGCAATGAGGAGCAAGACGAAGAAGATCAGTTTGATCTGAGTACGCTGGAAATTACGCTTGTAGAAACGCCACGGTGGATTTCAAAGGTTTTCTTTGATGGGCTAGTGATTTCTGCATTGGCAAAACCAACAGATATCGGCGTTTACAAGGTTATTATCAAACTGTATGACGCAGAGTCTGACGTTGAGCTAATTCAGGAAATCCCTGTCAAGGTTTACCCCAAGACCACTATCAAATACAGCCTGCGGGATCTATCCGGCACGGTCCCCAAGGTATTAGGAGAGCTGATCAACGGCGGCGGCTACACAAAGCCCGACAAGTGGGACATCCTGGTTAACGTCACCGGCAATCACGATGGCTGGTACGCCCGGTTGCAGGGGATGGGACTGGACATCCGGCCTTCGGTGGATCCGTATTCGATGATCCAGCATTCGGCGGCGGCCAATTACATCATCGGAGATAAGATCATTTCAGAGGTAGGTATTTATAAGTTCACCTTCGCCACCTACCGCAATGATGGGGATGATTACAGCTACACCCGCACGAAGAAAGACGATTTGACCTTTACGCTTTACGATAAGGATTACACCGATAAGGCGCAGTTCTTTTTGTGGGGAGCAGAAAGCAATACCCTGATCGGAGAGATTGACCCTGACGGAACATCGGCATTTACTACAACCGAGCCATGGGATGTTAAGATGGTTATCGAGGGTGTCATGCACGATGCTGGCGTGTCTGTTTTAGGCTCCGAAATCGGAGACCTTGACACGGCCAACTACACCCAGAATCCAGCTACACAAGACGCCGAGTACTTCCAACTGGGAGAAGTGCGCACAGACTTTGATCCAAGCACCTACAACGTTGTTTTGACGCTTAGTCTGACCGGCGAAGAGGTTTATAAACGCCTTGCCTCATTTACGATCAACAAGTATAAGGTTAAGCCTTCGGGCGGCTTGAAGCTGGGTAGCATTCCGACCAACAGCACCAACTTTGATTTCATCGCCAATCTTCCGCTGAAAGGAGGCTCCTTTGATCTGCCCTATAACTGGACCGTGCTTTGTGATGCGGTTTCTGATTTTTACGATTGGGAGGGATGGACGCTGCATGAGCTTCGCAATGATGCTTTGGTTGAGCAGAACATCGCCTCATTTACCGGTGACCCTCAGTTTGAAGAGTACGACACGCCCATTACGCAGTCTGACATTCTGTTCTTTGGTGAGCTTAACAGTACTCAGATAGGAGACATCCATAAAACACCATCTACGTTCCGGGCGGTTCTCACCAGACGCCTAGGAGGGGCAAGCGGAGCGGTTGTAGCCAAATACCAGTCTGATTTCAGCTTTGGACCTGCCGTGGACGTTACAAACACCCCGACAGGCGATCCGGTACTTGGCAAGCAAAGGATAATTGCTCGGTTTGGCATGAGAAAAACGGCCGGCCCGGGAGTGGATATCCTGGATGTGCGGGTGGACTATGAGACGATTGAAATCTTTGATCCGTTCACAGGAGGATTAAACCATCTGCGGGTCAAGGACAAGGGCATTACGTACCCTAAGATCCAGGATGTGTCCACCATGTCGATCCTGGGTAATGTGACAGCATCGGCAGCCACGGTTCAGGAGGTTCAATTGCTTACGTCCGTAACCCTTTCAGGCGCATCGAATAGCAACCTTGCAACGGCTCTTGCAATTAAGACCTACATTGACAATAAAGCCATGTCGGGCGTGTCGGGTACCATCGGCAGGGTGCCGAAGTATTTGACTGCAAACACTCTGGGAGATAGCTTAATCAGAGAGTCAGGGACTACTGTCTTTGCTGAGGGTGCGCTTTACGTAGGGGCAGCAGCTAATGAGAAAGTAACCCTTGCAGGTAATCCGGCAAACTCATACCTTTTTTTCAGGGATTCGGCCGGCACTTCAAGGTATTATGTGGATGCCAATGCTACCCGCTTACAGTTCAACGCGGGATCAACAGAGGTGTTCCGGATCAATGCGTCTACACTCGATACTACCTTTGCCAAAGCGATCACCATTGGAGGAACAGCCGCGCCGTTGAATGTTAGCTCGAATTTGAAGGTGACCAACTTTAACGCGGACTATCTGGATGATCAACACGGGCCTTACTACCTGGATAGGGCAAACCATACCGGAACACAGTTAGCAGCTACGATTAGCGATCTATCCAGCGCGGTTAAAGCCATAACTTTGTCGGGCCTGTCAACAGGAACCTTCACCCCTGTTACAGCCTCGGATAACTTTATTTCTGCAATCGGGAAACTACAAGGTCAAATCACGAACGGAGCAGGTAGCAGCTCGGCGAGCGGCACGATTGGAAGGCTGGCAAAGTTCACCAGTGCAAACGGTGTAGGAAACAGTATTGTCTCCGAAACGACAAACAATATTTCAGTAGCCGGGCAGATAAGCATTAACCGGAGTGTAGCAGCAGACAGTCAAATCTATCAGGAGTTCACCCCAACGGATTACGGTATCGGCAAGCCGCGGATGTATATCTATCGGTCTAATACAAACCTTTACCAGTTTGTAAGCTCTGATTCGTCAGGCAATCATGGCGATATTGACTTTATCGCAACGAACCTGACCTATAACAGCCAGACGATAGCAACCCGGGCGTGGGCTAATACGCAGTTCTCCTTGCTGGGTCATACGCATACGGCCTCGCAGATTACCAACTTCACCCCCGCAGTACGGGCATCGGTTTCTGCTGGCTCAGGGATCAGCTATGATTCATCTACGGGGATTATCTCGGCCGCGGGTGGCGGAGGAACAATTACAGGTGGCGGGACGACAGGAAACTTCGTAAAGTGGACAGGAGCTACTGCCATTGGTAATGCCCCTATGTTTGACAATGGAACGGAAATCAACATCCCATCAGGAAGATCCTTTGGTGTGGAAGGCCCGGCAGCAGTTAGGAACTACCTGCATGTGCATAAATACCTGGCCGTGGGCAAAGTGGATCAGCATGGAGCGATCGTAGTGCATAACCAAGAGTCGGGTGCGCCAATTCCTTCTGTTGCCTTGGAAATTCGAAGCACAACGCACGGGTTTTTGCCGCCTAGAATGACTATCCAGCAGATGCAATCTATCCCTAATCCGCCCGTAGGATTAATAGTGCAGGCGTCAAGCGGCACAACTGATGGGCTCTATCAATATTGCCGTGGAACCAGCGGGGAGCTCCAATGGAAAAGGTTCTTGAATACCGATGATTTATAGTCATAATCTTATGATTTACAAAGCTTAATGCATATATTTGGGTAAATACTTAATCATCAATTTGTGATTAAGTTGAATGGTAAAAGAAGGAAGTATTTGTAGTGAAAGTAACTAGAAAAGCCGTCCGAGGCTATTCTAGAATTAGAAAAGCAAACTAAATCGATAATTACATGAGCAACTACTGGTTGATTTATTGGATTACTAGGCTTGATAACATTCAAGGCGCTTTCGCGTTTGCAGCATTTGCTTCATTGGCCGCAGCGCTTTTCCTTTTCATGAGCTTCATGGTAGGTTTGGATTATGATTCGGAGTCCGAAATTGAAACAAAAAATAAATGGAGAAAGAGCTTTCTAATTGCCGGGGTTATTTTTGGTGCTATTGCGGTTGTAATCCCTTCGAAAAATGACGCAATTATGATAGCGGCGGGAGGCAAAGCAATGGACTTTGTAGAGCAAGATTCCAGCCTGTCAAAGCTACCAAAACAGACTACGCTATTTATTACTAAGTACTTGGATGGCAAGATTGCCGACATGGAAAAAGAGGATCAAAAATAAAATTCTATACTAAATCGAACATGAAAATTTCCTGTAACAGGCTAAGAGAGTTATACCTCGAAGCGGGCCTTATTGTTTCGCAGAATGCATTAGGACTTTCCTCTGACATTAAACTTAATAAGCTGGCGGCATCTGCAAAATCAATCCTTGCCAAAGAAGTTGAGCCGGACTTAAAGGTGATTGAAGATCGCCGCAATGACGTGATTGACCAGGTTCGTTTGGATTACATTGACAAGCCGCAAACTGACGCAGTAAATGCACAATTCAGGCAGGAATTAAGCCAACATCCGGGCTGGCAAGAGGTGACCGCTCAAACGATTGAGACCTGGGAGAAAGAAGTAGAATTCGATTTCACGCCTGTTCCGGTCAAGATCAAAGATGAGATGTCAGACAAGTTTAAGTCTGAGCCTGTCGAGGTCAATGAATACGGCATGATCCACAAGATCAACCCATACACGGCTTTCCTGAGAATGATCGAGGAGGGTTTCATAACTGTCGAAGAGTAGTAACGTATATATACCACCGTAATGGATAACCAGCCGATCCGGTTAGATAAAGTATTCACAGCCTTCAAGCTTAATCCCTTCGACGTTCAAATAGATCTCGAAGAGGGATTTTCTGTTTCCGGGCCTGTCACCTTGGAGCTATTTTATGACGGGGTAGCTCAGCCGGACGTGGTTGTTCCTGTAACGGTTTCGGGCGATCAGATCAGCTTCACATTCACGCCGGAGCAGCTGCAAGCCATGCCTACAAAAGGGGCTCAGTTCTTCATCAAATACGGTGGAGAGTACCATTTTGAGGCACCGATTGTAACAACGCTAAACGGCGCATTACCTACCAGCCGGGCAATTTCTGTTACTACGCCACTCAGTCAGGTTATCCGGGTTTCGGCCTACAATGACCTGGGGCTTTCTGCTTCGGCTGCTGTTCAGAATACTTACCTGAAAGACTTGGCGTCGGCAACCCTTGAAGATGTTGATCAGGAATGGGAGGAGGTAACCAGCACAACAGCGGGAACATCAGCTAACAGCGCAACGGTTAACCCGACCACAAAGGTGATTTCTCTGACCGCATCAGCTACCGGGGTAGGGGCCAACCTGAGACAAACATTCAATCTGACCAATTTCACGGACCTGAAAAAAGGTGACGTGATTACGATCATGGGCCAGTGGAAGGAGTCTATCACCAATGCCATTAATACGGAGCGATTTAAAATGACGCTGATTGCTAATGGTTCAGCGGTGAGTGTCTTTCCAAGAGTTAAGCAGCTGACGCCTACAGTTCTGCAATACGAGGCAGATTACACTGTACAGACCATTTCTGACTCGCTGGAGGTGCGCTTTACAATCGGGGCGGGTAATACTGCTTTTGGCTCTACCAATACTTACACTTGGGTGTTCTTAGGAATCGGCTACGACAAGCAGAAATTTGACCAGTTTTCGCGGTTGAATGCAGATGCGGTCAAAAAAACGCTGAACTCGCTTTACCCGTTTTATGAGAGGTCGCCAAAAATTTCAAAGGCTTCGGGCAATGGCACTATTGACGACTCTGCAATCATTCAGGACGAAATTAATGATGCAATTCAGACCTCGGGGAAGTACGAATTCAGGCGCGGGCAAGTATCAAAAGTCCTTTCGCCACTGAGCATTAAAGGCGGTCTGCATATTTACGGCTATAACCGCTCAGGAGCGCGAATTAATGGCGATACTGCTGGAATGAATGTCTTTGAGATTGATACGACATCCTCTGTTTGGTTCAGTCACTTTGAGATTGGGCGTTCAGCAAACGTAACAGCAACCGCGATTAAATTTCTTTCTAATGTAATAAATAGGAGGTCACTGATTGAAGACATGCGGTTTACCTCAGTTAAAGGGCTTGAAGTATTTAGCTCAGATGGCCTCGAAGTATGGAAAAGCGAGTTTCAAGGCCCGCAAAATCCTGTCACCATTGATACATCAGCAGGCGTTGGGACGGTGTCGAACGCTCTTTTCAATTGGAATAAGTTCATAGACTGCGATAAGAATGCATTTGATATTTATAGTGCCAGCAATTTAACTATTGCCAATAACGAGTGTAGAAGCACAGGCACCACTTACATTGACAACTTCGCGCGGCTATCGCTGAAGTATGTTGCGACCAACAAAGGGCTATTCCTATTTGGGAATAATGTATCAGGTATTCAAAATAATGGCTTGGTAGTATCGACTGATGCCGATGTGTTTTTAAAGCGACTGGAAGCGTACGATAACACCTTTGAATGTCAAGCTGCGGCGTCATCAGCTAACTGCATTTCTCTGACGGCGACTACCTCTAACGGTATTGAAGACGTTAGCGTGGAAAGCAATAAGCTTTACAATAAGCTTTACGGTGTAACAGGCACAAATATCAAGAATTTCATTTTTGGAGGAGGCCGAGTAATAGGGGATGGAACAGCAGGATCAAGAGCGTTAAACCTTACGAATGCAAGCTACTCTGTATACTCTTTTCTTCGTTCAGGGCAGTCTACTGCAGATGTGCTAACAGGAACCGCATTGTAGAATGGCAATTACGATCACAACGACATCGAGCCTTAACCAGGACTTTCTTCTGGATCGAAGCAACGCGATCTATCCTGTCTTTGTGGACAATACGCCGTACACTTCTTTTACGGGCCCAACGCAAATGCCTGCTTCCTACCTGCAATACTTTCCTTTGAAGGCAACAGGAGGGAGCACTTACACATGGTCGCTTCTGAGCGGATCTTTACCTGATGGGCTTGCACTTTCGTCTGACGGAAAGATATCAGGAACACCAACCCGGGAGGGAGATTACACCTTTACCGTTCAGTGCAATTCAGGCTCTGAGAGCGGTCAAAAAACACTCTCCTTAACAGCACACCCATTCCGGGCTAAGTGGCATGCAGAGGCTAAATACGCGGCCTTTCTGACTATGGGTTCAGTCCAGTATCCAGTAAAGTTTAAACCGGCGGAGCTGCCCGAAGCAGATGCCAGAATTACAAATTTCAATGCTGATTCATGGGTGACGCAATTGAAGAACTTGGGATTTAGTTTCCTGAACTATTCAGCTTACTCAACAGACTCGGTAAGAATGTGGCCGTCTACGTCTACCTGGCCAGGAATTAGGCACATGAAGACAAGTCGCGATTACCTTGGAGAGCTTATAGCAGCCTGTCATGCGCAGAACATGAAGTTTGCCATTTACTTCCCGGTAGATACCATACGGAATGACCCGAAGTGGCAAAACGATGATCCAAGTGCTGTTGATTTGGATGGAAACACCACCTACACTACAAACACAACAGATCCCCTTAGCGGAAATTATGTCGGGAAATTTATTGCAGGCCGTAGCGGGCGCAATGCCGACCCTCCATCAAAGGCAGACTGGGGTACCCGAAACCTTGCCCTTATTGAAGAAGTTGTTACAAAGGGAGTAGACATGATTTGGTTTGATGTCGGCGCAACTAACCCAGGATTGTATGTACCTGGCGAGATTGAGCCAGACTTTTCTCGCTGGACTAGGCTAATGTCTATAATGCGATGGCGAAATCCATTTTTAGTATTTGGAGTTAATGGAGGTATTAATGATACAAGAACCGGCCTTGGCAATCAATGGCTGTATCCGCACCCGGATGTTAATATCTACGAGGGAACAGCAGGAGAGTCTTATCTGGCATCAACGCTGGTGAATGGCTTTCCAAACATCACCCCCAAAAGGATGTCCATTGAGTCTCTGAACCTGCTCGACAAGAACTACACCTGGAATCCTCCGATCAACGTGCCGGGGCAGACCAAGGACATTTCAGTGATGATTGACAGCATTCAGAAGAACTGGAAGAAAGGAGCGACCTACATGCTGAACTGGGCTACGGGTGTAGATGGGACTATGGTGCCGCCTCAGTACACGGACGCACTTAATAAGCTGGCGGCATTCGTAAAGCCTCAGTTAGGCGTTTCTGAAATGCCGTACATTGACATTACAAACGGATTGCTGACAATATCAACGTCAACCAAGACCCGGATTTTCTACACGCTGGATGGTTCAACTCCAACAGTCGACAGTAAGATTTACACGGAGTCATTTACGCTGACAGCCAACGCTAGAGTGCAAGCCATCAGCCAGAATAAAGAGGGCAAGCTGAGTATTGTGCGCGAGAAAACGTTCCGGCTGCCGGCCACTATTTCCCGTCCCGAGCTACCAAAAGCTTTTACGTCAGAAGTTACAGGTGACACCCTGGCGACAGAAGCTAACAACCAATACCGGGGAATGGCATTTACGGTCGGACAGAGACCCTTGCAGCTGTTTCAGGTTGGAAGGAAAGCAGGAGCAACCACTGACAAGGATCTTATCATACGAAAGGCGGTAACATTCGAGCCTGTTTTAGCAGACGTATTCAAGGCGAACGGAGTAATTGATGCAGACGGGTTTCAATACAGTGACATTATGCCGGTAACACTGCTGCCGGGGAACGCCTACTTTATTGGGATCAAAGAGGGCAGTACGGATCAATACCCGTCCAATGCATTCGCCTCTATCCCACAGTCCAGGTTCATGCGGATTACAGGGCCAAAGATTATGAACACGCTGGGGGACGTCAACCCGATTGTCAACGACAATAAGGGGCAGTTTCTGAACATGCGGTTTAAGGTGCTGGCGAATCCCTCAGGAAACAAGCTAGCGGGGGTACCGGTCAGGTTTAAGTCCCATTCATCTCCTTACAGTGATCTTCCTCCTAATGCGGTCATTTATTACGCCTCCAATGAGGTTGATAGTGAGGAGTACACATATGGCAGCCCGGGTGGTGGAGATTACACAGCATACCGGGAGTATGATTTGGGTTATGTGAAGAAGATCAGCAAGGTTGTTGTTAACTTTTTCAACAACAACACGGTGGCCATGGACCTGTTTGTAAGCGAAAACAAAAACCAGTTTACCAAGGTCGCCGCTATCGCTGACAATTACCAGAACAAGATAGTATTCACTTTTCCGGCCACGTACGGACAGTTTATTGACCTGAGAACGATTAAGCCAGACGGGCCAAATCAGGTAGGAAATGGCGCATTGATTACATCAATTGAAGCATACTAAATCGAATCAACTATGGAATGGAAGCCAATTGAGAGTACACCAAAGGACGGAAGGAGCATATTGTTGTTAGCTAAACTCCCATCTGGCGAGATTGAATGCTATGTCGCAAGATGGATAGATTACTATAACAGCTTGGAATGGCATATAGTAGGCGTTGAAGGAGTGGATTCAGAAATATATTATAAGGATCATTTGACCCACTGGATGTCATTGCCAGAGACGCCGAAAGAATAGGTTTTTTTACACTTCATCAACAAGCAAATGAAAAAGATTATAGGGCTATGGCTTTTGGCTTTCTCCCTTGCTCAGGCCCAAACCAAAGTAACAATCGAGCTTCCAAAGAGCGTTGTTACTGAGGCGAGGCTCAAGCAGGCTGTAGACAGCACAGCAAAGGCCACCGAAAAGAAGTTTAAGGCTTATGCCGACAGCATCGCAAGGGGAGGAGGCGGAAACACTAAACCCGTCGTTCTGCCTGACTGCAAGCGCGGGCCGTCAATAAGCCGGGTGTTTGATGTGACCAAGAGCGGGCTCACGCTACAATTTGACGCGGAGGAGGTTTATAGCATCAACTACAAGATCTTCTCTAGTGAGAACCTTCCGCTGTATTCGGACAGTCTTGTTAACTTGGTCTCCAATACGGTACCAGTACGGCTTCCGTCCCTCGCAGATGGATCTTACATCATTGAGATCTCGGGCAGGTCTTGTGTCAGCAAAAAAGCACCACGAGCTACGTTTTTGGTTAAGACCGTGGGAGAGGTTGTTATCCCGGCCCCGAGCCTGGGTGTTACAATCCCTAAAAGGCTGAATGTTCCACTGCCTCAAAACATGAACATTCAGGTTAAGAAAGTCAATGATCAGTGGATTATTTCAGATTTAGCTGAACGAGGCCCGCCGAATGGTTATGACTTTTGGTATGGGATAAACGGGCAGATCATTAAGCAAAAAAGCCCGCTAAAAAACTTCTCATGGCCTTCCAATACGCCGCTTGGGATCTGGAAGGCGCAGGCAAAAGAAAACCTTTCAACACTTGCTAAATGGACGCCTGACAATGCCGATAATGATTGGTCAGACTCCAAAGCGGGAGCCACATTTGACTACAACGACTCCTTTCCCTTTGCAGCCTATCTTTTCGAGAAGAATGGTTCTGGTTGTGACACCACCCGGTTAGTGACGCATTGGATGGACGTAATGCCCGACATGAAGGCGCCCCCTGGCAATGTCTGGATTATGCCTATTGGCCCCATTGACACCCCTGAAAACCTGACACGAAAAGGCGTTACCCATTTCTCAAAATACAGCGCATCTGGCAAGTCTTATGAAGGTGAGCTAATCAGTGCGGGAAGACTTTACGACGAAGTACCGCAGACCGCCCAGCAGCTTGATCTTTCAGATAGGGGCCCGCTTGCCTCGAAATGGGTTCCTGTTGGTAAAGGGTGGCCCGATATATGGAATGAACGCTTCTTTGGAATTCAGGCACCCGGACAAAGAGAACCGGGGTCTTATGAGAAAGGGTACCAGGCTGGGTTAAAATACACCACAGCTTATCCTATTGTTATCTTTGAGAACACAGAGCAGGATCACGCACTAAGCGCACACTGGCCGATATTCAAAGGCTTCTACGACGCTTTTATGCCTCGTATGAAGGCATACTGGAATGCCAGAGGTGTAGAGCCCTTGGTAGCACATAACTACTTCACAACTTTTTCTAACGGAGAGCTGACACTAGGGTTTGCATCCCGCCAGGCAAACAAGGACATATTCAGAAAGCCTTTCTCTCAATGGAACGCAGCAGACCTGAGAGAGGGAGGTAACTTAGAGAAGACCACAGCAGTTTGTTTCGGGATTTACCTGGGCAGTCCTGACCAAAGTACAGAAGTCGCTTACAGGTTAATTTTTGCCGCTGAGATAGCCAAGATAGCAGGCAAAAGCCTTATTACATTTGCCCAGCCAGGACAGCACGAATGGAGACCAAATAACCTGCAACGGCAGACCTTTCCAGAGGGCGACTTTTACATGCCTGTTAAGCTTCCGTGGAACCCGGCCGATGGTATAACCTATTCCTTTTTAGCCCAGTGCTTTGGTAAAGGGCTTATACCATTTACAGCAGCAGGCAAGACAGAAAAGAAGTTTGCTTACGATCGCAACTGGCATGGCGTCGGCTCTTTGTGGCTTCCTAAGGGAGCGAAAGAATACCAGCACAATTCCGATCAATTCCCATATTGGGTTAATGGAGGCAGCGAGTCTTACCAAGGCGGACAAGCAGAGTATTACATTGCCGAGGGTGTAAGACTTCTTAATGATACCTGGCTGCCAACATGGGGCGGAGATCGTAGGTTTTTACGATTCCGGATAGATGGTGGTAAATGGGTAGAGGTAGCCAACAGACAAATGGATGACCTTGTTGATGCCTTTTTCGATAAGCGAGGATTCGTCTACTCTCAACGCAAAGGCAGTCAATTATCCGTTTTTTACCTCAATAGCTACGCAGACAGCAAGCTTCACAAGTTGGAATACGAATACGAAGGCAACGCATATTCAATGGCGGTACACAGCACAATCATCCATCCAGTTCTTCATAAGCTATGAAAAAACCTATCCTACAAATCATCGTGGCTGTCATTGGCTTGATCATCCTGGCTGTTGTGCTGTTCCAGGTTTTCTTCAGTCACAAGGAGCGACCGGTACCGGCCAGTAAGCACTTGGAAGAAGCCATCGAGCACGGACTACGGGCGGAGGAGCATGAAAAAGCAAAAGAGCACGAAGACAGCCTTGCAAAAGCGTCATTTGACAAATACAATGAAACAAGATTCAAAATACAGACTAGCGATAGTTTGCTTGATCCTCGCAGAGATAGCCTTCTATGGTCAATCATCCAGCGCGCAAAGCAAGACAGCATCAAAAAGCGGTAGGCCCGATTCAACCTGGACTGTCGCTGAGCGGGTGCAGCGTGCCCTGATTGATAGCGCGTTGCTGTATGAAGATCTAAAGCCGACCTACTATCATCTCAAAAGTGCTTATGAATATCAGGGCCAAGAAGTCGCAGAACTCAAACTGCAAATTGTCAGCTTGCGTATGTACCAAACCGTGCGCGAAAAAGAATGGCAAACAGCTATTGACAAGGAGAAAAGAAAAGGGAAGCGAAGGCTCTGGTTTGGCAGGGTTCAAGGACTCATTGCCGGGGCAATCATAGGTGCCATGTTGATATACTAATAACCCACAGAACTAATGGAGGATAAGAAGGAGCGGCTTATTGAGCTGGCGGATAAGAAGCCGCGACTTGCGCTTATTTACGGGATGGCTATCATCATAGGCGTACTTTGTGGCGTGATTATTTACCAAGATAACCGGGTAAGTAATGCTGATAGTCTGAAAGATGCCGCGCTGAAAGAGCAATCTGCCCTGATTAAGGGTGAATACAACGAAAGAATCAAGTCCCTTGAGCAGGGCAACAGAGACAAAGATCAAAAGATCGAAGAATACCAGAAACTTGTTGTGGCAAGAACCGACGTTTTTGCGGATAAAATGACACAGTTCATTCAGGATCAGCTTGATAAGAAAGAAAAGATTGACGCGCAGAGGGCAAAGATTGATAAAAATCGGAAAACTTATCGAGCGGTTACAGAGGAAAAGATAAAGCAACTTCAAACACAAAGTCCCAATGAGTAAAGCCATGAAAAATAGCGTGGGAGTCCTGTGCTTTACCGGGCTTGCGCTAGTCATCATTGTGTTCGTTCTGTTAGGTGCAATGGGCTCACAGGCTCAACGGCAGCCTGACTCTACCAAGTCTGCAATCCCTGTGGAAATTAAACAGACTATCCAGGTGCTTCCGGATACACTACTGCCGGACACTACACAGGCGAAAGTAGCGCTACTTCTTGCCAAAGCTTCAGAGCTTGCAGAAGCAATCAAACAGGATTCGATTACAGCGATTAAAGAAGCAACTGCCGCCAAAAAAGAAAGGCGTCTAGCAGAATTCGTGTCGAGCAAAACGCCCGTACCTGAAATACAAGCCCCTGAATTGAAATCTACACATACCCCTTTCCCCGATACCCTGATTATCATCCATAAGATTCAGACCAAGAAAAAGAGGAATAGAAGATGACATTTGAGCAAATAGTATGGGAAGGATGGATTTATGAAGTATATAAAGACTCATTCAAGTGTCAGATGTACGATCAGTCAAAACAGGACTACACCTATGATTTGCTCACTGTTCCTATCAATATTATTAAGTACACTGATAGGCATTTAATAGAAGAAGGCAGGTTGATTCGACTGACAGTATCAGAAGAAACTGTTGACGTTTATTTTTACCCATACGAGCAATTTACTGCTGAGGAAGTTGAGGAGGCAGAGGCGCGGGCTGAAAGGTTGTTTAAAACCATTAGATTCATTTAGATGACATTTGAAGAAGCTGTCGAGCACGTCCTTTCAAGTGAAGGAGGGTTTACAAACAATCCCAACGATCCGGGCAACTGGACAGGCGGAAAAGTAGGGAAGGGTCTACTTAAAGGCACTAAATGGGGGATCAGCGCAGCCAGCTATCCGAGCCTGGATATAAGAAACCTTACCCGGGAAGGAGCCATCTTGCTTTACAAAAAGGATTACTGGGATGCGGCCAAGGTTGAAGATTTGCCCCCTAAAATTCGTCTGCACTTTTTTGATGTTGCAGTAAACTCAGGCAAAGCGCGGGCAGTGAAGATCCTGCAAAAGGCATCCGGTGTTGCTGCTGATGGAATCATGGGACCGGTAACAGTCAAGAATGCATACCGGGTTACACCATGGGATTTTGCCTCTGAGCGGGTTTCATTCTACGTGAACCATGTCAAGGCTAATCCTGGCAGCTTGGAGTTTTTAAACGGCTGGATACGCCGGGTTTTAAACGTTACCAAAGAATCTTTATAATGGGGATCATTTTATTTATTGTAGCCCTTCCATTGGTTGTTGTGCTGAGCATTCCGGCCCTGCTACATACGATTGCAGGAGCTATCCGGTGGAAAGGTGAATTCCGGTATGTGGACCGGGCATTCTTTAACGGAGCCCGGGCGATTGACATTTTCGGGAACGTGGCCTATGGATCAATGCTCAATGACCTTTTCATAAAAAGAGGAGGCTATCACTACGGGCAAGGATCAGAAACAATCAGCTCGGCAACCGGCAAGAACTGGGTACTCGGGAAACTGACCTTTCTAGGAATGGGACTTGCCGGCACGCTCAACCTGATTGATAAGGATCACTGCTGGAAGTACATTGAAGGGGATCGGGCTCAGTATGATTTGCTCGGCAAGCCTAAACGGGTTCCAATAGTCTATACACTGGCGTTCATTATTACCTCCATCTATCTGCTTTACATGCTTGTCCGGCTATTCTGGTGGATTACTTTTTAAGGTTTTCGGTTTAGTCATAACGCAAAAAAGGGGCTTTTGGCCCCTAATTTGTTTTGCTATACAGCGGAACAACAATGTAATTCCCGTTACCTAATTGAGTTTGAATATAGAATTCGGCATCCTCTATTCTGCTGAATATTGTAGTGTTTTCCGGGTCGCGCCCTCGTGAAATTTCTAATTTAAGATCATTCCCCTCGGTGTTTTCAACCTCCAAGATAACGTAATTTTTGATTACCATATTTTTGTGTTTATGTTAAAGTTCTTGTCTTTCCATCCACTCCTTAAACTCAATCAACCGCAGCCTGCAGGAGTCATACAGGTTGTTGCCTTTGTTCATATTCAATACGCCAAATTCCAGCTCAACAAACCGCGCAGGGTCTGGAATGTTCGTGTAGTTGTTCACCTGTATCGGGCCTTCTGGTAACTGCCGCCCGTCAAACCAGGCTTCAAGTTCTTGTAGTGTCATCTTAAATCTCTTGCTCAGTGTCGATTTTCTGACGCAAGGTAACCCAATATACCCCATCCTCGTACACAATCTCGCGTTCGTCGAAAGTAAGATCCTCTCGATCAAAGTATTCAAGATTTATTTTCAGAAACTGTACAACATCTGCAAGTGTCTCCGTATCGTTTTCGATGATTATTTCCTGTCTGGTGCCATCCTTCCAGACATTTGCGAATTTGAATCCTGCATCTATCCTCATGGTTGAGTCCATTTGAACGTTGAACTTACAAGGAAGATAATCCACCCAACTTTGTCAAGTGGGTTCCTAGTAAATAGGAGGCTTGTGAGGAACGTATCTTCGCCAGTGAGTTACCAATCCAGCGCCTGTGCCATTTTTGATGGAAGACCATTGCTCGATATCATCTCCCGGGACGCCGTTTATACAATATTCAACAAGCTGTGCATCCTCAGGCTCCTGCTCCTCAATCTTGATCCAGCCGTTGTTGCTTTCCAGTCCATCCAAGACCGACGGCCGCCAGAGATAGGTATCTTGGTAGGTCAGTTCCGTAATTTGCGATCTATCAAAACCCAACGCTTCTGGACTAAAAGGGTCGTCTTCATCATAGAAACACTCGATAAAGGATGGTATCTCATCGGAATTCAGGGCGAGCATGGACTCACTGCGAGTTAAAAGCTCATCTTTCACCCTCTCCCATGCATGTCCGTATGCGGATTGAATAGCGTCTTGTTTGGTCATGTCTTTCGATTACAAAGTACTGGATTAAGCATACATAGCTTCATTTTTTGCAAGTATACCTTCAAGTATGTATTGCCTAACCTTACTCACCACAAGCAGCTTGATTGCTGAGTAGCTTTCTAGGTCGGCAACTTTGTCTAATGGCATGTTAAACTCCCTCGGAAGATTATAGTAAGCGACTAGACTATCAGCGTACTCTTGCTTCTGCCGAAGAGTTGGAGAAGAAATCTCGAACACTTCATCGAATCGCCTCAAAAAAGCACTATCAAGGATATTTTTTCTGTTTGTTGCTCCAATAAAAATCACATCGGCATGAAGTCGCTCCATATTAACTAACATTGAATTAATCATCCTTTCATTTTCCATCCCAGCGGCGCCATTTTCCGAATCTCCACGTCGCCTTCCAATGCTGTCTATTTCATCCCAAAACAAGACGCAAGGTTCTGTAATAGAACTAAATATTTTATTAATGTTTGCCGCTGTTTTGCCCAAGTGGCTATCAATTATAAAGTCAGACTTGATTTCAATGTAAGGAAGATTTGATAACCTAGCGAAATGCCTAGCAATCGTAGTCTTCCCGTTACCAGTTGGCCCGTGCAAAAGTATCTTATTTCTGACGTTAATATTGTGGAATTTATACGCTTCTGAGTGGCTCCATTCCGTGACTATGTCAGAAACGAACTTTTCAACCATAGCGGGCATAAAGACATTTTCGTCAGACACCTCAATGGGAGATAGCAGACTTTTCATTTCGCGAGAAATTTCGGAAAGAAGCATCATGCTCTTTGGCTTTTGATTAATTGCGCTCTTTATCCTTGCGTAAGTGTCCCCTGTTACACTTAGTGATGCTAGGTATTGATCTGCAATCCGATAAAATGAAGATTTGTCATCTCCATTTATGGACAAAATGAGGCGATGGACAGTTTCATTAGCGGTCATATATCTTTTCGATTTTGATTTACCTTAATTTACTAAAATTCAGTCACTTATAAAAATATTTCAACGTATATATTTCATACGTTCTTTAGTCTTTGATACTATTGTAATCTAAAATTTGATCTTTAAAGTATCATGGCAATTTATGGATATACTTTCCTACGAGAGATAAAAGACTTCCATTTGGATCATTACGTCCCCCACATGGGATGGATTGCGGGAAGCATAAGTACGATCAAGATCTACTCCAAGTATCGGGGTGTGTTCTACTATCTGCACGACGAGGTCCATGACAAGCTGTTTGAGTTTGCCACCAAAGTAGGAGGCCGCATCAACAGCAAAGAAGACTACAATGCCGTCATCCGGGCATATCTGGCCACCTACCCCGAAAACGCGCTGTGATATGGACTGGCTCAAAGAAGGCGACATCGTTTTTCTGGAAAAAGGAATGGATGTGTATGCGCAAATCCCTCTCTACTTCTTCCGTAATCAGCACCCGTACAGCAAAGAGGTCAGTGTAGGACAGGCGACGGTCGGAGTTAAGCGAAGCCGCCTGTCCTCAGAAAGCGCCCTTCGGGATGAGATAGCAGACATGATCAAGTTCATTTTTGCCTATCGTAAGATGCCGCTGGATACCAAGATTCTCAACCGGTTTTTGCTTCATCAGTTACCACCTGCCCAGGATAACGAGTTTGTTATTAACCGGGGCGAATACGAGGTAATCAAAGTTTCTTTCGGTCCTGGGGAAAGGCGGGTGTACTGCCGGTGTTTGGCTGAACCTAAAACGATCGTTTACTTCTTTCAGCAGCACAACAACTTTCCGAAGTATCCGAATATGGTTGCTATTCGGCGGGTGGAGGAAAATCCGAAGTAACTACTTCAACTCCGGCAATGGATGGTTGTCAATCGTTTTCAGGTCTATTCTGTCCACCATTTGCTTTCTCAGGGCAGCGCGGTCTGCTTTGATGGCTTGTTCAGCGTAAGAATGAAACTCCGTTAGCAGATCATCCTGCTGCTCTTCTGTCATTCCTTCCCATTCAGGAATGTGGTATTCAAGTATGTCAATGGCTTTCTTTTTCATGGTAGGTCAATTGGTAAGTTCTTAACACTTTCAATTCCATAGTCTTCTGCAATCTGCTTCCGATCAGCCTTAACCGCCTGCTCTGCGTAGGCTTTCTTTACTGAGTCGGCGTATCGCTCACAAACCCTTCTGTATGCGATTTCGGCATCTTTTCCCTTAATCGCTTTCCAAAACTGTTGTGCGGGCCAACCAGTATTAAATCCATGCTCTTTGGCTATTTCATCGCAGCATTGTTCAAAAGTTTTTGCTTCCATGTTCAGTGTTGCTTAATACAATGGATATTCTATTTTCTCAACCTTTCTCCAATGCGAATACCGATCCAGAATATATTGCTTTCGGCTATCTATGAATGTCAATTCCTCCCAATACCTGCGTTCAAAATATTCATTCAAAAGAGCATATATTTTCGCTCCATTTTCTGGGTGTCGCTGATTAAACCTAACCCATCCGTTATTTTCATCAACTCCGGCGAGGCATTCCGGCCTCCAATGACTGGACGCTAACCATTCCACCTTTCCTTCGTATTCGGCCATGTCAGGCGTTAAATCATCCTCGTGTACCCACGATCCGTATTGTAGGAAATCTTTTACCGCTTCATAAGATGCTCCGTAAGCACTTTTTATGTATTCTTCTTTTTCTTCCATTTCTTTCTTCGTTAATCCCGGAGTGACCGAGGGTGGTTAAAAATCATCTTCATCCAAAACGCTATCATTCTCAGTCAGGCAATCATAACACGTAAAATCATCACTGGTAATAATCTCCGGCTTTCTTAATAGCGTTGAAATATTAATCTCCGTTAATGTATCAGAAACTTTTCTCTGATATTCTGGACTATCATAAGCCACTGGGAGCCACGTTCCATCCGTATGCTTAAATGTGCCATTGCATCTGTGGCAAATGAAATCTACATCATCTAGTTCGCAGTGCATCTCTATTCCTGTTTTGTGGTTTGGACTGTTACTTCGCGAACGAGGTCTAATGGGTGCTTTTTATGTCCTAGCATTCCATTGCCTCTGTACATCATCAGATCATCCCCTCCAAATGGGGCTGACGGATATCGGTAAGATTCAAAAGTGATTTTAACATGTAATGGATAGCGCCGCTCCTTGGACTTTAATGGGTCTCTCCTTTCGTAAATTCTCCCCACCTCCAATTGCATCTTCTCCATCTTATTTCACCCGTTTAACTTGTCCCTGATAAGTATACTTGACCTGTGTTTTCTCTGCCAGCTTGTAGGAGACATAAGTATCCGGGCCTTTTGCGTAGGTTTTAAGCGACACCAGATAAATTCCTGAGGCAACGATCATGTTGACCTCGGAGCCTTTTTCTGTGTTCAAAAAAGCGAACTGCTTGCCCTCGTGGTTGACCAGTACAGAGGCGAATCCGTCATCGTTGGTCATTTCAAAAACAATGGCTGGTTTGTCCGGGATCACGAATGTGCCTTGAAGTGCTGCTCCTTGTGGCTCTGGATCCTGTTTCTTGTCGCAGCAGACCAAGAGCAGGAATGATAGGAATAATAGGTGTTTCATTGGGGTAGGTGGTTAATTGGTGTCTATCAATTCTGCTGGCATTCCGTGTTCATCGACAAAGTCAACTCGTAATTTTTTTAGGACCTTTATTGTCCCTAATGAAGGGACGATTAATTGCAGAAGTTTGTGCTGCTCTTCATTTAGAGCTACGGCATATGAAGCGCCATCGATACGGTACACTAAGCCAACTTCTCCGTCTTTTGCCAATCTAGCCATGTCTTAAATGGTTTAAAATCCTCTTATAATTACACTCACGCACGTTACTACACGTCAGTACTTGATCTGATTGACAATGGCATCCGGGTACTTCTTTCGAAGTGCTGCAATCGGCTTGCTGCTGTAAAGCTCAAAGGGCTTTTCTCCTTTCGGGTTGATGCTGAACTTGGTCTTTCCTTGCCAGGATGCGCTGATCTGGCCGTCATAGGGCGCAGTGGTCAGCAAGTCGGCTTTGGCTTCTTTGGATCTTTGGGTTGCTTTTTTCATGATTGAGTATTGCTTAGAAGGTCCTTAACTTTCCCGGACACCATGCATACAAGAATTAATGGACTGGTGATTGCCAGTGCCACAATGGTTGCTGTTATCAGCAATGCGGCGAAGATTAGTTTTGTGAGGATGATCATGGGTTCTAATTAATTTAGTCAAAAGCACAATGTTCGCATTCAATAGCTTCCCATTCTTCACGGCCAAAAGTGGTATAGAAGTCGTCTGCATTGCGGCCCCAATGCCGTTTTAATCGGTCGCTCAACTCCACGGCCTTAGCCATCTTTTCTGGGAAGTGTTTGCCAACTGCTTTGAAGTCGGCCAATTCCATATTCTTGCAGGGAAGGCAGTTGTTGTGTTTGAAAACGCGGTTCCCTTTCGCATCGCGGATGTCATATATCGCGGGATACCATCCGATCAATTCCCGGCAAATATCAAAGCACCATTCATTGTCATGGGAACTGATTGGAAAGCGAACGCGCACACCATCGGCCACAACATGATTCAAATCACTGTTAGTGCGCTTTGCCATACGCGAGGCTCGACGAATAGCTTCACCTTTCACGTAGCCCACAACATTTTCGGTAATGCCATGTTCAGCCATGTATGTAAACATTGGCTCCAATTTAAGCACGCGTGTACATGGCGATTTTGTTGGGTGCGGAATCATCTTTTGGCTTTCAAAATACTCAATCACCGATCCGCGCACCATCCTGAATTGCACCGAGGGGAATACGCGCCGGGCAAACCTAACACCGTCAGCGACAAATCGGAATGTGTCATCACTGTGCTCGGCAAGATGGGCATAAAAAAGGTGTAAGGTTTTTGGGTAATATTTTGGGTCGCACTTACTAAGCCAGCATAGAACGGCCATTGAATTAATACCACCTGATAGCCCCAAAAGCACTTCTTGTTCGCTATAATCGATGTATTCTGGAAACATGTCTAACTGCATAGCCCTGTTTGATTAATTAATCGTTTGATTGTCCCCCCGCAAAGCGGAACCATAAGTATGTCTGGCGGCATGTTTCCTAAACCCTAACAGTAATTACTATGCTGGTACCGCCACTCCCGGAAGGGATAGCGTTTTATAGTGTTCTCTGGCGGCCTCGATCTTCTTGATCAGCGAGTCAATCTTTTCCTGATCGTAGGCGAATTCAAAAACCTTAATGCGGTTTGCTGCCGGTATGCTGTTGATGACGTTGTTATTGTGGTCGATTTGCGCGCACATCTGAATGTAATGCGGGTTTGACTCGTCACAGTTGAACTTGTAGTAGATTTTCTTCTTCGTCTCAACCAGGATCTCCTCAGGAGTCGGAACCAAGCAGTAGATCAACCGGTAGTTCTTTTTGCCTGTCAGCCACATGTAGCCTTGTCCTTGCCAGAAGTAGTTCTTGATCAGCTCAGCCTCGGTGAATGTGCGCAGGTTCCAGGAGGATTTCACGTCTTCGATTACGTCCTCTTTTTTCAGGATGATGTCCGGCGTTCCTGCAATGAATTCGTTTTTGAGTTTAAGCGTGTTCTTGGCCCTGAATTCGCCTTTCAAGACACTTTGAACCAATCCCAGACTGTCCTGCTCACAAAGGTGACCTTTCATCATTTCGTCGGTCAAAACTTCCTCCTTGTAGCCGAACTCTTTTTCAAGCCAAACTTGGCGGATGTACGTTTTTGCGGTTTCTCCGAGTTCTTCGCCCTTTTTTTTAGCCTCGGTCACGAGGTCGCCCAACCTGCTGCATCGGAACAAGATATTATCTGTTGGATTGTTCATGACAGCAAATCAGGATTATCGTGGATGTTGCCAATAATCTCAATCGTGTCGTAACGATCTGACAAAGAGTAGCACACCTTCTTTTTTGTTACTAACTCAAAGGCGCCATATTCAAACTGGATTGATCCCTTCACATCAAGCTCCCTTTTGCCGTCATGTTCCTCTCCACCCAACATGCGACAGATGTCGCCTTCATAAATCTCAATCCCATTTTTGTCTCCTAAACCAGAGAATTGACCAACTGTTTTGGCGTGAACCGAGTGATAGTCTTTTATCTTAAATTCTGTATTGTCCATCCACTCAACCAGCCCAATGATCAGCATACAATCTTTCTCACGAATAATATGACCGACATGCCAAGTACCGTCTGCATTGCTTTTTCCTCTGAATTTTATCTCTCTCATGGCTTTACTTTCTTGCTTTGAGCTCATCGTGTTTCTCGGTGTAAAGGTCAAGTAATCCGTACTCGGCAACATGCTCGTAGACTTCTTCAAGCTGCTCTACGCTGGTGGCTTTGGTGATGTGCTCGGTAACGCGATTAGTTTGCTTTTGCTTTTCAGTGGCGGCAATGTCTACGCTTCTTTCAGGAAAGAAAATCTGATCCACTGTTGAATCTCCATCTTTAATAGACTGGCCGTAGCCAATCAAAATCTTGATTTCTTCCCCTTTGATTTGGGTTACCTGACGTAAACCCAGTGACCTGAGAATGTCAGCCTCAGTGATACCGTAAGCCTCTGTCATGCGGTCAAGAACATCCTTCCGTTTCTTATTCAGCTTGTTTTCATCGGAAATGTCGCCGACAATGAACTGCTGAGCAGCTTCGTACCCTCCTTGCCACAATGGTTTCGGAACAACTGAAAAGATGGCGTTACGGCGGGCAATAGAGCATCCTGCGTTAGCTGTAAGAATGATCATATCCTCGCTGAACCTTCTGCCGCTTTTGCCTGTAATTTTTCGGATAACCTCCTGACGTACGGCGTAGTTTGTTTCCAAATCCCATGCGGTAGCCTGACAGGTTACAGTCTTCTCGCCGACCTCTACTACCTTCGTTTCTACCCTGATGTTCCCATATGCCTGGGCCACGATATTGGCAAGGTGAACAGATGGACCAGTCACGTTTTTTCCGTCGCGTGGCACTGCATATCCGCAGGAAGTGGCGGTATCTTTATCCATTACCACAAGCGCGTTAATGCTTGATTTTGCCTTTGAGAGACTGCGCGGGAACTGTCTGGCCGTCGCTACCTGGCTGTTTACAGATGCAGCGTCTTGCGCTTGTATTACTGATACAGACATTACTTCTGCCTGCATTTCTTCTGTGTCGTTGCTGAACATAGCTGGTTTGATTTAGGGGGATTGTTTTTCTTGCGGTGGTTCTGGTAGGGGCATCCAGTGAGTTGGTCTCCATGTGTGCAGTACTCCAAATTCATTCACCCATCGGGTTTCTTTGGAATTATCAAAAAGGCGTGTTCTTAAAACATAATCCGACGTGCCTGTTAGCACCCATGTATTTTTTGGGACCGAGTCAATCGTTTTCCATTCCATATTTTACCTCACGTTTATGTTTATACGTTGACTATTTCGAGTACCGCGGATATCACTTCTTCTATCCTGTAATTGCCAAAACCCGCAGTGACAAACAGGCTGACCACAAAGACAGCGGTCAAAATCAACAGTAGCTGCACGATCCACCACAGGTGCAGCAAGACCAGGCTTAGCTTTTTCATCCACGGTTTGCTTTACGAATTGAATGGACCAGAAGAATAAAGAATGCAGTTATTCCAAGTGCTGACCATTGCGAAAACGTCAGGCTTAGCAGCGAATCAATCAGAGAGTCAGCCATCGAGGCTACTGAGAGCAGCAGGAAGGTTGCCAGGTTTTTCATTGTGGCAGGGCGGTTTGTTGATTATGCCATTGGATGAAAGCCACTACTGCTTGCCAAGTGGCGGTGATTTTTGAATTGCTTTCACGCGAGCACTGGATATTTTCACGTCCCATACGATAATTATAAACCGTGCAGCAAGAGTCCTGTATTTTGACAGAAAATTGCTCTTTGTCGTAGGATTGCTGTTCAATCTTTTCAACTACCGGCATGAGCCACTTCCAGGAATCATGGTATAAACTAAATGTTTGAGGTCTTTCAATTAAACCATTTGCGTGAACGTGTCCCACAAACTCTGCAATCAGCTTGTTACCCTCAATGATTTCCATAAATGTTTGGCGATTAAGCCTTACGGCACGTTTGAACAAACTTTGCAAGGCCACAAGCGGCTGATGTAACTACCATGACTACAAGGAAGTAGCATGGATCAAGAATGATTAGCATACTGGTTCAAGAAACTTGAATAGCTCAATGGAGCTGGTTTCGTGCACTTCGTCGCAGGTTCTGCGGGCATGTTCAAGGTCTGAAATCGCACCGTCAAGCGTCTTCAAGTCAACTGCCTGAGTTTTCCCGTGGTAGTAGTTCAGAATCTCCTTTGCAGCTAAAACCAAGTCCGGGTATTTGCTGATGTCGAATGTTACTTGCATGTCAGTATCCGGCTTTGATAAGATCATCCAATAATTGCGAAAAGCGAAGCTGAGGGGATTTTTGAGGATACGAAGAATAACAGTTGCCCTCTAAAACATCAGACAATGTGCTTCGGTCCTTTATGACGTGCTCTATATTTAGACTGTCCGTTGCAGCGCGCAGGTACCCATAGACAAAATTGCACTGCGACAAATCAGGATACATTGTTATGAATAACGAAGTCAATTGGCGAGGATCTAATAATGCTAATAGCCTTTTAGCCTCTTGCGCGATTGTTTCTTTCTGTTCCATGACGTCAGCTATTAACAAGTAAGACGATCCATTGCATATCCCTGCGTAACCGAGTCGTGCTCATATCCAAGACGTTCACGTTCCAGCATATCACCTTGCATGTCGTAGTACTTGTCCAATTCGCGTTTCAGCATTTCAAACACGTAATCAACGGTGTCTCCAAGCTGCACATCGTAAAGCGCGATCACTTTCCCTTTGTCTTGGCCGTTCTCGGTAATGAACACCCGGTTGTTGATGTTCCAGGCCATCGTTAGATACCGATCGCAGGATAGCTCAATGGCGATCTCCTCGGTAAGCTCAGCAAGGCTCAATGCTTGCTCTTGTGAAAGTTGTTTTACCTTTGTCATAGTTTTAGATGTTATGGACACTCGGTTGGCTCTTGCTGGCCGGGTGTTTTTGGTTTAGCAGCAGTTCGTTTCGCAAACGGCATGTACAAATATAACAGATGTTGAAACAATACACAAATAATGTTGAATAAAATTTCAACAAGAGTTATGTTATTTGTGTATGTTGTTGATTCTCAGATTAGTTATTTTCCGGTAAATTGATTATTCGGCAATCTGACTAGGTTTGATAAGTTATAATCGACCATTTACATGACTAGGCTTTTACTCCTAATTACGATTTTAATTTCCTTTGCCTCTTGTTCTCCTGTGCTGCTGCACTCTAAGCCAGAGCTGGCTAAAATACCCTACGGATCAACCAAAATAATTGCCTCTTCAAGTAAGACCCCGGATGAGGCTTTATCAATCGTGTCTAAGGCTTTTGCAAAAGAAGGATGCCCTGTTCGGACCGAAAAGGAGGCTATGCAGGTGATCTGCGAAGGCAAGTCAATTGAGGGAGGAGGAATGCTTAAGGCCCTTGCCTACATTGAACCTCGCGGAGATAGCACTAGGATAACCTTCTCTGGTGAATGGGGTCTGGACGCTACGGGACAGGCGGGTATGTCAGCTTTTGGCGCTCATGGGCTTTCCGGCACTAACAAGTTGAAATGGGAGGGTGTTGCTGCTACAAAACCATGTGTAGCCTTCCAACATCTGCTTTCATTTAGTAAAGAGGTCTCAGAGTCCCCTGTAAAATTTAAAAAATAATAAACCCCTTAACGCTATGTCAAATCAAAAAAATGATTCAAACAACGAGTCAGGATCAAATCAAGGTAGTAAGCAGTCTTCTGATAAAAGTAATGGGAATAAATCAAAAGATATTTCAACAAGCATCCCAAGAGGCAATCAAGATCCCAATAAGAATAAACGCGGTTAAGATGGTTCCATATAGCAGCACTTGGTACGCCTTCCTGAAGTAGGAGGTGCGTGCCAGATTTGATATTTCTGTGTTTACAATTGCTTGGTGTAAGCTATGTATTCTATTCCTCTGAAACTGATTTTTAGCATCTAGTTCATTATCGTCTGCAAGATATTCGTCTAGCGAATCAAAAGGCTTGCCTCCGACTAGACTAACACTATATAAATTTAGTGTTGTTACAAAGTATCCACAGGAAGCTAACAATACAATTCCCATTATCGCTGATATCATAGGGAGTACTCGATAGCCATTTTTTAAGAATTCTGATATCGAATACCCTGCTAATGCGATTATTAGTGGAAGTAGTATTTGAATCATACCGACTGACTTTGAATTTATCTGCTGCTCGCTCTGATGAAAATTAACAAGCAATTTTTCGGCGTCTTCTGCAACCTCTTTTAAAACACTCGTGTGAGTTCTCGCTAGCAAATCCTCCTGTTCGCTCGTTAGCATATCGTTGATTTTTACTTGACTGTGATAGCTAAAAATACAAATTAATGGCAAGGATATCAATCTAAATGTTGCCGTTTAATCAAGTCAAAAAAAAATTTGAAAGATTTCCAGTATCTGTGATCCAAGGGTGTCTATATAACAATACAACTCAACCAAACACCACCCTTTATGAGAAGACAGCTACTTCAATTAGGCGCGATATGCCTTTTTGCGCTTCACTTAAATACCGCCTTTGCCCAAAAGCCTACTGTTAAGTGGGATAAAACATTTGCAATAGGTTCACTGACCAAAACAATCCCTGCTAAGGATGGCGGCTACCTACTTGCGGGCCGCTCATCAGCGAATGCCGGATTCGATAAAACAGAGAACAGCAAAGGTGGGATCGACTATTGGGTCATCAAAATAGACAAGGACGGAAACAAACAATGGGACAAAACCTTTGGAGGTTCAGGCAATGATGAGCTTACAGTAGCAGCAGCAACTTCTGACGGAGGCTTTATCCTGGCGGGATCGTCACAATCTGGGTCAGGAGGAGACAAAACGGAACCCGCTAAGCCTGGAAATCCTGTTCCGCAGGATATCTGGATTGTTAAAATTAATTCGGAGGGACAAAAAGAGTGGGACCGAACCATTGGTACGAGCAACGCAGATGGGATTATTGGCATTCATGAAGCCGTTGGTGGCGGATACTTGCTTGTTGCGCCCACATCAGGACCTCCAAGTGGAGACAAGACCGCAAGTTCAGTAGGTGGTGACAACTTTGTAGAGGAGTGGATAGTAAAGCTTTCCCCTAATGGATTAAAGTTGTGGGATAAAATAGTTGGTTCTGGCGGCTTATGTAGGCCAGTCAGCTCTCAAATACTTTCTGATGGGGGACTTTTAATTGGCAATGTGGCAACCTACGAAGGCCATGATGACAAGTTTAACATGATGCGGGTTGATTCCGAAGGAAATATGATGTGGTACCGCCAGTTGGGTGGCGAGCTTCTTTCTGAATGCATTGACATAAAACAATCTGTTGATGGTGGTTTTCTTTTAGGAGGTTACACTACGGGCGATGCAATTGGCGACCAATCGCAAACTGCGTCAGGAACGGACTATTGGGTTATTAAAACCGACTCTGCCTTGAACAAAATATGGGACAGAGTGCTGGGTAGCGTTGATACTGGAGACGACGAAAACCAGTACGGATACGATTATCTATACAGCATAACAGAAACCACAGATGGTGGGGTGATAGCCGCTGGACTATCCAATTCGGTTGAAGTAGGGAAAGACAAAACTGAGCCCGGACTTGGAGGAGGTGCTGATATGTGGGTAGTAAAGTTGGACGCTTCCGGAGCTACCAAATGGGATAAAACCATAGGCGGGACAAGTGGGGATGTGGCTTTTTCTGTTTTACCTGCTTCTGATGGGGGCTATATCCTGGCGGGTTATTCCGGATCTCCCAAGAACATATACAAGTCAGAAGATCCCAAAGGAGCTTATGACATCTGGGTTCTGAAAATTGAAGAAACGCAGCCACCCCTTCCAGTAACCCTAAAATCCTTCTCTGTAGCCAAAGAAAGTGAAACCGCAGCTCTTACCTGGGAAACAACTTCCGAAACCAACAGCGACCACTTCGAATTACAACACAGCCTGGATGGTAAAGACTGGACAGAGCTAACAAGCATTAACGCACAAGGGGAGAGTAAGAAAATGAGCTTCTATAACTATACACACACAGCCCCTGTGTTTGGATCAGATAACCTGTACCGGCTCAAAATGGTTGATGCGGACGGCACTTTTGCTTACAGCAAGATCCAGCATGTGAAGTTTGAGTCCGACTTTGAGGTGGTTGTTTATCCTAATCCGGCCAGTGATGTAATCATGGTGAAAGGCTTAAATCAGGCGGATATTACCTCTGTGCAATGGTTTAACAGCGGCGGTAGGGTGATTTCGAAAGTCAGATCAATGAATGTGCCAAAGATTTCGCCTGGCTTGTACACTGTTAAGATTCAGGCCCAAGGTGGTAGCCTCTTCACGTCAAAAGTGGTAGTTAAGTAATTTACCCTTCTCAAACAGAAATCATGGACGTAATTTCAACCTTTTTTTATAACTATATCTGGTGCCCTCCCTTTCTTGGGAGTTTAATTGCAAACCTCGCCACATCCTTCATCTTCTTGTTCGCGCTACTATTCTTATTTAGGCCAACGATTAGGATATCCCCCCATATAGCGACTATATCAAGAGAAGAAGCGAATGGCATACCAGGTGGTAGAATTTACGTGTTTAAGATTGTTAACAAATCATTTTTCAGGGCATTTGACTTAAAGCTTGAAGTAAGCCAAAAGATGTCAATACAGGCACCGGAAGGCAAGAAAAACAAAAGAACAATCCCTTTAAACTTAGTTAAAGCCAGCTATAACCATATACCGCCTTACTGGTATATAGGAGAGACCGATTATGCGATTCAGTTTATCACTACAGACGATGTTCGTAACATCTTATCGACAAATCAACATGCTCATATTGAGCTAATTGTAATTTGTAAACATGGACTAACTGGCCTTGGCAGTGTATTTGTAAAGAACTACTCTGTTCACGACATTCAAGAGGGAACTTTCAAGTCAGGAAATACATTTAAGATGGTGTAGAGCAATAGGTAAGTTAGATCGAATCTAATTAGGATAATTCAAATTCTATTCTCATTTTTACTTAATACCTTATCAATCAATCAACCGGACCGTATAATCATGAAAAACCACAAAGCTTTAAATTTCGACATAATTCTAGTGTAACGTACACTATATCAACCGAAAGGAGGCCTAAGTAAGGCCTCCTTTTTTATTGTTACATAAATAAAAATGAACCGCTCAATGGGTGTTTTGGCCAATTGAAATCTACAATTAAAATTAACAAATCTTAGTTTGTTTTACGGTATCACCCCGTCCGCATCCGGCACTACAACCTCCAAACTCGCCGCATGCTCCCGCGCCAAGTCAATGTAATCTGAAATTTGCTGAGTTGTCATATCGCTAGTCGTGAGCCGGTAATCATCCTGGAACTTGACTAGCGGTATGAACTCATGCTTGTAGTACTCGTGCAGAAATACGGTACTGTGGCCAGTGTAGTCTGCGATGTATTGCAGAATCACCCAGTAATATTTGTTCTGCTGCAGGCTCCTTCCCTTTGATCGCTTCTTGATCTTAATGACGTGCTCCCCGCGCAAGCTTCGTAATGCGTCGTACAGTACTAGCTTGCTATCGGGGGCGTCAAAGTTGATTACAAGATCAGTCATCTAAGGTCAATGCTCATTTCCCTAATTTGACTCTTTCGAAGGGCTGGATCAGATAGCCCCTCGTGAATTACAATGGAGTGGACCGGGTTTGCGGCTATGATTCGCTCTCTGTCGTGTTTGATGGCGTGTTCCGCGTATCGCTTTGCGACGAGAGGAAGCATGTCGTAGCTATCGACACCTGCCCCATTAGTGCTCCTGACCATTGTTATCCAATTAACATACCCTTTCTCGATTGCCAATTCTTCTTGGCACTGTTCCCATGATTTCATTTTTCTTTCTGATTTGAGGATTTACTTAGCTCAATATAATTAGACATATTTGATATACCTAGACACAAAACATACGATGAATAATTTCCGAAAGATGCGCTCATCTTCTCATGGCGAATGGTGGGGATGGTCATAGATTTGACTTTAAACGTAGGTTTCAAACAGGTGCCCAACAAAACTTCCATTATGTAACTGAAAAGTGCCAATGAAATCGTAGTCGCCAATCCCTTCAAGTTTGGGTATTGGATTGCCGGTTCCAATAACGGCGAAGATCCTAGGCTCAATCTGTATATTATCTGTCTCTACCATCGCCCAAATAACCGGCAATCCTGTCTTTTGGTCAATTTGCAGCGACAGAATTTCTGAATCGATAGGCATCTCTATAATAAACTGATCTGTAACTTCGACTGGGTATTTATATATAGTTCTCATTGTATAAAAATTACGGTTACGACAATACAAACTCCAAACTTCCTGCAGGATCAAGCCTGAGCGGCATTTCAAAGCGCTTGAACTGCTTCTGCATTTCCTGCCAGAATAGGGGCTGCTGCGCTTGGTGAACTTCTCCGAGTGCCAGCGAGATCATCAGCAGATTGTGCATCATGTTGGCAATGTCTTCCATTTGATCGGTGGCCCGAGAAACGTCGGCTCCTTCTACGTCGGCTGACCATACTTGTGTCTGTGCATGGTTTTCGAGCTCCTTTAAGAATTGATTGGCTACCAGCTTTAACTTCTGCTTGTAAATGGACGTCGCTTGCAGATCATCCAGGCACCGGATGAGGTAATGAACACTGGCGGACATGGTCAGCGCAAGTCCTTTTTCTTTGTCGTTTAGTTCTCTCTTATTCATTGCTTCATTGATGGGATGATTTGAAATTCGATTCTGGGGCGGTCTTTGTCCACGTATTTATTCAGGACTAGCTTGGTGCATTTGTTGTCGTTTTTGATGGCATTTACTGTCTGAAGGCAGTCAAGCAATGCCTTTGCAGAATTGTCAAGATCTGAGCGTTGATTGGGGTAAAAGACATCGGCATACAGCTCAAAATATTCGTCAATCATGGCATTACGGTACTGGTTGCATTGAATGAAAAAGTCTTTTTCGTACTTCAATAGCGCCGGCGTTTTGGCAAGCGTTGAATGAATCTTACCCATTTTCTTGCTGAACACGGAGACAATCCGGTAGCTATTTGACTTGCTGGGTGGGGTGCCTAAAATGGTCTGTCTTTCGGTCATGGCTTCTCACTTTAAAATGTCCTCCTTTAATTTTCTGAATGAATCAATGTGCTCTGGCGGTATCTCATCCTCGTTGACGGTATGAAGCAAAACGGCGGCGATTGGGATTTTCAGGGCGTTACAGTGCCTCATTAAAGATTCTTGGCGCGGCAGCTTGGCAGTTTCTGCAAGTCCTATATTGCTAACTGACGTCCCGGACACGTAGGCGATGTACTTAATGGGCAGATCCTTGATTTTTCGAATCTTACGCAGTGTTAATCCGATGTTCATGCTGCTTCTATTTGCTTGGTTTCCCTGGTGTCGAGTTCCGGTTTATTCCGCTGGGTGTGAGCCAAAAACAATGCATTGCACTGGATATGGGCGAAGTGGGGCAGTCCTGTCTCCTGATCGTTGTCTTCTCCGGATAGGTAGGCAAACGTGTGGCGTAGCAGGCTCTCGCAGATTTGAGTAGTTGGAAAGCCTTTTCTCCAGTTTTCTTTTCCGTAGCGGCCGGCTCCGTATTGAAGCACTTTTACCATGTCTTCCAGTGAGGCGAAGTCAACCAGCGACCATTGGGGCTTGTCGGAGTTCAGGCGAATACCTTGATTCTCAGGTTTTTCAATCTCGCAAAGCATAGATTTAAAGCCTGGATGATTTGGGTTTTCAGGCCCGAATTGAAAGTCAGATTGCTTAGTAAAATGATTGATCAGCTCTTCTTTATTCGCTTTGCGGAATCTAAGCTTTGACCACTTGACTGAGTACTTAGGTGCTACAATGTCGATCGTCGAGGCGTCAACTTTACTTACTTCATAAAGTTCATTAACTTTTACATAGTCATTCTCTCCTGCCTTAACACAAATAACCCACTCGCCCGGCCGAAAATCTCCGTCCGACATAGCGGCCAAGGCAAGAAAGAGTTCGGGGTTGTAATGGTCGATGAAATATTGATCGCGCCTTACAAACTGTTCTTCGACAAACCCAGTTTTATTATTGTACTTCCCGAAGTGAGTAACTAATACGTGCTCGGATTCAAAAACGTAATCAATTCCATTCCAAGGCTCAATTCCCATACTTAACAAAGAACGTCTTATATCAGATTGGTATTGATCAATCCTACATCTCATGCTGACCGGCGTGATGAATTTTCTTTTCATTTCAGTTTTCGTTTAGTTTATCAGTCATGCAAATTCTACTCATTGTGAAGCCCCTTTCTTTCGCCAGCTTCGGGTGATCTTCTGCCCACTGGTGTCCTTCGCGGGATACTGCTAGCCACGTTTCAACTTTATTCAAATTCTTCCCGCGTCCGGCTCGGTGATGGATTTCTGTTGATCTCAGATGCGGAAACACCGCGCAAAACATGTTCTCGGGCCTGCTTAAAAACTCCTCACGAAGATCCCTATACGTCTTTCTCTGCGCGGACAGTTTGTTACTCATAGGCCGGATCTTCACTTGCTTCTTTTCCAGTCTTTTCAAGTCACTGCGCAGGTACTGGTGGGTCTTACAGTAACCTTTCCCAAAGACAGGGTAGGAGCAGTTATTGTGTTGGCAGCTCTTCATACGGGAAAAAGATCAAGCTGTTTGATGTGTTCATTAAACCTGTAGCATCCTTTTTCAAAGTATGTTTGGTCAAGCTCGCATCCCCAATAGTCGTATCCCATGTCATGAGCAGCTATTCTGGAAGACTGACTGCCCATATGAGTGTCTAGGATTTTATCACCTGACTGGGCATAGTTGTGTAGAAGCCATTTATATAATTTAGTTGGTTTTTGAGTTGGATGAATCTTCCCATTCGTATAAGCCTCAACTCGACTCATGCGAAAAGCTTTTGATGCCTTGTTAAATGAACTCCAAGCCAACTCAAAGTCTGACCCAGTAAACTCTTGTATTTTATCCCAAATGATGTTACACCTTGTAGGAGGAAGATTAAAATAGTTAGAGCCCCATATTATTTGGTTTTTAGATACCCTAAATAATTCGTCAAAAAAAGACTGATTTGGAGCAATATCCCATTTAATAGACTCTTCGTTTTTGTCGAACTTTGCCCCTCTAGTTCCTCCTCCCTTTACCAGCGCACTCCCAATCCCATACGGAGGGTCAATGAGAGCCAAATCAAAGAACTTGTCAGGATAACGGGCCATCATGTCCATGTTGTCCTCGTTTGTCACAATGCTTGATGCCATTTTTATTCTGTCAAAGGTTCTTCATGTGCGACAATCAAGGCTTGAAGTCCGGCAGCTTGTGGCATCTTCCAGTGCGTTACGAAGTCTTCGACGGCTTGTCCTGTCAGCCAGGCCTTTTCTGTTTTCATCAGGTCAAAGGCCCAGGTTCCATCTTTGTAGGCTGAGGTGGATATATCCCCCAAGTTTGTCCTGATGCGGTATCTGCCTTCTATCTCCGGCAGTGACTCATTAATGGATGTGTAACCCATTTCAGAGAGTAGTTGAAAGTTTGGCGTTTCGGTCATGGACTTATTTGATTAGGTCATTGTATTCTTCAATCCATTCGGTAGAAATTGGCTTGCGTCGATCAAAGGATTTAAACACAGCGTTGATCAGGTCGTCAATGCGCTTCTTGTGATACTCTGCGCGAGGGATGATTGTTATCTCCTCGGTACTCATTCTTGGCTCAGTCTCGACGAGGCTTAACTGGCTTGTTTGGGCAATTTCACCTGGAATGAAATACTGTCTTCCGCGTGCTCGTGAGTTAGAAGTGACAGAAACTTTACCATTATTAGTGAGACGACTTAGCCTGCCCGCAATTGATCCGTAAATTTTTAGCTTGTTGCTGGGAGCCAAGCTTGAACATATTTCATCCAGCGTCATTGGCGTGTTCTTATTTTTCAGGTATGTTACCAGAAACTTATCCCAGCCCGGGAAATTTTTATCCTTCCAGAAAAATGGTACGTGATTCATGTTTTTCGATTTATGATGGTTGATTGATTCAGTTGATTTTTTTCCAGGTAGTATGTCTCAGATTTCTTTCTATTTGCCCGTCTACAAGCGGGAAGTCTTCAAAGGGCGGGGATCTTACAGGAGATCTGATGCAGCGTGCCATAAGCTTTGATTTTGGAGGCTTTCCATGCATTCCGTAGAAGACCTCGTAAATGCAATCGTCGAGTGTTTGGTAGGTGCCGGTCAATTGAAGGAGTGGCTATGGCCGTTAAGGCTTTCGTTCTTTTGAAACCCGTTGAGCTGTGGTTGAGCGGCCGGCACTCTTGATATTTCGTAAACCCGGTTTAGTGCCACATTGCATTTCAATTCAACCGGCCCAAGTTCGCCTTCTCTGTTTTTGGCAAAAATGTATTCAATGTTGTGGGAGGGGATAAAGTCCACGCCTCGTGAGTCAGACTCGTTTGCATCGTAGTAGTCCTGACGATACAGGAATATTACCCGGGTGGCATCTTCTTCCAGCTTGCCAGAGCTTTTCAGGTTGTTCAGCGTTGGCCTTTTATCGGACTTGGATTCGTTCTCCCGGTTGAGCTGTGAGAAAATGATCAGTGGTATGCCAAGTTGATCCCCCAATTCCGTTAGTTTGGACTGAACACTCTCGGTGACAGCAGTTTTGTCTGACCTGTTCTTTACGGTTCTGTCGCAGATCAAGCCGATGTAGTCAATGAAAACGATCTTCAAGCCATACTTCCGGTGCCAGGACCTAAGCGTTCTGGTAATGTCGTTGATGTCCCTAGAACGGGTATTATCGTAGAAATACAATGGCAGCTTCCGGGCACTGTTCCCACGTTCAACCACTATCTTCTTCTGGTTATCAGCAAGTCTTCCCTTCGTGATATCGCTGGCCGAGAACCCACTTGAATTTGAAATCATCCGCGAGGCGAGCTTTGAGGGCCTGACTTCGAGAGATACAAAGGCAGTAGGATTTCCGGCAGCAGCTGCAACATTGGCGTGATAAGTAGCGACAGCCGTTTTACCCATACCTGGCCGGCCGGCAATAATCACTTTGTCGTCAAACTCCCAGCCTCCTGTAATTGAGTCAAGGATGGATACTCCTGTGGTGATTCCTGAGATACCTTCCGTCTTCTCCCGATTCATTAACTCAAGCATTCCATCAACAGCTTCTCCCATCAGTATCGGTTCAGTGTTCGTGTTTCGGCTGATCACGATGTTGGTGGCTTCTGATACTTCGCGTTCGATATCTTCGATTTGGGCGTTCTTTTCGATCATCCCCAGTAACTCATAAGCCTTAACTAGCAAGGCCCGCTTGGTGGAAAGTTCAACCAACACTTCTGCATTCGAAGCCAGATGCCGGTCGGAGGTGAAAAACTTTTTGATCTCCTGGTAGGTAGCAAGAATGTCCTTTTTGCCCGTTGGGACGATCTGGTGAAGAATCGCACTTTGAGTAACCGAGGATCCCGAGTTATGAATGTTCATGATCACATCGAACAGGTATTGATGATCCATCCGGTAGAAGCACTCAGTGTTCAGGATGTTTTCTACCTGGTAGATCAGCTCAGGACGGTTACACATCACCGAAAGGACGTCTTTCTCAATGTCAGTGTCGTGGGGTGGGAGTATCTGGTTCATAAGTAGGTTTTAATTATCCAGCGGTCAAATGTTTCCATGTCAATGTCTCCATCGGCCAGAGCCTCAAAGAGTATTTCGCTTTTCTGCTCCTGAGTCATGGCAGCGACTATCTCGGTGTGACTTCTCAGGGTTACTGGCTTGGGGTTCTGCTTGTATCCCTTCCAGTACTGTTCAGGTGACATCATACGGGTTCAGGGATTTGGGAGTACTTTTCGTTGAGCGTGAAGCGGCGCGGCGCGGTGACTTGTGATACCGGGTGCTTTTCCATTGCTTTCTCTCGTGCTTCCTTCCAGGTTCCAGCCACAGCAGCCGTCCAGTTTTTCATTTTGGATTTGCCTACTATCCATCCCTTCGATTCGTAATGCGACCAAAACTTTTCAGCGAACATGCGGGCCGCCGCAGGGGAGCTACCATAGTTCTCTACCAAATGGGCTTCTACGTCTGATTGTGAAGGAGCCTTAAACTGACTTTTTGAATTTTCATTTTTTGATCTTTGAGAACCATCATCGACGCGATCAGCGTCTCCTTCTTCTTTAAGAAATTCTTCTCTTTTATTAATTTCTTTAGTTTTATTATTGGGTAGGTCGGAGGTCGGTATGGCTATCGGTATAGCTATCGGTGTTGCAGTTGGTGTACCTATCGGTATAGCTGTCGGTATTTCCGATAAGTAAAAATCAAGGTTATGTAGTGATACCCACCGGGCCGTGTACATATTCACTGACTCTTCTATGATCTTCAGTGCCCCAAATTGTACCAGATCTTTAAGGCATTGGTAAAAAGCTTCTTTGTCCCGGATGCATGACAATGCCATTGCTTCCTTTGTTGGAAATTGAAACTCTTCAGGCCAGCCTTCTTCGTTTGCTATTTGAAAGCATGCATGCATTAATGCCACATGGTTTGGCTTTACTTTGCGTCCATTGAGTCGTACAAACTTTGCCCAGGCATTCCCAGCTAAGTATCCATTCATAGTGGGGTGATTGATTGGTTCTTAAACTAGATTGGCCTCTTTTATTGACTCTTTGAATTCCCGGTCAATGGACTTTTCTCGCTTGATATATTCATTAGCAGCCTTAATAATTGCCTCCTCCACTTGTCTATCCTCGTACTTGTCTGCCAGTACCGCATAAATCCCTCCAATTGTGTAAGGAACTCCTTTGTATGGAGTCACGCTGTTCGCTTCATTGAGTATTTCCAACGCTCTCGCAGGTAATTTTGCCCGTTTCCCGAGTCTTTCGTACAATTTCCTTGTTTCTTTAAGCATCGTTTTCAATCTTTGTTGAAAGAATGTTTAGATATTGTGTAAACGTCAACTTGATATACACAAATATAAACAATGTTGAAATGTTATCAAACAAATCTTATATTTATTTGTCATGCAAGAAGAGGAAGAAATCAAAGGGAGATTTGCTGATGAGATCAAGAACTTAGGGATCTCCAAAAATGCGATCGCAGGTAGAATTGGATTCTCTGCGCAAACTTTTACGAACGTCACTAAGGGTAGAAACCTACCAAGCCTTTTACTATTGAAAAGACTTCAGGAAGTTTTCCCATCATTCGATTCTAACTATGTGATACACGGAGAAAGAAAGGATGATGATTCTTTTCGTGTAAAAGAGCTATTGGAGGAATTGGACTTTCAGAAAGCGATTGTTTCCAAACTGGTGGGAAAGCATAAGGGCGTATCCAATCACCCACAGGTAGACAGAGAAGGCGCAAGTGAGATGCTAAGTAAATGCATTTCAGGCCGCCATTTTCAATCCTTGTTAACCTTTAAAGTTTTCAAGGGACGAGATAACTAAAACCTGCGGATGCGTCGCAGCTGATCAATGAATCAGCCGGGAAGGGTTTAGTATTTGGTAGCATATCGCTTAAAAATACGTACAAACCGTTCATTACTAAGAAGTTGTATGCAGGGTTCGACTCCCCGCATCTCCACCCCAACAAGTTTCAATACTTCAAAAAGCCCGTAGATCAATGATTTACGGGTTTTTTGTTTTCGTGCCCGCTATCCAAATCTCGGTTAGGCAATCGAAAATCAATCGCAACAATCAATTGCCTCTTTACATGCGGGTAACGGTTGGAAGGGGAAGGTTTCAAGTAGCAACGAGGAAATCAGTACCACCGGAAAGGTGGTCGGGCAGCTCTGGAAAAGCAAATGGTACGACAATAGATGCGAGAGAAGCCAACGCATTTTCAGATTCTCTGGGGCAGGTAATGCTTATGGCATGCAACTGCAAACCATTCAGGATGACTTATTAATGTACATTGAAGTCTTTAGGCGGAAGTGGCAAGGAGAAGATCAAAATATTATTGGGCTGCTATTAGTATTCGAAGAACATAGTGCCAAGGTCGGACAGCTTATAAATCTGGAATATGCTCATGCAACCTATAAGCGTTATCAAACAACTATTAGGCAAACCGAGGAATTTATTTATTGTTATTCTCAAGAAAAGAACTTAGATGTTTAATAAATAAATCTCAAATTTATATCAGAGTTTGAGTTTTATTTGAAAAGTCGCTCACCTATGTACCAAAGTAGATAAAAGGCAGATAGTTGTATTGGCAATGCTGCTCCATTTTCGTAAAATTCTTATTATGTGCAACCGGGTTTATCAATCCTGGAATATGGCAAATAATGCGTTTCCAATTGGGATTCTTAATAGATACAGAAAAATCAAGATTATTCCAGTAAGATAGTAAGACTTTGACTGTCGGAATTTTCTCGACTTATAATTAGTATAAATGCCGGCACACAGCGTGATAAGTGTTATAAGAAGTGCCCCCCAGTCGAAAATGAAAATGTTTGTAGGAATTGCTGCTATACGGTTCGACTCCGCACTTTCTCCAAAGCTCATCCAAAAGATTAGGGGTATCCCTAATATAAACAAAAATCCACAGGTAAATAGTGCTAGTACTAACACTACCAAAAAATACCTCCATAAAAGCGCCGATGAGAAAATTTGTTTTGTAGCGGCTATCACTTGCAATTTCCAGGGTTGGTTAGCGGTTGCACATAACTCGATTCACGTACTTACAATACAATATACGCATTTGTAATATTGAAGTAATAGTTAGATATTTCACTTCATTTCAGCCTATCAAAAAACGCCCGTTCTCTGCGATACTCGCCGATAGCCTACTTTTGCCGCCAAACTATTGCATTTACCCTCTCAAATCGTCATCTTACTTTGTATGTTACATTCTTATGCCTTTGCCTGAGTACGTGAGACAAAGCACTTGGTTTTCTGATAGGCTAGGGTGTGTCGACTCAGGAACAGAACCTTGCCATGCAGCATAATCGCTTTAGGCAGGCCGGCTGTCAGAAGATTTTCAAAAAGGATTTCGTCGGCCAGAGAGCATCCCGAGATAGCTAGGCTTGTAGAGCCCTAGGGCCAAGGGAACAGTGTGGTAGCCTGTAAGCAGCTGGTAGCCGGCCAGGTAGGGGATGTTACTTTTATGAAGGGGTCATGAGCTATGTAGACCAAACAACATCTCCAACCTGTTCAATGAATCCTCTTTCGGCTTTGCAAGCATAAAAGACATACAAGTCGCCGGCTTCGTGGCCGGCACGCTGGCTAACTACTACGATCAGAACCTGATCACAAACCAGCGCAGCAGCTTTGTGAAAGTGTTGCAAAGGAAGCTGCTCGCAATCCATTTCTGGCCAAGCCCTGTGGCGAAAGCCGGATCGTGTCCCAGTAAACGGGTTCCGTATATGAACGTACGTTGGCTGATCTCAGCATCAATCCGGCCAATGATTTGCTGCAAAGAAAATCAGCTAGCTGTTTGTCCCGGGTCATAGACCAGGTTACCTACCTGGCCTATCTGCTATTCCACGTCCGGTATATCAATGCGGCCCGCTACATCACCAGGCGCGAGCTGATGGAGCAGATTAAAGCCAGGGAGGAGACATGTACTCGCTGCCAATGAGTATAGGCTGATATATAAAACGATAGAGTGAGTTTATTTATCCCACACTAAGCGCTTAATAGCAGATTAAATGAGGCAACCTACGAATGCCTTCAACATCATTGAATTTCAGGATCTTAAAGGTTCGGAGCAAGATATAGTATATCTATTTTCAATAATCCAGATTTGAATAAATCTCCTTTGTATTGCATAATAAACTATGGTAGGGATATACCTGGACAATTAAGTATGCAGATGTTTGCGATATTTTCAGAAATGTTGAAGTCTAATAAGATTAGCAGCCTTAATTGTTTAATTCTTTAATAATTCAATTGTTAGAAAATCTATTATAATATCGGCTAGGTTGTCTGCGGATTGTTTATCCTATGTTTTAATAATAAGATAATTACTCCCTACCATAATTATGACAAGCATTTCAATACAGCTTCAAATTACCTTTAGGTGAGAAGATTGCCGCTGCCCGATTTCAAACAATACTTGCTTAATTAAGTAGGTAATCGTTTCTGCATGCCGAACAGTTAGAATCAGTTTACGCTATTCAATTCTTAACTCATTACACAGGCGCTCCGCTTGCTTGTAAGGACATCGTTTAACATGTATTGTGCATATACACATTAAACGATTAAACTGATGACATATCTTCAAACAATCGAAAATAAGAAAAATCCAATTTGGAATTAAAATATTTACAAGAACCTAATTTTAAATCTTTGTGGTACCTGTGCCGTCCACGATATAATTATTTAAATTAGATCTTATACATTTTAACCTATCCTGGCCAGATTTATTAAAAAAAAATAAATTTATGTACTTATTTCACAAAAATATAAAATTTGCCGTAATTCGTTCTTCTACTAAGTTTTAGTCCCAGTTTATCACTTATTCCCAAATTTATCCTATCAAAACTCGTTTTAATGCAATGGTGCATTCTTATTTACGATTGTGTGCTTCGGACACATGATCATTGATTCTCGTTTATACTTGCTGTCACTTTTCCTCCGACCAGCAATGCTGTAAAACTTAACTAATCCATTTTAATCTTTATTAATCAATCTATGAGAATTTCTACTCGATGGACATATCGTAATGTAAAGCGATATGCTTTTTCTCTTTTTCTTTTGCTGTTTACCATGATTGGAGCGTTTGCTCAGGTAACTGTAAAAGGTAAAGTTCAGGATACCAAGGGCACAGGCCTGCCCGGCGTAAGTGTCGTGGTAAAAGGAACTACGGCTGGCACTGTGTCAGATAATGAAGGGGTGTACACAATCAGTGCTCCTGATAACGCAACCCTGGTTTTTTCTTTTATTGGTTACCTTACGCAAGAAGCAGTTGTAGGTAATAAATCTAATATAGACGTTACCTTATTAGATGATACCAAGGCTTTGGAAGAGGTTGTGGTTGTTGGTTATGGTACAGCAAAGAAAGCAACATTAACCGGGTCAGTTGTTGCTGTGAAAGGAGCTGAGCTCGAAAAAGCACCCTCGGCTAACCTCTCAAACACGCTGGGTGGGCGTCTGCCAGGGGTTTCAACAGTTCAGGCAAGTGGTGAGCCAGGTTACGATGGTTCTGCAATTCGGATCCGCGGAACCAACTCGCTTGGTAACAGTAATGCACTGATCGTAGTTGATGGTGTGCCAAACCGTAGCGGTGGTTTGGACCGTTTGAACCCTGCCGATATTGAAAGTATTTCTGTTTTGAAAGATGCTGCAGCAGCCATTTACGGATCACGTGCGGGTAATGGCGTTATCTTGATTACTACCAAACGTGGTAAATCAGGTAAACCACAACTATCCTATGATATGAACATTGGTATGGGCCAGCCAGCCATCTTGCCAAAAATGTCCAGCGCAGCAGAATATGCGACCATCCGGAATGAATTGCAGATTTATGATAACCTGCCTGCAGGTCAGTGGGCTGGTGCTTTGCAAGGCTTTAACAGCACAGGAAACTATACCAGAACTGACAATAAAGATGTAGTAACTGCAACGTTTCAACCAGGAGATATCCAAAAATACCGTGATGGCAGCGATCCTTTGATCCACCCAAATACAGATTGGTATGGAGAGGTAATTCGCAAGTGGTCACCACAACAACGCCATAATGTGCAATTAATGGGTGGCAGCGACAATATCAATTACCTGGCATCACTTGGTTACATCAATCAAGATGGTAACTATGTGAATTCAGCAACCGGGTACAAACAGTACGATATGCGTGTCAACCTGGATACAAAGATTAACAAGTATCTGAAAGCTAAGTTGGGCGTTGCTTTGCGTGAAGAATTCCGGCATTTTCCTAATGGAGGTGGTGCAGGAGACATTTTCCGTATGCTGATGCGTGGAAAACCAACCGAAGTTGCAATTTGGCCGGATGGCCGTCCAGGACCGGATATTGAAAATGGACAGAATCCTGCGATCATTACGACAAACCAAACCGGGTTTAACAATGACAAGCGCGATTATATACAAACTAATGGTGCACTCGAGTTTGATGTTCCGGGTGTAACTGGCTTGAAAGTAATGGCCATGGCTGCTGTGGATAAAATGATGCGTCGCCAGAAGTCGTTCCAGAAACCATGGACACTATATTACTGGGATAAGAAATCTTACGAAGCAGATAACGTTACTCCAATTCTCACAGGTAATGTGCGGTCTACATTCACAGATCCTCGTTTGACTGAAAGTTCATCTCAGGAATTATCTGTACAGCTAACCGGACAAGTATCTTATGAGAAATCGTTCGGAGCTCACAACTTCAATGTTATGGGTGGTATTCAGCGTGAGAAAGTAGATGCGGATGGATTCTTTGCTTTCAGACGCTATTTTATCTCTCCTGTAGTTGATCAGCTTTTTGCCGGTGGTACTGCTGAGCAAAATATCAACAACTTCGACCTTTATAGTCGTGCAAGGTTAAGCTACTTTGGACGTGCAGGTTACAACTATAAAGAAAAGTATCTTGCCGAATTCCTGTGGCGTGTTGATGGTTCATACATTTTTCCAAAAGACGGACGTTTTGGATTCTTCCCAGGGGTTTCAGCAGGATGGCGCGTTTCAGAAGAGAGCTTCTGGAAGAATAACATCAGATTCCTGAACAATTTGAAAGTTCGTGGTTCATGGGGTCAAATGGGTGCTGAACCTTATTTCCTTGGAACAGAAACATTGGCTGAGTACCAATACCTTTCAACAATGGGCTTTGGCCAGTACGTAGTTAATGATCAGGTTGTTAAAACACTATCTGAAACCCGCGTTGCTAACGGACAATTTACTTGGGAAGTAGCTAATAACTCCAACTTTGGTATCGAGGGAACATTGTTGAATGATAAGTTATCATTTGAGTTTGACTACTTCGTAAATAATCGTTCTAAAATCCTGATTCCAAAAATCGGATCTACTCCTTCAAGCGCCGGGATTGACGGTAAACTTCCACCACAAAACTTAGGTAAGCTTCAAAACAAAGGTTTTGAATTTAAGGTTAGCTATGATGGTAATGTGAAGGATTTCACCTACTCGGTAAGTGTAAATGGTGGATATGCTAAAAACCAGATTAAATACTGGGATGAAACACCTGGTGCTCCTTCTTATCAGAGAACAACTGGAATGCCTTATCAGTCCTTCCTGGTTTATCAGTTTGATGGATCGTTTAAAGATCAGGCGGAAATTGATGCAAATCCAATTGACTACAGTGCTATTGCTGGAACCCTGCTACCCGGAGACATGAAGTTCAAGGATGTTGGCGGTCCGGATGGCAAACCTGATGGTAAAATTACTGCTGATGATAGATTACGCTCAGAAAAAGTACAACGTCCTTGGTTTACAGGTGGTGCTTCTATTAATCTTGGTTACAAAGCGTTCGATTTGTCTATTTTATTCCAGGGTGCAGCCGGCGGTTTGCAATTAGTCGGTCTGACTGAATCAGGTGATATTGGTAACTATTTGCAGTATGATTACAATCACCGTTGGACTATTGACAATCCAGACACAAGGTACCCACGTCTGACAAACAGAAATAACAGGTATTATACAAATACTGATCAGGCTGGTTTCAATAACTATTTCTTGAAAAGTAATGACTACCTGCGTCTTAAGAATATTGAGCTGGGCTATAACCTTCCTTCTGAATTCGGATCTAAAATTGGGCTGAGTAAGTTCAGAGTATATGTAAATGCATTGAACCTGATGACTTTCTCTAAAATTAAGATCTGGGATCCTGAAGCGACAAGTACTAGTGGACAATACTATCCACAATCCAGAATTATCAATGCAGGTATTCGTGTAGGGTTTTAATGAAAAATGATAACAAAAATGAAATTTAAATATAAAAGTATCTTAGCTATTGCATTAGCATCCTCAATCGGGTTGTCGGCATGTGATACAGAATTTTTAGACGTAAATCCTCCCAGTGAAATCGCCAGTGACCAGGTATGGACAGATGGCGCACTTTCGGAGGCCTTTGTAACCGGGATTTACGCTGGTCTTAACCAGGGAGGTTTTAGTGAGCAGATGCTGGCATCACTTACTGATGAAGCTGTGTTTACACATACCGGACGTAACATCAATACCGTAAATGAGGGAAGTTTGAGTCCTTCTAACCTTGGATGGGTTGATAATACTTATGGTTGGGGCCCGATGTATACCAGAATCCGTGCTGCAAACCAAGCTATATCAAAGCTGGAAACGGCTACATTCACGAACGAAACTTTAAAGCAGCGTTTAAGAGGAGAAGCTTATTTTCTCAGAGGCTATTACTATCACCAGTTGGTGCGCTATTATGGTGCAGTACCTTTGATCAAAAAGGTATATGACTTGAACGAAGACTATTCTGTTGCACGTAGTACTTTCGAGGAATGTATTAATTCAATCGTAAGTGATGCTGACAGTGCTGCTTTACTTTTGAAAGGTAAAACTTCGGTGAAAGGTCGTGCTACTGATGTAGCTGCTATGGCTTTAAAGTCCAGAATTCTCCTTTACGCTGCAAGTGATTTACACGACCTTCCTACCATGAAGGCAAAATCTGCTTTGCTTGGTTCATATGCTAAACCAGAGTTTTTAGCTTATGCGTCTGGTGATCGTGCTGCTCGCTGGAAAGCTGCCCAGGCTGCCGCGAAAGCCGTATTGGATAATGGAAACGGAGGGTACAAGCTCAACCTGACTGCGCCTGCTACTGCTGACCAAGGAAAAATGAACTACATCTCCATTTCAATGGGAGGAGCTAGCGCCGATAAGAATGTAGATCCTACTGCAGTGAACGAAATCATTTTCGGCAAGTTCTTTACTCCAAGTTTTAATGATGGTGACGAAGGTGGTGCACGTCAGACTGGATTAAGAAATGGTCCAAATGGCTATCACAACTGGGCAGGTAATACGCCTGTAGGTCAATTGGTAGATGATTATGAAATGATGGACGGTACTCCGTTCAAATGGACAAATCCGGTACATAAAGCAAATCCATATGTAAACCGTGATCCTCGTTTCTACGCTACCGTCATGTACGATGGAGCACCTTGGAAACCACGTAACAAGATTTCTGGAAATGTGGATCCTGCCAATCAGATACAGACTGGTGTTTACGATCTTTTGGATGACAAAGGGACAAAGTTTAACCGCAAAGGCCTGGATACACGTCAAAGCACAATTGAAGACTGGAACGGTAGCCGTACTGGTTATTACATGCGTAAATTCATCGATCCAAACCCTGATTTGGTTGAAAACACAGATCGCCAGAACATACCATGGCCATTCTTCAGATATACAGAAGCTGTATTCAACTACATCGAGGCGAGCATTGAAGTGGGCCAGGATGCAATTGCATTGGAATGGTTAAATAAAATTCGTTTTCGTGCAGGTATGCCGGCTATTAAAGCATCGGGTAGCGACTTGAAAGAAGCTTATCGTCATGAAAAAAGGATCGAAATGGCCTATGAGGAACAGCGCTATCATGATGCACGCCGCTGGATGATCGCTAAAGAAACTTTGGGCAGACCACTACAATATATTTCAGTTGTAGGTAAATTCAAGGAGGGCAAGTCTATGAAGGAGCCATATCATTATGATCCTACAGTTTACGATTATACGTATACGCCTGTTGAAGAGAAGTCTCATGAAAATCGTACTTGGCTGGATAAAATGTACTTCCGTCCATTTGATCGGAATGAAGTAAACAGAAATGCTTTGTTAACTCAAAATCCTGGTTACGATAAATAAAATGTTGCCGCTTATGCGGATAATAGAAAAAAGGCTATGTCTCCTACGAGAACATAGCCTTTTTCTTTTAACTACATGAGCGTAATTCAGGATAAAGATTATCGTTAAATGACTTACGGCAATATCACGATGCTCATGAAAAGCCTAATCTTTACTTTGTCGTAATGATTCCTATCCTATAAATTAAAATCTGCTTAAACAATGACTACGAAATGACTCATTCGAATTCAAAGTCTGGCCGATGTCATTGATACGTCTGTTGTATAGGTTTGCATAAATGTTCATGACATCAACCATTCAGATTTCAGGAAAATATAAATGATCTTCAAACATCATTTATTTATCCCATAACCTACACTCACATAATACATTCCGCCAATTGAGGGGCCGCCCAGAAATGAATTGTAATAATGATTAAGAATATTGGTGGCACCGAGTTTAACGAGTGACCTGATGAGCGGAATGTGGTAGCTCAGCTGCGCGTCCAGACTGGAATAAGCAGGTACCTGGCCACTCACCAAAAAAGTTTGTGATAAATATTTAGACTGCCACCTGTAAGCCAGTGTTGCATCCATATTTTTGGCAAGGTTCTTCTTCGAAACCGAGATATTGTAAATCCATTTGGGTGTGTTAAAACCATCTTCCAGTCCGTCCTGGTTTTCAGTATTCCGTAGTTTCGAGAATGTGGTATTTGCAGCCAAGATCAGTGTTTTATGCCACTGATAATTAAGTCCCGCACTGAAACCGAAGTTGTCAATCACGGATCTTGAATTGGTATACATCCGGTACTGGGCTTGCGTGGCACGGGTATATAAGGCAGCGGGGATTGCCGCCTCATTGGTTGCATCGGGCACATTCATATTGGCCTGGGCAATGAAATTACTGAACCGGCTCAGGTAAACATCTGCATTCGCATATAAACTATTATTCAAGAAAAGTCCTTTGTATCCCGCTTCCCAGGTCCTGGCGTGTTCGGGTTTCAGATAGGTGTAAGGGTTTTTTCGGAGCAGTCCTTTGTTCTTCTCGATTGCTGCCGCCTGTGTCAGACCGGCCTGATTGATGTCGGCGAGCACCGCCGTCTGGAATGCACTAATGGACGTGGCGAGCCAGGCATTTTCAAAAATTCCCCTCGACATGACAGGCAGTCCGCCAACCCTTTTTACGCCACCGCTATTGACATTACTGTATGCCTCAAAAATGCTCGGAAAACGGTATCCGCTTTGAAAAGAAGCCCGAATGTTATGATGATGAACAGGACTGTAAACTGCTGAAAAACGAGGATTGAATGTTGTTTTGAAATAATCATTTTTATCAGCGCGTAAAATGGCACCCAATTTCAATCTGCTCTGAAATAAACCTTTGCTAACAGAAATAAAAGCGCCGGTCTTGCTGTAATTGATGTTTTTTCCTTCCTGTCCCTGCTCAGGATTAATGAAATAATTGCCGTCGGGAACGATGATGTAGGTCCGGTGATCAGCGCCTGCAAGCAAGTCGAGGTCATACTTCGTTTTTAAAGACTGCAGATAGTTTTCTGTCAGGTTGACCTGTATCTCACCGTGTACCAGACTTGCTTTTACCCTTAGCGCAGCACCCGCGTCCCAGTTATTAATATCCTGTAATTTTTTCAGTTGCTGATTAAACGCCGGAGTACCTGGTTGATAGCGCCCTGCATCGGCTATTCCTCTGGCTTCCCGTAATGCATCGGCTACGCTTGATTCGCCCGTGAGCGCCTGGTTGAAACCATTGGTGAAGTCGGTATACCAGACATTGTCTGGCTTGAAACTTCTGTCCATGTTTTCGGCCATAGACCGCAGGTTGTAGGACTTGCCGGTATTTTCGGAATTGATGTAAAGCTTTGCCTGGATGGAGCCGGATTGATATTGAAGTGCATGTTGCTGCAAACGATAATCCTGCAGACGGAATCGGTTGGCGCGCTGGTACACATTATCCAGTTCGCTGAAATGATAGGAGTAAGTCAGCACCGCATCCTGAGCTACTTTGTAATAAATCCCTGCATCCGCTTTCACATTTTGCAGGTCATAACTGACCACGTTCATTTCCTGATAACCCGTTCTTGCGACAACATAATTGCGGCCAGCCAATGCAATCGTCCTGCGGTTCGAACTCTCATTTCCATAGCCGTTGACTGGATCCTGCGCCGGATTGTCAGTGCCGAACAAGTTGGTGCTGCGGTTGGCATTCGCATTAAGTTCCGTTTGATCAGACGCGATCCAGTCGTAACCTTTCGTGAAAGCCCCATTGACCTTGAATGCCCATTTCGGCGAAATCACTTTGGCAAAACGAACTGTCGTTTCTGAAAAGGGCTTAGCATTGCTTTGCCTGTCGTTGATGTGATTCACGGCTGTTTTCTGTTGGATAGAAAGTCCTTCTGACGTGAAAGGATTTTTGGTAAAAAAATTGGCAAGACCATTGACCGTGTTCATGCCGTACAATGCAGACGCTGTACCTGGCAAAATCTCGATATTGGCAATATCCAGATCCGTAGGTCCGAGTGCATTGCCGATCGCGCCGCCGATATGAGGAGATTGCACGTCCATTCCATCTACCAGCTGAGCAAACCTGACATTGGTGGTGTTGGAAAAGCCTCTGGCATTCAAAACCTTAAAGCCCAGCGAAGGTGTAATCATATGGATTCCCTGCGCATTTTCAAGTCCGTCAAAAAACGAGATAGCCGGGGAAAGTGCGATGCTCTCCCTGTTGATTTTCTGCACACTCACCGGCGAAACGAGTATGCTCTCAGTAAGCCGCGAAGCAGTGACTACAACTTCCTGCAATGATTTTGTTTTGAGCGTATCCGTCTGTACCTGGGCTTTTGCCAGAGATGCTGAAACAAGGAAAAGGAAGGTAACATGTTTTCTCATACGTCGTATTTTCGATATAGCTTAGCGGATACAACGATAAGAAAAAAATCAATGAGAGTCTGTACTAATCCTCCTAAGAGCCCGGTTTATTCTGCATGCGCTGCTTACCATGTAACCTCAACCATTCATATCATGGTGAGCCGTCGTATAATGGGCTCGTAAATGGTTGAGCCGTCCCTGCCTGATGGCATAATCCGCTACCAGCTTGAAGACAGGTTCTCCCACTTTTTGCAGGCCGACCATATGGGAATCATTTAACCTGATAAACAATGCCAGGTCCAGCAGGTTTTTTGGTGTTCCGCTCTCACCGGCCAATCCGTCTTTGGCAAGTCCTTTTGAGATGAGCAGGGCTTCTTCAAAATTGCGGTTTCCGGGAGCAATGGAGACCCTGACGATGCATTCCTGAGCCGACGCATTGTGAAAAAAGTGTTTTTGCCCTGCTTCAATGGTGGCCGTCTGCCCCTGGCGCAGGGTGAACGTTTGATTTTCCTGGCCGACAGTTAATGCACCTTTTACCACCTCAAAAGTTTCGGAAAACAGCTCATGGTAATGCCAGGGCGTACTTTCCTGCGGCAGAATGCCAAATTCGAGTACGCTGGCCGGCCCTTTCGAAACCGACGAAATCAGTTTCACATAAGCCTTGTCATTGGCTGATGGTTGATTACCTGTTTCAGGTACCGGTTTAGCTAGAAAATAACAGAGTATCCAGAGTGCGACGACTGTACTCCCGTGAATCAGCATGGCCGGCAGATCACTGCCGGGAGTTTGCCATACAACGAGCATATCGGCAAAGGGAATGACAGAGCCGGCCAGCAATGTCAGAAACAAAGGTTTACGGAAATGTGACCAGGCGAAAAGTACGATCAGTAGCCCCGAGAACAGGTCCCGGATGCCTTTGATGGTGTGAAATGCGTAATTGGGTTGGTTGTAATGAAGACCAAATCCTGCTTCCGCTATTTCAGGAGCGATCAGAAACCGGGCGCCGATGAATAGCATACCCAAACCGAGCAGCAGGCTTATGAATCTGAGTGGGGACGAAATACGTTGCGTTGTCATCATCTTGTGCGTTTAAGTACAGCACAAAATTGGGCATCGCCTGATGCCAGTGCATTCACTCAGGTGAAGAAAGGCGGCCGTAATCCTTGCCTGCCCACCGCGCCCGGATGCGGCTTAGTGATTGCGGTTTGACCCCTACATAAGACGCAATGTGATATTGCGTGATCTTGGCCGGAAGCGTCGGATATTCATCCATAAATGCCTGATAGCGCAGCTCGGGAGAATCTGTGTACAGCGAGACCAGTTTGCCAATCGTTTTAACAAAAATCTGCTCGATTGCCACGCGCCCAAACCGTTCACCATGCGTTAATCCGGCAAATAATCGTTGTAGGTCTGCCCACGAAATGACCCACAGGGTCGTTTCTTCAATCGCCTGAATAGCGCGCCGGCAGGGCGTTTGAGGAAGAAAACTTTCATAATCACATACAAAGTCGTTTTCCAGCCCGAAGTCATAAATCTTCTCGTCACCGTCTTGGTTGACAAAGTACCGCACCAAACCGGAATGAATAAAGCCGACCTGGTGGCAAACCTGTCCGGGCTGAACGAAATAATCGCTTTTCTGTAAGACTGTGCGATGAAACAAGCTCCCGATCAGCTTAACGTCTGTTTCGGTAAGTGGTACAAACTGCCGCACGGTTTCCAGAAGCGCATAGAATGGATCATCCATGATTTTTTTGGATAAATAACGATTCAGGTGCGCGATAGTTGAATCAATGCTATCAGCGCTGAACCCTGTCCCCAAGTTACTATGCTATCTGAAAGTTTTACTGCCATCATGCTCAGTGAGCCGTCAAAACCAGTTTCTTTTTAAGCACAACCAGCTGCTCAGGACGCGGCATTAATAGCACCGTATCTCAAAAAGTGACGCAGGTACATCCCGATTTGTATGTAGGATATTCACTGTTAGTGATCTTGTGCTAACCGGATTTTCCAAGCTTATGGTCCGCCTGGTCTGGTGATTACCGGTGATCTTTGCAACCACAATGCCCTGACCGTCTTTTACTGCCAGCTCTGTTACACAAAAAGGCATAATCGTTTCCGGGTGAACATAAATCACATTTTCCATAGGATGATCAGAATCGGTATCAAAAACCAGTTCTATCTGGTTAATGCTGACTTCCTCATTCCAGTGGATCGTGACAGAGGGAGCGTCGTCGTCGAAATTGGCAACCCATGCATTGGGTGCTGCGATGGGTCGGTGCAGTCCATTTCTTAGGTTATTGGTTCCAAATGCAGCAAGGGGCTCGCTCAGCTGGAATGCCAGGTTCCGGCCTTCCGGCCTGCGCTGCGGACACCAGAATTCAAAGGTATCTACGCCCAGATCTTCGGTCGGCTCCTGTTTTCCATAGTTCGAAACAGCAGGATTCGTTGCATTGAAAACCGTTAAAATTCCGGTCACCCGCTTTTCGCTGTATTGTATTTTGACTTTTTCATTCTTCAAAAAGCAAACAAAAGCGTAGCATTCTTCGTCGAACGAAGCGTCCCAATCGAGCTGGATTTCTTGCTTTCCCGGACTGAGTACCAGGGATTTTGTCTCGATGGTCACATCAGGTGTGTGGTTGAATGCTTTGCTGCTTTTGCGCAGCTCGACTTCCAGTGTGGTATTTTCCAAAACATCTGCCCGCACTTTCATATCGGGCATACCGCCATTTACAGGCAACATTTGCGCTACCGAATGTACAATCGGAGCCCAGTGCTCCGAGCCGGGCAGTCCGGTAAGTTCAAGTTGCGAAGAAGCTGAAATGCCGGAGGCCTTTTGAACCAGATCTTCATGATCGGAAATAACCGTTTGCGGCAGATACTGTCCCGATCTCCAAAGTTCAAGCTGGTATTCTTCCAGATACTGCTGCCCGACCTCGCGTGGTGTACAACCATACTTTTTTGCGAGTGCCGCCGCGATACCTACCGCCTGTCCGCCCACCGCGCTTGTCGCCATCACCCGCGTCGAAGCAAATGCGACGTGTGTTGCGCTGATAATGCGGCCCGCTATGAAAAGGTTAGTGATATTCCGACTGTAAAAGCACCGGTAGGGGATGCTGTAAACACCCTTGCTGTGCCACTGATTACAGCCTGACTGGTCGCTGTAAACACCGTCAGCCGGGTGCAGGTCCAGGCTCCAACCTCCGAATGCAGCGGTATCTGAGAAAGTTTTTTGCTCAACAATATCCTGCTGTTTGAGCATGTAATCGCCTTCAAACCGCCTGCTTTCGCGCTTTCCGGGAATGGTACCCACCCATTCCAGTGTCATATTCTCCGATTCGGGAAACTCGCCTGAATTCTTGATGTAGTTCCAGGCGCCATACACCACCTTCCAGAGTTCCCATTTGATCTTCTCGGTATCGTGTACCGTATCCATTCTGCCGCCGAATTCCAGCCACCAGAGCCGGCAGCCAAAGTCTTTGGGATTGAATGTTTTATAACGCGGAATTTCCGTGATATCCTGCAAAGCATAGGAGGGAGGGATGAACTTCACCGGCCGGCCCACATCTTTAGAATAAAAATACATGGAATGCCCCAGCAGCTCGCCGTAGGCTTTATCCGGCGCAAATTTTTCACCGAACTCCTCCATTGATTCCGCGCCCATTCTGAATGCAGCCCCGGCCAGAAAGCCCACAATCCCGTCCCCGGAAGCATCACAAAACAAGGGAGCCGACACTTTGTATTTCGTGCTGTTTTGGCTGCAGAATGCGTGCACTGCCGCTATTTCGTCACCTGCATTTCTGCTTTCTGTTTTTTTGTCCAAATCAAAAACCGCAGTATTGAGCAGCAGCGTGATATTAGGTTCCTGAATCACTTTTTCGAGCAAAACGGTATCGAAAATGAGCGGGTTGCCATCAGGGTTCCGGTAGATATTTTCAAGCATAATCTCGTCGATTACGCCGCCTTCGCGTGCCCAGCGGTTGTTGTTTCCCATGTGAGAGGTAGCGCCAAGTATCCACAGTCTTACTTCGCTGGAACAGTTTCCGCCGAGCACCGGCCTGTCCTGGATCAACGTCACTTTCACACCCGCCCGCGCCGCCGTAATCGCCGCGCAGGTACCCGATAATCCTCCTCCTACAATCACCAGATCAGCCGCAGATTCAATGGTTTTCGGTGTTCTTTTCGCAGAAGCTTCTTCTTGTATCATTTTGTTAGATTTTTTACGTCACTGGTTCAAAGCGCGACGCTTATTCCAGTGCGAATTCGGCTTCCGTTGTGAGGAAACCCGTTGGTTTATAGATCGAGATATGTGTTTTTCCTTCAAATCCGCGGACCGGAACAATTACTTCTTTGCTTTCTCCGGGGTTCAGTTCAGGGATGTTGACTTTTGTGTCCGAAGTTTTAATGTAGTAGCCGAATAGCTTGCGCGCAGGGAAATCAGCCCGGGCAGTAACTTTGATCGTCAATGTGTTAGCTCCCAATTCTCCAGACTGGTAACCTACTTTTTCAATTGTCACCGGCGACAGTTCTTCCTGGTGCACCTTGTAAGCGCGGCGGGGAGAACGGTCGGGGCCGACGATCCCCCAGGGACGGAAACCATTGGTATTGGTACCAAACAACTTGCTGCGGTAATCATTGTAAGTCCACCAGGAAGTAGCCGCCACATAGGGGCGCTTTCTTACTTCTGCTATCACGTCGCGAATGTGCTGCGCCTGGTAAGCCTCGCCGCCTTTTCCGTCGGAGCGCGTGCCCCATTCACTGATGAAAATCGGTTTGTCGGGATATAGTTTATGAATGTGATCAAGTGACCTGGCATGTCCGCCATAAGTGTTGGTTGACACGAAATCAACATACTGGCTGGCTTCGTCTTCCGGTTTTGCCGGCAATGCATTCAGGCGCATGGAGGCGAAAGTGTAAAGGCGCGTCGGGTCCACTTCCTTTGCGAATGCAATCATATCCTTGGTCCAGCGCTGACCGGCAGGTTCTTCAGACAGATATTCATTGCCAACGCTGTAAGCAATCACGCTCGGGTGGTTCCAGTCGCGCTCGGCCATTTCCCGGAACTGCGACCGGAAATTGGCGCGCATGGAATCATTGTCCATTTGCTTGCCGGTCAGCTGCCAGTTACCCGCCTCGGTGATGATCAGCATCCCATATTTGTCGGCCAGGTCATAGTAGTATTCGGCAGGCGTATAATGCGTGAGCCGCTGGAACTCCATACCGGCCTCTTTCATCAGGCGAAAATCTTTTTCAACCAGCCAGTCCGGCTCCATGGAACCAAGCCCGGGGTAATCGAGTACCCGGTTGCCGCCACCCACTTTCAGTGGCTTACCATTCAGCAGGATCTGCGCATTACGGATTTCAAGTTTTCTGATGCCAAAATGGGATGCGATCGAGTCAGTACCTACTGTTGCTTTCAGTTCGTACAGGTTAGGCTGGTCGAGGCCCCACAATTTCACCTGCGCAGCGGGAATGCTCGCTTCCGCTTCCATAAGCGCAGTTTGTCCGGCTGGAATGCTCGCCGGTTTTGTTTTCCATTTCAGCGCGACGGGTTTTTTATCCTGAAATACGGTGAAATCTGCTTTGGGCGAAACCGCATTTGCAGATGCATTTCTAACGCGAATTCGGGCCGTAATGCTGGCGTTGTTTTTGGCAAGATCCGGTGTGGCTTCAATCTTGATATTTTCAGCATAAACCTCCGGTTCGATCGTCAGGTATACCGGGCGGATCAGTCCGCCGTAATTCACCCAGCCGACAAAAGAATCGTCCATTTTGTTATTATCCTTCACGCCGGGAATGGTGTTGGTTTTCCAGGTATTGTTGTTCACAGCCACCACCAGCTCGTTGTTTTCTTTGAGCAGATTGGTCACATCAAAACTGAATGGGGTATACCCACCTTCGTGTTCACCGACTTTCTGCCCATTGAGCCAGACGTAAGTCTTGTAATAAGCCGCATCGAAATGCAGGATCACGCGTTTGCCCGAAGCCGGTTTCCAGGGAAAAAACTTGCGGTACCAGGCGGTTCCTGTATAAAATTCATAGCGCGGGTCTGTCGAAAAACAATGCGGTACGGTCACCTTGTCCTGCCGTGCAGTTTTGGCGGTGCCTTCTTTATACCATTGATTTGAAATCCCCAGCTCGGCCGGGTCCAGTACAAACCACCAGTCGCCATTCAGCGAAATCGCACCCGGGTCTTTGATATGGTACTGCGCAAAGCTGCTCTGGGAAGCCCAGCAAACGATAACCAGGAGCAGTGCTCTAAATTTATTGTTCATAAAATGCGTTAAGGGATTCAAATGGATACTAAAAGGTCATTCGTGCGGATGATTTTCTTGAACTGGTACTAGCACTTCCACGCTGACTTTCCGCGATGCTACAAAGGGGATCAATGCTGAAAGCAGCACCACGGTTGCGATAATAGCCGTGATCATTGCTCCGGAAGTAGTCAGCAGACTCAGGATAAATAACATAACCGCTGTGAAAAGCAGCGCTCCTGCAATGACCTGCAAGCCAAACCTGTTTTGGCGTTTGATCTCGACCACTTCCTCTTCATTGATTTCCAATGCGTCAATACGCTTCTGTTCTTTGGTTTGGAGATAGGTCAGGTATTCCGCCGCAATGAGGTTTTTGGACCGTGCCCAAAGTTCATAAGCCAGCAAAAACAGCAGCGGCAGCCCCACACCCACAATCGTTTCCATTCCCCTCGAAAGTTTGAAACCCAGCAGCAGCGGAGACAGGATTTTGAAAAACAGATTGACAAGAAGACCGATACCAGTTACCCAAAGTGTTGTTTTTGCATTCAACCGTTTGGAAAACAAAGCCCAGAGCGGCGGGGCAAGCAACGGTCCGCCTGAAATCGCTGAAATACTCAAAACCACCTCCACAATGCCGCCAGCTGCCGGTACCAGCAATGCAATGCCGATCATACCCAATCCGAAAAACCAGGAAGAGCCCCGCGCAACCCGGATCAGCTGCTTGTCGGAAGCCGCCGGGTTGACCATTCCTTTGTAGATATCATTGGTGAAGACCGCGGACACCACATTTAAAGCCGTATTAGCGCTCGCAGAAGTGGAGAAATACATGCCTGTCAGCATCAAGCCCAGTAGGCCAGGAGGTAACACCAGTTTGCAAATCATCAGATAGGCATTTTCGGTATCCAGCCCCGTCAATGCGGGATTGATCGCCTTGTAGATCATAGGCGGGAACATCCAGATCACCGGGCTGATCAGGTATAAGCCTGCAAAAAGAAGGGCGACTTTCCTGGCCGATTTCTCACTGTCGACGCTCGTATAACGCTGCACCATGGTCCAGTTCCCACCGATGTAGCAGATGTGGTAAATGACAAATGCGAGGACAAAGCCGAAAGTGTATTCACCATTTAACAGATCGAAAAAATCGTCAGGAACATTTTGCGTAAAGCCTTCCCAGCCACCAACTTTATCAAAAGACAATGGAAGCAAGATGAACACCGCGGCGGATAACACTACAAATTGCAGAATGTCCGTCACCATCACCGCCCAAAGTCCGCCGACAGCCGTGTAAGCAATCATAAAAAGCCCCAATCCGATCGTACAAGGCACTAATGGAAGATCCAGCGAGGCACTCACAAGGCGGGCGACCGGATATAAAACCGAGCCTTTGATAAAAACGGAAACCAGTGTAAAAATGAAGATGTAAGTCTTCTGAACGGGCAAACCAAGCCGCTCGCGAATGAATTCAGCGGCGGTAAGTGCGCCCGTTCTTTTCCAGCGTGGCGCCAGGTAAAGTGCGGTAACGAGGGCGCCAATGCACATCGTCCATTGAATGGTAATCGCCACCCAGCCATGCTTGTAGGCAATGGAGCCCCAGGCCACGAATGTCCCAGCCGAGAAAAAGCTCATAAATAAGGACAGCCCTCCGATAAACCAGGGAACTGCCTCGCCTCCGGCAAAAAAGGATTTCAGGTTCCGTCCCGTCCGCGCAAAAAGCATCCCGATCCCGAGCACAAATGCGGAGAAGACAAGGATGACAATGGTATCAATGTTGTTGTTCATTTTGTTGTTTAAATGCTAACTTTCAATCTGCTCCTGCCGCTTTTTGTCATGCTGAGCGGAGTCGAAGCACGCTACCCTGCGCGCACAATGTAGCTGACGCACCTTCCCTTCGACCGCCCGGCGGCCCGGTCCGCTCAGGGTGACAAAAAGGTTTCTAATACTGAACTTCAAGTGTCTTCAAACCAAAGGGCGGAATTGTGATTTGTTCTATTTTCGCAGGATGGTTGTCTTCCAGCCATTTAATTGCATTGATCTTTTTGGAACTGCCGATTTTGGACTCATCAACCTTCAACGCGAAATCCGTCTGCGACGAACTATTATTCATCAGCACAATATAAATGCTGTTTTTTGAGGTAGACTGCGCGGTAATGCATTCAATAGCAGGATGATCCGGTGTCGCAAGTCCCGCTTTGATCACCAGGTTGGCCTGATCTCCAAATACATTTCCTGGCTCGAAACCATAAGTCTGGTGCGGGCCTACTTTCGGAGTGACAAAGCCTCTCGGAAAGCTGATTTTTCCATTAGATCTCAACTCCGCTTCCGACAGCAGGTAATCCGTAATGCAGCCGATCTGCCACCAGGCGTGGTGCGGGTAGGGGCCAGCGCCGCGGTTCATTGCATTCCAGTAATAGGAAGCGACGCTCGTTTTGCTGTCCACAAATGCATCGCGGCCAATCGCAGCCGAGCGTGCCATGTCCGCGAAGATCTGCTCGCCGGTCAGTTTGTACATCCGGATAAACATCCCCGCGTGGCTCGCCAGCTGGATAGGGCCGTGGCGGACAGCCGAACCAAAAATGCCGCCATGCTCGAAGCTGAGGCCGGTTTGGCTGATCTCCCAATCCTCCCGCGCGATTCCATTCACCAGTTTAGGACTATGATTTGCAATAGGATGTGTGTAAATGGAGGTAGTGTAAATTTTGGCGCAGGTAACCGCCGCGTCCTGGTATTTTTTGTTTTTGGTCAAATCGTACAAATCCAGTAAAGCCTGCGCCGACTGGCCAGTAGCAAAATCAGGCGCATACCGTGCATCGCCGCACACGCCGAGGAAAGAGCCCGTTTCTACTGCATTTTTGATAAACCAGTCAGCCCCTTTTTGCGCAGCTTTCAGGTACTTTTCATCTTTTAGAATCCTATACGCGACAATCATCCCGTAAAAAGTCGGCCGTACATCTTTGATATCCTTGAAGAGTTCCTGCTCATTTTTCCGGTCGTAAGCCACTGCCCAGCTTCCGTCGGATTTCTGCCAGCTCAGCAATTTATCGGCTCCCAGCCGCAGCCTTTCTTTTAATTCTGCATTGCCTGGCTCGAACAAGAGCATATTGCCCACATCGAGCGTCACATAGTAAGTGAGCGCGATAGGCTCCACCACTTCTCCCCATTCTTCGACAAATTTTTTGCTTTTGGCGAGATAGTATTGGCCCTCGATGGCGCCATTGAAAAATCCTTTATTAGTTTCCTGCTGCACCAGCTTGAAATTGAGCGCAGGTGGCAGCACTTTTTCTTTCAGCTCCGGATCGTTGGTCGCATGGGCCAGCATCCACATGGCGCCGTAGTCCGCATTTTTCATCGCATCCTTATTAGAACCCACCACGCCGCCCAGATAGGATTGCGCGCCGATTTGCTTGCCCTCATATTCTTCGATATTCCAAAGTGAGGTTTTAGGATCGGTGAGATACAAATGCATTTGCTCAATGCGGTTTGTCAGCGACTGTTTGTTTTTGCGGAGGGCCAGCGTTTCGTCAAATTGATAAATGTCATTCGCTGCATGCTTGATCGCCTGGAACCAGTCACCGGCGATGATGCTGTACCTGAACGAAAAGGTAAATTCCTCACCTGCATTCAGTTCCGACTTTTCCTCACCCAAAACCGGATAGTAAATGGTAGGCGCAAGCTGACCTTTTCGGTTCATATGCGACAGGCCAATGTGCCAGTCCGTTTGGGTGATCTTGTCCTTTTTCCAGGGGTCTCTCGCCAGTCCCGGCTCGGGGATTACGGATACAGTCACGCCGTTTTTAGTGGTTACCAGGGGGCTCAATGTGCTTGCGCAACGCTCGCGATAGATCACCGGACGGTCGGGTACGCCGTGACCGTAAGCATAAGCGAGCGCGAAGTTCTTTTGCAATGCATTTCCCTGAAAATAACCCGGCACGGAAGTCCAGCCAAGCTGCTCCGCAGGCACAGTACCCAGCGTAGGAGTGGCCATTGAAAAGTAGCCTTTTGCTTTCGCTTTCACCGTCATTTTCACCAGGATATCCGTCGGATTTTGCGGATCAAAACGCCAGTTACCTGTCACAGTAGCTACTTCGGTTTCTTTTGTAAACTCAATCGCATCCGGTTTGACCAGCATTTTGGCAGGCAGGAAATGTATCGCCTGACCGGCTTTATTGAGGGAAACATCATTGATGCTTTCCTTCCATTGTTCCTGCTGGTAATGGTAAGAATCCTCAGGAAATTTTCCCCCGGTGATTTTTTCAAAACTTTCGGTAGGCTCTCCGGAGGGTTTTGTAGCCGAATACAACAAAGTATACTCCCCGGAAGGCTTGGGTCCGTCAATCCATTTTCCATCCTTTTTGACCTGCAACACACCGATCGGAAACGTGCCTTTATTATCTCCTTTCCACACTACTCTGACGTGGTCATTACTGAGACTGTTCAGGTATTTTTTCTGGCCAAATGCTGCTCCTGAGATCAGTAGCGAGATGAATATCGTTGTGGTAAATTTCATGGGTTAGGTATTTCTTTGATCAATTCTTGCATTCCTTCGGTCACGTAACTGCTTACTTTTCCTTTTTCGTCTGTATAGATCAGGTAGGCTTCCAGGTCGTTTTGTTGTGATAAAAACTGCTTTGTCGCTTCCAGTCCCATCACAAAAAATGCGGTATCGTATCCGTCAGCAGTGATCGCGTCTTTGGAAAAAACGGTGACGCTCAGGAGCGACGTTTCTTCCATGGAACCTGTTTTTGGATTGATGATATGGTTGAAAACGCGGCCATTTCTAGTAAAATGATTGTTGTAATTACCCGCAGTTGTCATCGCCAGGCCGGCCAATTTTACAGTCGCAAACAATGCGCCGCGTTTTAAAGGATTTTCAATACCGGCGGTCCAGGGAAGATTATCATGCTTAACTCCCGAACACACTACTTCGCCTCCAATCTCGACCATAAACCGGTCGATATCCCGGCTCCTGAGAAATGCGCTCACGATATCCACCGAGTATCCCTGCGCGATCCCGTTCATATCCAGCCTTACACCCGCCTTTATCTTGGTAACAGAATCTGCATTAAAGCTAATTTTCTCAAATCCAACATATTGAAGCAGTGAATCCACATTCGCCAGCTCGGGATCGGTTCTCCTGGCACCAAATCCAAGGGCCTCTGTCAGCGGCATAATAGTGGGATCGAAAGCGCCACTCGTGGCTTTGTATATTTCTTTTGATTTATTTAAAACCGGAAAAAAATAAGGTGACTGGAATTTGTGAACTGTATTGTTATTGAATACAACTATTTCAGAATCTTTTCTGTACAAGGAAAGGCACTTGTCAAAGTCCGCGAGGATGGAGTCGATTTGGACTTTGAAATCCCTTTTTTGCCGATCAAAGTACTTGATATGATAAGTAGTACCCTGCGCCTCGCCGGAAATGGAGATCATCGGCTCGTTTCCGGCGGATTTTGCATTCACCGCGGGAACGAGCATTTGAAAAACCACTAAAAAAAACGCAAACAAACTTTTCAAAATCATCAAATCTGTATGTTACTCAAGGCTGCGGGGCGAGGGTTTCTCCTTTCAGGATTCCCATTAATTCCGGTAAATGTTGTTCGTACACGCCGCGCGGAGTGGTTCTGTACTTTTTAGTCAAAGATGCTGCAAAGCCTACTACTTCGCCCATCATGCCACAGGTACGCATGACCCGCGTGCTGCCGAATGCAACGTGCGTAGTACTGATATTCCGCCCGGCCATAAACAGGTTCTGGATGTTTTTGGAATACAAACAGCGGTAGGGGATCGTGTAAGGCACCACTTTGATGTGTTTTGTGCCGGCAAAAAACTCCTGACCTTCAAAGTACTGGCTGTTTTTTGCGTCAGGAAAATGCAGGTCAATGGTCCAGGTAGCAGTGACGGAGCCGTCCCGGTAAAATTTACCTTCCTGAATGTCCATCTGGTTCAGGATATGATCACCGATAATGCGTCTCGATTCCCTTTTTCCCCCAATGTAAGCGACCCAAGCCAGCTCGTGCTTCGCGTATTTGGCAGCTTTGTTCTTTTTCAGATACGACCAGTTTCCATAGATCGCCCGCAAGTTGTGATCGCGGATCTTTTCAGCGTCGGTGATGGTATTGAAGTTGCCGAAACCTGTTTCCCACTGCCAGTCAGCCTTGGGTTCGTCAATGTGGTATTCGTCCGAAAACTGAATCGCCCAGGGTGTTTCAGGAAATGAAGAAACGGTGTCGCGCGGGAGTGAAGCCCACAAATTTGAGGTACCCAAAGTGAAATCGTCCGACTTCTCCGCCGCTAGTGACTCGCCCGTTTCCGCCTTGCTTTCCCGGCCCATTCTGAACTCCGCACCGGCCAGGAAACCGATCGTTCCGTCGCCGGTACAGTCCGAAAAGTAAGAGCCTGCAAAACGTGTCTCTTTATTGGTAGCAATATCCCGTCCTACCACCGCAGTAATCATGTCATTCTCTTTTTCAACCTTGTAAACATGCGTGTTCAGGAAGAGCGAAATATTAGGCTCGGCTTTTACGATGGAGATCTTGCGTGCGTCGCCGTATTCTTTTGCATCCGGGTTACCGTTCCCGGGATCCCCATTGTCCATTTCGCGCACAATGCGGCCGAGCTTGGGATAGTGGTTTTTGTCCACATCGCCCATTAAATGCACGCGGATTTCAGAGCTGTTATTTCCTCCCAAAACCGGCCTGTCCTGGATCAATGCCACTTTCAGCCCCATTCTCGCGCCTGAAATGGCAGCACAGGTTCCTGCAATGCCGCCGCCGACTACCACCAGATCGTACTGTCCGGCTTCGACAGGTTTGTCGGTCAGATTCAGCAGCTTTTTACGAAAAGCAGTCAGCTCTTCGAGCTTATTGGGCGGGGTAAATTTTAAATCATCCGTAAACAAAACCGCGTCGCAGCGACCATTGAATCCTGTCAGGTCTTTCATCACCAGCCTTGCTTCGGCAGACTTAATGTCGACCTGGCCGCCGTCATACCACTTCCATTCATCCGACCCACTTTCACCAAATACCTGACCGGCCGCTTTTCCATCAACCAGGAGCTGAAACTTGCCCGGGCCCTTCGGGAATGGCGCCCAGTCTTTGGTACGCACCCACATCCTGTATTTGCCCGTTTTAGGGAAATTAACTGTTGTAGTCGCATCTTTCACCGGCCGTCCCATTCCATGCGCCATCAGGTAAGACGAGCCCATGACCACAAATGATTGCTGATCAATCACCCAGCCGCCTTTGTCGGTAAAAGACTCGGTTTCAACAAATACATGGTTTTGGGCGGAGACGGAAAGCGAGAGGAAAAACAGGAACAATACGATCATCTTTCCCATCGTGTGTCCGGTTGTATTTAAGAGTTGGTCAGGTGTTTTCATGCGTTTAGTTTTTTGCCAGTATTTGGTTGATCAGCGCGGTTTGTTCCTGGTTTGCATTGGGGAGTGCAGCTTTCAGATTGTCTGCCAGCGGGCTCGTGAGCGGGATGTTTGCCAGCTTTTTCAGTATCGTGATCTGCAATGGATAGGCAGCTTTCTGATAACTTTCCCAAAGCCAGAGTTGCCTTGCTTTGCTTTCGAAGAAGCGGTTATTTACATGCTGCAAAGCATACTTGGCCGTAAAAATGTTTTTGCCGGAAATGATCTGCTGCAAGTCCGGTTCAAAGGATTTTGATACATTTCCGTCCTGGTCCACCACTTTTTCCATTGCCCAATATTGGTAATGGAAATTGTTGCTGGTCAGGAAACTGTGCAGCAGCTTGTCGTCGGTGTAGCTTTCGATGATCTTCCGCATTTCGGGTACCGCTTTTCCATAGGCGATTTGCCAGAGGGTGTAGCAGGTGTACACTGCACCGTCGATCACCTGATTTTTAATGGTCTTCAAGGTTGCGCCGGCTTTTACATCCACGGAATCTGTCAGGTCTTCGGTGCCTTTTGCGATCAGATCTTCCATTTTCAGTTCGGCAAAAATGGAGTTGGGCTGCGCGAGAATATCCTGCAACTTCTGGTAATCCTCTTCCTTGAACTCGTCGTGATCCACTTTGGTGAGCACTTTGTTTTCGGGAAGGTCGTACCGCATATAGTTGCCAAGCAAATCCCAGTAGAAGTTGATATACACCGGTTTGCATTCATTGGTGTAGCAAACCGGCGTGAAAATGTTCCTGAAAAAATACTGCGGCCTGCCCTCGTCGTCCAGTGCAAGTTTCAACGTATAATTCAGCGTGTCGCTTTCCACAATCCTGAATTCCCTCACCCGCTCATTCCGCAGAATGAAGGAAGGATGATTCAAAAAAAGTGAAAAGAAAAAAGCGATAGTCAACATATCGTATTCACATTCATCATAGGTAAAAACACGCCAGCCCCTGAGCTTGCAAGCAACATCCACTCATTCAATGATTCAGTCATTCAATCATTCAATCATTCAATCATTCACTCACTCACTCACTTCCTCACTCGCTCACTCACTCCCTCACTCACTCAAAACTACCCCTACCTCCACGCCGGATTCTGCTCCAATTGCGGATTTGCATTGATCTCGTCCTGAGGAATCGGGAAGAATTTGTTTTTGGCCTGAGCCGGGCGTGATGGATACACGGAGTTTACCGCTTTGGGTACTACATTGAGAAACTTGTCTGTTCTCGTAAGGTCATACCAGCGGTCGCCTTCGGCAAACAGCTCCCACGATCTTTCCTGGATCACAGCGTCAACAAATGCATCTTTGGTCAATCCTTTTGCAAGGTCTGCTAGGCCGGCTCTTGTGCGGACTGCATTGATGTACTCGTAAGCTTTTGCCGAAGGTCCGTTCAAACGCGCCTCTGCTTCTGCGGCAATAAGGTAAATATCCGCCATGCGCAGAATAGGAATGTTGGGGATCAGACCTGTGCTCGAAACAGGATCCTGGTATTTTTTAATTAAAACCGCATCCGTAGTAATCGGCGTAATGCTTTTCTGCGGAACCCATTTACCGGATTTATCGATGAACGTGGTGTCCAGTAATTGTCTGCGCTTGTCTTTCGGATCAAATGAATTGAAAAACGACATATAGGCGAACATGGAACCATAGGAGGTTTTGGCATATTCCACCCCCGCACTGCCGACCGGACCGGCCAGACTGGTAAGCTGGTGTCCATTCCCCGGCGTGATCGGGTCCGCTTCATAAGCCCAGATATTCTCCTGGCGGGCTTCATCTTCTTTTAAGTAGCTGAAAACATCCATTACATTCGGCATGAGTCCGTATTTGCCGGACTTGATCACAGCCTCTGCCTTTTCCAGCGCCTTCGCCCAATCCTGGTTATAAAGTGCAGCTTTGGCATAGAGTGCATCTACCGCTTCTTTGGAGGGCCGGCCTTTTTCATTAGCAGGGTAGGAGACAAGCCCGGCTTGTCCCGCCTCGTCTAGATCGCTGTAAATCTGCTTGTAAACATCGGCAGCCGCACTTTTGGGGGCGTATGCCTCGGTTTCTGTTACGCTGGGCTTGGTTTTTACAACTACATCCCCGAAGTTCTTGGTGAGTGTCCAGAAGTAAAAAGCCCGCAGGAAATAGGCTTCTCCCAAAATCTGTTTCTTCCGCGTCTCGTCCATTGTGGCGTCCGGAACTTTGGTAATGATCCAGTTGGCTCTTTCTATACCGTTATAGGACGATATCCAGAGCTGCTGAGGCGATTCGTTGGTGCGACCTGCACTTTTTTGAACGGTATAAGTAGGCTCTACGGTGAATAAGGTCAGTGAATTGCGGCCCACCACGCCACGCGGATAAATCTGATCCGCGCTGAAATCGGGTACCATGGTGGCAGCCGGACCGCCGTAAAGACCGCCGAGCGCATCGTAAACGGACAACAAGCCTTTTTCAGAATCAGAAGCCGTTTTGTAAAATGACTCAACGAAGATTGAAGAGTACACTTCTTCCTCCAACTGGCAGGAACCGGTTCCCAGTGCAAGTGCAACGAGGGGAAGGAATTTCTTGAATGTTATTTTAGAAAGTTTCATGATGTAAGGGTTTAGGGCTTAAAAAGTAAGCTGAATGCCTCCCAGGAATGATTTCGACTGCGGGTACACGAGGTTGTCAATTCCGATGGTGGTGTTGGAATTGGCATAAGTGTTCACCTCCGGATCAAAGCCGCTATATTTCGTAAATGTGAACAGGTTGTTGCCGCTCACATACACTCTGATCCTGCTGATCCCCTTAATCGCAGGCAGCGTGTAGCCCAGCATCAGGTTTTTGAAACGCAGGTACGAACCGTCTTCCACCGCATAGGAAGAAATCGGCAACCGGCCCGCCACGGCAGGACTTACATACTGATTGCTTGGATTTTCAGGTGTCCACCGGTTTTCTACACCCTGGAAAAGGTTGCGCTGACCCAGCGGGTTTTCAAATGAAAGCCGGCTCACGTTGTAAATGTCATTTCCTTCTGTACCTGAGAAAAAGGCGCTCAGGTCAAAGTTCTTAAAGGTAACATTGGTAGAAAACCCGTAAATGAACTTGGGATTCGGATTGCCCGTAATGATCTGGTCCGCAGCATTGATCGCGCCGTCATTGTTAAGGTCTTTCACTTTATGTCCGCCCAACCTGCCGTCGTAGCCCGGGATTATTGCTTCGCCGGTCTGGTTGATGCCGTCAAAGACGTACGTTTTAAATACACCCAGCGGCTGACCCACTTTGAGTACCGTATAATTTGTGATAAATCTTTCGTCAGTAGTGCCGCCGTCGAGATCCAGTACTTTGTTCCGGTTAATGGTCAGGTTTCCGTTAATGCTCCATTTCACCGGACCGTCGAGCAGGTTGGCACTGGCTGCAATTTCAAGTCCTTTGTTTTCCAGAGAACCATAGTTACCGGTAATGCTGCTGTAACCCGATGAAAGCGGCAGAGTTTTGATGTAAAGCAGGTCTTCGGTTTTCTTGATATAGTAGTCCACGATCAGCGAAAAGCGGTTATTGAGCAGGCTCGCGTCGATACCGATGTTGGTTTGTGTCGATTTCTCCCAGCGCAGATCCGGGTTTGAAATGCCCGAAGGACGGATAGCCGTGAAGTAAGTGTGGTTGATATCATAGCCGCCGCCCGACTCTACGGTTGCGAGTGACTGATAAGGATCGATTCCGCCCGCATTTCCCGTAATACCATAGCTGCCGCGCAGTTTCAGGTCCGAAAGCCAGTTTACATCCTTCATAAAAGGCTCCTCAATCAGGCGCCACGCTGCTGATACGGCTGGAAAAAATCCGTATTTGTGATTGGCCCCAAACTTGCTGGAACCATCCACCCGCGCAGTTACGTCAATAAAATACCGGTCTTTGAAACCATAATTCACCCGACCCATGTAAGAATCGAGGCGCTGCATGTTCCGCGAACTCGATACAGTCCTGTTCAATGCGAGTTGGAGCGCTTCGTTCCTGGTAGCATCGTTGGGGAAACCTGTCGCATTGATCTGGTTGCTGTTGTATTTTTCAACCTGCGTGGCAAACAAACCCGTGAACTTCAAACTGTGGTGATTACCGATCTTGGTACCATAGGAAAGCACACTCTCATGAAGCAGACCTAAAAAGTTGGAGTTGAATTTGGCGGCAGTTCCCGAATTATCGTTGCGGTCTTTGGCAGCGATAATGGAAATAGGCAGGTAGGTATCGTTAATCCTTGAATCGATATCCGCATTGAAAGACGCCCGGTAGCTCAGTCCGGGAAGGATCGTGTATTCTCCGTAAATGTTGATCAATGCACGCTTGATATTGCGTTTCCGCAAAATAGACGTGTAGTTCAATGGATTGATCACCTCACGGTACTGACCGTTACCCTGTTCTGCAAATGGGAAAATAGAGCCGTCTGCCTTGTAGGGCTGCAAAGTTGGGGGTGCACCTACGGCAGCTCCCAGTACGGTTCCGGTCACAACACCGGCGTCGCCCACATTGGTACTGCCGGCTTCAATCCCGTTATTATTGGAAAAGCTCCCCATCACGCTGGTACCTACACGCAGTTTCTTGCTGACGTTATGGTCTACATTAAGGCGGTAAGTGAAGCGCTGGAAATCTGAATTAATGATCACACCATCCTGATCAAAGTAGTTAGCCGAAAGCGAAAGCTGTGTCTTCTCAGAACCTCCGCTGATCGTGAGCTGGTGGTTCTGGATCGGCGCTTTCTGGAAGATCAGATCCTGCCAGTCAACCCCTTCTCCCAGGCTCGCAGGATCCGGGTAGGCGTTGTTTTTGAATGTTTCATTTTCAAGCTGCGCAAATTCAGCTGCATTCAGCACATCCAGTTTTTTGGTTACCTGCTGTACGCCGTAATAACTTTCGATTGATACATTGGTTTTGCCTGCTTTCCCGCGTTTGGTAGTAATCAGGATAACCCCATTGGCCGCGCGCGCTCCGTAAATCGCCGACGCAGAAGCATCTTTCAAAACCTCAACCGATTCGATATCATTGGGGTTGATGGTAGAAAGCGGACTCACATCATTAATCCCGCCGCTATTTGAGATCTGAATTCCGTCGATCACGTAAAGGGGTTCTGCATTTCCATTGATCGAGTTTGTACCCCGGATCCGCACGCTGATATTACCGCCGGGAGAGCCTGAGTTTTGGTTGATCTGCACGCCCGAAACGCGGGATTGAAGTCCCTGCGCCACATTTGTGATCGGCAGCTGCGTAAGTTCGTCTGACTTTACCGAAGCAATGGATCCGGTAGTCTCCACTTTCCGCTGAGTTCCATAGCCTACCACGACTACTTCTTCCAGTGATTTGGCGTCGACTTTCAGGATTGCGTCTATTGTTGATCGGTTGTTTACCGCAACTTCTTCTTTCAGGAAACCTACAAAAGAGAAAACCAAAGTAGCATTCGCAGGCGCTTCAACGGAGTAAGTACCGTCGACGTTGGTAAGCGTGCCGACCTGCGTGCCTTTCACGGTAACGCTGGCGCCCGGGACACCTTCCCCTTTTTCGTCGGTGACTTTTCCGGCGATCGCGCCTGATTGGGCGAAAGTAATCTGTGTGAGGCTCAGCGACAAACATAGGAGCCCGAGCAAAATGCGTATTTTTTTCTGCATATGAAGGAATATAGGGTTGGAATGGATAACGGAATAATTCAATTCAGGTCAGATTTCTCTCATATGTAAGCACTGCATAATTGTGAAATGCAGCTTTTAATCTGATGTGATCTGGGCCTTTTTGAATGAAATTAAACAGCAGCAATGCCGGAATCAAGGCGGTTTAAACCTAATCCAATCTCAAAATTGCTCAAAAACTATCGGGAACGTTTGCGAATACGTTACCGATATATGGTTTTACAAACTAATAATATGATAATTCTTTATTTTTGTAGAGAGATAGCGGAGTGAGCGCTGGTTGGGTGATTTGAAACGGCTTTATTTAAATAGTACAATTAGGATGATAAAATGCGTAAAGTGCGGAGAGGTGGAGGGGATCATGAAAGCAGGGTACGTGAGAGGCAAGCAGCGTTTCCTTTGCAAGCCTTGCAACTACTATTTTACGATCCAGGAAAACGATGTATCTGCGGCGGTTCAGCGGAAAAGAAAACGGCATCAAACCACAATCATTGATATTGCGAAAACACTCGGAGTTTCCAACTCCACAGTCTCGCGGGCACTGCACGGCCATACCGATATCAGTCCGGATACCCGGCAGGCGGTGCTGGATACTGCTGCGCTGCTCGACTACCAACCCAATCAGCTGGCCTACAACCTCGTGAAAAGCAGGACGAATACGATCGGGATGATTGTGCCGGAGTTTCACAATCCGTTTTTCCCGAATGTCATCATCGGCGCCCACGATGTGCTCACAAAAGCGGGTTACAACCTCACCATCATGCAATGCAATGAATCGTACCAGGTTGAAATTTCAAATACGAAGGCGATGCTGGCGAACAGGGTAGATGGGCTGCTGATCTCACTAACGCAGGAGACGAACAACTTTGATCATCTGAATGTGTTTGAAAAAAGGGGCATTCCCCTGATTCTCTTCAATCGCGTTTGCGAGCAGATCGATGTGCCTAAGGTAGTGGTCAATGATTTTGAATCTGCTTTTATGGCAGTGGAGCATTTGATACTGAATGGATATGAGCGAATTGCGCACCTTGGCGGGCCCCTCACGCTGCTGGTAAGTCAGGAAAGATTACGGGGCTACCGGGCAGCAATGGAAAAACACGGTAAAAGCATTGAAAACCACATGGTTATTCAGGGTATGCTAACCCAGCAGAAAGCGCGGATTTACGGACAGTACCTGCTCGACCTGGCGGAACGCCCCAATGCCATTTTCGCTGTGAATGATTCGGCCGCAATCGAAATCATGCTGATCGCCAAGGAAAAGGGGATCGGTATTCCTGACGAGCTGGGTGTGGTAGGGTTCAGTGATAATCCGGAGTCGGCTTACATCGGGCCGGGATTAACCACGATCCGGCAGCCGACCCTGGAAATGGGGCAGACAACAGCCGAATGGATTTTACAGCTGGTGGACGTGGAAGAGCTCAGCTTCAGCGGGCGAAAAGTGCTGAATACCGAGCTGATAGTCAGAGGATCTTCCATGCGGAAGGGTATTTAAGGCATAGGCGCGGGTATGCCGGGAACCTTGTCCGGCCGGGCAAGTTACAGGGAATGAAAGTGATTTTGCGAGATGCATTACTCATTCTGTAAGCTCTTGACAGGGTTGAGTAATGCAGCCTTTACTGCCTGAAAGCTCACGGTGATCAGTGTGATGACCATGGCGCCGAAAATTGTCACCGCAAAAATCCACCAGGAAATGGTAATCCGGTAAGTATAATGTTGCAGCCAGTCATGCATTACATAATAGGCGATGGGCATCGCGACCAGACATGCAATGGTTACCAGGATCAAAAAATCTTTGGAAAGCATTTTCCATAGGCTGGCCACAGATGCGCCCAGCACTTTGCGGATGCCAATCTCCTTCCGGCGTTGTTCGGCAAAGAATGATGCAAGCCCGAAGAGGCCCAGGCAGCTGATGAAGATGGCCAGGGATGCAAAGGTGGTAGCAAGCTGGCCGATCCTTTCTTCGGTACGGAACTTTCGGTCGTATTCCTCACTGGCAAACTTGTATTCAAAAGGGCTGCCGGGATTGTACTTCTTAAAAACGGGTTCAAGCTTTGAAATGGCATCTGCCGCAGTGAGTGCAGGATTTAGTCGTATGTGTATGAACGACGCCCAGTCTTCCCGCAGCATGAACACGGCAGGCTGAACAGGCATGAACGGTGATCCGGTGATGATGTCATGGACCACTCCAATGATGGTATATGCTGCCCCGTTCCATTGAACACGCGTGCCAACGGCCTCTTTGAGCCCCATGAACCTGGCGGCACTTTCGTTGATGACCATGGCCAGGCTGTCCGTCGGAAAGTCGGGTGAGAAGTCGCGGCCTTCCCTGATTTGCCAGTTGACCGTCCTGCCATATTCATGGGTGATACCAACTGTGCCCAGGTCACCCAGCTGGGCGGGGTCTTTACCAGGCCAGCTGAAACTGGCGTCGCTGCTCCAAACCTCGGCGGCCGGACTTGATGATTTTGCCAGATTTATGGCCGCGCCGGTTTGTAGCAGATCGTGCCGGAATGCCCGGGAAGTGGCCAGCAGATCCGGCGTGTTCATATCAACAGACAATAACCCCGACCGGTCAAAACCTACCGGCCTGTTTTTGGCATGGCGGATCTGGCCAAGCACAACCAGCGTTCCTATCACCAGGGTGATCGATACCGTAAACTGGACAATAACCAGCGTCTGGCGGGACAGTGCGGCGAAGCGCCCGGCTTGCATCCGCAGCGAGGCACCGGCCCCCGTGAGGACTTTAACGGGCCGGAAGCCTGACAAGTAGAGCGCCGGATAACTGCCGGCCAAGATGCCCGTCACGAATGTAAAGCCCAAGCCGATCAACCAGCTTTGGTGATCACCCCACGGAAAAGTAATCTGTTTGTCGGCAATATGGTTGAACCACGGAAGCAGTACCTGTACCATTAACAGGCCCAGCACAAATGCGAACATGGCAACCATGATGGATTCGCTCAGGAATTGCGCAATCAGCTGGCTGCGTCGTGATCCGACTGCTTTGCGGACGCCGACTTCTTTGGCCCTTTTTTGTGAACGCGCGGTGGATAAATTCATGAAGTTGATGCAGGCCAGCAGCAGTACAAACCCGCCGATGATGCCAAACAGCCATACAAACTGAATACGTCCGCGAACAGCCGCGCCATTTTCCCACTCGGAATGCAGGTGCCACCTGCTCATCGGGTGCAGAAATGCTTTTGGGTCAAACCGGGCTTCTTCTTTGGCATGCCGGGCTTTGATCTTCTCTATTTTGGCACTTACCTTTTCAAAGGTGGTATTCGGTGCAATCTGCACGAGCAACAAAAATGAATTGTTACTCCAGTTGGTTTCTGACCGCTTCACCCAGGGTGTTTCCGCCAGAAAGTACTTCCAGGGAAGCAAAAAAGTTACGTCACGGAACTCGGTATTATAGGGCAGGTCTTCATAAATGCCCGTCACCTTAAAATAGTCTTTGCTGTCAACCCTGATGGTTTTATTGATTGGATCCTCCCCGCCAAACAAAGCCTCTGCAACTGATGCTGAGAGCAGGGCAGAGGAAGGGTTATCAAGACCAGTGGCTGTACCCTTGATGATCCGCAGCGACATCATGGAAGGAAAGTCGGGCTCTACGCAGTTGCCTTTTCTGGAAATTTTCTTTTCACCCGCGGATAAAATATGGTCCTCCGTCCATGAGGACGATGCAATATGTGTGAATTCACCGGCGTGTTCACTTTGTAAAGCCGCCCGCATGGGAAGCGGAGTGGCAAGCGTCGTGCTGGTGGTACCATTGTAGCTTTGGTGCTGCATGACGCGTGCGATCCGGTCGTAATGATGGTGGTATTGATTGTAGGAGAGCTCGTCCCACATCCAGAGTCCGATCAGGATAGCGGTGGTCATGCCAACAGACAAGCCCACGATATTAATAGCGGAGTAAGTGCGGTTTTTGGCAAGATTGCGGAAGGCGATCGTGATGTAGGTTCGTAACATATCGGTATGGCTTGGGTTTGGATACGCATCAGGTTTACTTTTCAGCAATGAAGGCCGCAGCAGGCTGAACACATCCTGCACATATCGCCACCTCGCCTGGCGGAGCCCCGATAATTTTACCCGCATCTCAAACAGCTCGGTCAGGTCACCTTCCATTTCATTGGCCCGGTGTGCGGGGCAAAAGCATTGTAAGAGCCAGGTTGCCCACCTGGGTGGGATATTTTGCTTTGGCATGCTCATGACCAGGCAATTTTAGGAATGGTCTCCCACATCTGGTTGCGCAGCTGCCTGATTTCCTCCAATGCCCGCCTGCCCGCTGCCGTTACTACATACAGCCTTTTACTGCGACCGCCGCGCTCCGGTGTAGCGCCACCCATTTCCGATTTGACAAGTCCTTTTTCTTCAAGACGGTAGAGCGCAGTGTGTACGGCACCCAGGTTGACGGTCCGGCCCAGCTGCTGTTCAATTTCATGGACTACCGCTGCTCCATAAGCATCGCCCGTCCGGATGGCCACAGCCAGTAAAACCACTTCTTCAAATTCACCGAGGTAAGTGCCTTTCATCGCAGTATATTAGTTATGTAAATGTCAAACAAATAACCTGCCAGTGTAATAAAATGGCTTTATGAAGCAGGAGCGGTAGTTTTTCGGAAAGTAACTGTTCACGAGTGCACAATATGGCGTTCGGTTTTGAACGGTTATGATGGTATTCCAGAACAGGAATAAGAAGGAGAAAAGCCGAGGGGTATAGCATTCTGAGAACATTTGCAATTTGCTCAATAAACTGTCACAGTAGCGAACATTCAGCTGTCCGCTATCGGACATGACGAAACAAGTGTATCAGGTGTAAGTAGCTACTATACAGCCCATTGCTTGTCACTACATTTCCTGGCGCGACAATTTGATCAGCAAAAATAGAAGTTATAAGAAACCTATGAAGCGGACCTATCTAGGGGAGTTTGAAGAAATCGTTTTACTCACCGTCGTCGTGATGGAGGGACAGGCGTATGGCGTGGTGCTGATGCATGAGATCATCCAACAGACCGGCCGGGATGTAAGGCTCAACCAGGTTCATTCGGCTTTGCAGCGGCTGGAAGAAAAGGGGATGGTGAAATCGGAAATGGGAGAGCCTACGGCCGAGCGGGGCGGCAGACGCAAGAGACTCTTTAAAGTAACTGCTTTCGGGCAGCGAACCCTGCACGAAATCCAGGAGGTGCGCGTGAATTACTGGACAAAAATCCTGAACCCGTTAAAGCTTTCCACCCAGTTATGAGCAACCACGACAAACTTCCCGACCTGCCGCCATGGGCCGACAAACTGCTTCGCTTTTTTTGTGCGCCGCATTTGCTGGAAGAAATACAGGGCGATCTGCACGAAGCATTTATCCATAAAGCCGAAAGTGCCGGCATCAGAAAAGCCCGCCGCGACTACTGGCGGGAAGTGCTGGGATTTTTTAAACCCAGGTATATCCGGCGAAAACAAGCAGCCGGCCAATGGAATCATGATTATTCTTCCAAACCTTTTTTCGGTATCGATATGCTAAGAAATTACTTAAAAATTGCATTCAGGAACCTGGTGAAGAACCGGGGTTACTCGGCCATCAATATTGGCGGCCTGGGCCTGGGCATGGCTGTCGCGATGCTGATCGGATTGTGGATCCACGATGAATTTGCTTTCGACAAGTACCACAAGCATTACGACCGCATTGCCAAGGTCATGCAGAAAGGTGCTTTCAATCATGAGGTTTTTTACAACGAGTACATGCCCGCGCCGCTCGGAAAAGAGCTTGAAGTAAAGTTTGCGGACGATTTTGAACATGTCGTCATGTCGTCCTGGACCAGCGAGCATATCCTGGCTTATGCAGACCGGAAGTTTACCAGAAAAGGAAATTACCTGGGTGCCGAAGCGCCTGATTTGTTTTCCCTGAATATGAAACAAGGCACACGCGCCGGACTTAAAGACCAGAACTCAATCATGCTGTCTGAATCTGTTGCGCGAGCCTTATTTGGTACAGAAAATCCGATGAACAAGATCGTCAAGCTGAATAACAGTATGAACCTCAGGGTGACCGGGGTCTACGAGGATCTTCCCTATCATACCGAGTTCAGGGACCTTTCATTTATTGCCCCATGGAGTTTGTATGTTGCCACGCAGAACTGGGTCAGAACGGCGATCGAAAACAATGAGTGGAATAACAATTCGTGGCAGACGCTGGTACAGATCAGTCCCAACTCAAACTTTGAAACCGTTTCGGCAAAAATCCGGAATTTAAAGCTGGAACATGCGCCCGAAACTGCCTTCCTAAAACCCGAGCTTTTGCTTCAACCCATGCAAAAATGGCATTTGTACAGTGGCTGGGACAAAGCCGGGAACCTCGACGGGCGGATCCGGTATGTCTGGCTGTTTGGCATCATCGGAGTTTTTGTGCTGCTCCTTGCCTCTATCAACTTCATGAACCTGAGTACGGCACGCTCGGAGAAACGCGCCAGGGAAGTAGGCATTCGCAAAGCCGTCGGATCGTACCGTACGCAGCTGATCAAGCAGTTTTTTACAGAATCACTCCTGGTTGTGACGCTGGCTTTCGTACTTTCTGTATTGCTCGTCATCGTGATTCTGCCTTTTTTCAACGAGGTAGCTGACAAAAAGATCGAATTTCCGTTTGATAGTGCCTGGTTCTGGCTCTCAGGAAGTGCATTTACCCTGATCACCGGCATTTTCTCGGGAATCTATCCTGCCATTTATCTTTCTTCCTTCCAGCCCATCAAAGTTTTAAAAGGAGTCATTAACGTAGGCCGTTATGCTGCCATTCCGCGCCAGGTACTGGTGGTTTTGCAGTTCACCGTTTCGGTTACCCTCGTGATTGGTACCCTCATTGTTTTTAAACAGATCCAGTACGCCAAAAACCGGCTCATCGGGTATGACCGCAGCGGGCTGATTACCGTCAACATAAATACGCCCGAATTATACGGGCATTACAATGCATTGAGAAGTGATTTATTGAAAACGGGGGCCGTGGCAGATATGTCGACCTCGTCCACGCCGACAACGGATATGAACTCTTCCAATGGCGGATTTGACTGGGAAGGGAAGGATCCGAATTTCAAGGAAAACTTCGGGACGATTGGAGTGAGCCATGATTTTGGTAAAACAGTCGGCTGGAAATTCATTGCGGGCCGGGACTTGTCACGGGAATTTGCTACGGACTCGTCGGGCATGGTACTTAATGAAAAAGCCGTGCATTACATGGGCCTGAAACACCCCTCTGAGGTTGTCGGTAAAATCATGAAGTGGAATGGAAAGCCATTTACCGTGGTAGGCGTAATCAAGGATATGGTAATGGATTCGCCCTTTCAGCCGGTTTATCCTACGATATTCATGGCCAATTACAACTGGGCGAATGTGATCAACATCAAGCTGAACCCACAGGAATCGGCAGCCAGTTCGCTGGCAAAAGTCGGGGCTGTTTTCAGGAAGTTTAATCCGGGGAGTCCATTTGATTACAAGTTCACCGATCAGCAATATGCACTGAAATTTGCAGCAGAAGAGCGCATTGCCAGGCTCGCTTCTGCATTTGCGATCCTTGCGATTGTGATCAGTTGCCTGGGTTTATTCGGGCTGGCTTCCTTCACAGCCGAGCAGCGCACCAAGGAAATAGGCGTCCGGAAAGTCCTGGGTGCGTCGGTAGCAAATCTCTGGGCATTGCTCTCGGGCGATTTCATAAAACTGGTAGTTGTATCCTGCGTGATCTCGGCGCCAGTTGCCTATTACTTCCTGCATGCCTGGCTCTTGAAATATGAATACCGAACTGAAATATCCTGGTGGGTTTTTGTCGCTGCGGCATCAGGTGCCATGCTGGTTACCATGCTCACAGTGAGTTGCCAGGCCATCAAGGCTGCACTCCTGGATCCGGTGAAGAGTTTAAAAAGTGAGTAATCATTTGTAAACCGAAGCTTCCGCACTTGCCTGATTTATTCTGGAAAAAGTAAGTGGTATATTGGTTAGAGTATTTGGTTTATTAAGCCTGAATATGGAAAAGAATTTCAATTTTAGCCGGGCATTAAAAATTCTTTTTAAACCTATAAATATTTAATCAGACGCAGCCAATTACCCTGTCAATGAAAAAAGAGCTATCTGTTTTTCTATTCATTGCATTAATACTCTCTGGATGTACCAGTCAGCCAGATATTACAATACATTTTAGTTTAAATTCAGATTCAGTAAAAAGATCCCTTAATGTTCATTTTGAAAATCATACGGAAAGTGATCTGATGATTTTAAGTCTGGGTAGCATTATAAAAGTAGAAAGCAAACATCCCTGTGGATCCATCAGGCTTGATAATTTTACGAAAATAAGCTCGCATAAAGATGGTGATTGCAGTACTAATATGGGTCAAAAGCTTTTTGTGTTTTATGAAATTGTGCCCTTTGATAAAACTGACTATCTACGACTTAAAAACGAAATGACGAACTTACCATGGTTTAAGGATAGCAAGGAGTTATTCACTTATATAGATTCTTCTAAGAAGGATGAAAGTGCGTTTCCAGCCTTCATTTTGATAAAGGCTGGAAGTAGTACATTGGTTAAGTATACTATCCAGAGTTCTCTATCCGAAATTGACCACGGAAGTTATCAGGTATTCTGGGCGGATCAAAAAGAAATAGATAAAACGTTATGGCCTCAAAATAGTAATAAATATAAGCTGGGTGATGCTTTGTTAAAAATCAAATCATTCAAGTATAACACCGGACTTATAGCTTGCGAGCCCTTTATATTTAACCTGTAAATATTATTTGCTAAATAATGCTTTAACAAGCTCAGGTAACTCCTGGAACACAGCTATACTGATCAAATCCAGTTAATCAGTTGCCCCTGTAATATTTTTTTAGAACAATATTTTTCGTCAAATACGCAGTAAGAAATTTGCCAAAAGTAAGGTCCGGCATCTGGCATTGTCGGGATGATTTTAGGCTTAAACTCCCTTTACATTCAATCCAGCTTAATACTTTTGACCGGATTCATAGTTGCGGCTTTCCAGGTTTGCAGCCATACCAGCAGGCTGATGACCCCGCCGCAGCCCAAGGTGATGCATGTGAAGGTCAGCCAGTCCGGTGCGATGCGGTAGTTGAAGTTGGCAAGCCAGTTGGTCATGACGAATGCAGCCAGCGGAAGTGCCAGCGCGGAGCCGATGGCGAGGATGATCAGGAACTCCCGGAGGAACAGGAGCGACACACTCGTGGCCGAAGCACCCAGCACTTTTCGGATCCCTACTTCGCGCGTGCGCCGGGCCACGTTCAGCGATACCATGCCTGAAATCCCAAGCACAACAATGACGATCGCGAGCACCGTGGCAAGCCGGGCGGCTTTTTGCATCCGGATCTCGGCAACATACATTTTCTCGATTGTCTGGTCGAGGAACGTGTATTCAAATGGCGCGTCAGGCAGCAGTGTATGCCATTTTTCTTCCAGTTCCGGCAGTGCACCGGCCGGATTTCCGTTCAGGCGGAAGGTAAGATATCGGTAAATATTTACTCCCCGCAAATGCAGGAATGCCAGCGGTTTGATCGCCTGGTGCAACGATTCAAAATGGAAATTATCGGTCACGCCGGCAATAATGAGCGGGTCGGAGAAGCCGTGGAGCCGCACCTGCTGACCGACAGCCGCCGCCGGAGACGCATAGCCCAGCGAGCGCATGGCCGCACGGTTAATCACGATTTCGGCCGTTTTTGCATCCTGTGCAGGATTTTGCAAAAAGCGACCGGCCAGCATGTTGATCTGATACGTTTCGGAAAACTTTTCATCGGTCGTCAGGATTTGCGCGTGTACCGCCTGGGCACTGTCGCGGCCGGCATTGTAAATGCCCGTCTGCCGGCCTACGTTCCCGTTCGGTATTTCGTAGGAAAGGCTTACCGCATTGACTGCGTTCAAACGGGCGAATTCATTGCGTACGGATTCACTTTTCGCTACACCCGCCGGTGTCCAGTCGCGCGGGACAGCTACGGATACCAGTGCTTCTTTGTTGAACCCCGGATTTTTACCTAAAAAATAATGAACCTGCTGCGAGATGGTCGCTGCAGAGGCAAAGACGAAGAGCGCAATGCTGAACTGCGTGCCAAGGAGCACGCGCCGCATGGCTTTATGCTCTCCCACGGACCGCAGCAACCCTTTCATGGACTGAACCGACGGGATGTTGGACAGAACCAATGCCGGATAAATGCCGGCCAGCAAGCCCGTCACGATCGCAAAAAGCAGGGGAACCAGCAGCGCGTAGGGCAGCAGCGTGCCCGGTCGCGGAAGTTCTTTGCCGACTATCTCGCCGAATGCACCGGCAGATACAACATACAACCCGACCGACAGGATACACGCAATGCCGGCCAGCGTAATCGCTTCCGCAAGGAACTGGAACAGGAGCTGGCGCTTCTCGCTGCCAAGTACCTTGCGCACACCGATTTCTTTCAGTCGGGATGATGCATTCCCGATCGAGATGTTCACAAAGTTTACCACCGCCATCAGCAGGATAAATGCGGTGACAGCCAGCAGGGTGCTGATCATTTTCTGGATCAGATTGTTGTTGGCAGACCTGTGGTACTCAGTAAGCGGGGTGAGGTATATGCGCAAGTTTTCAACCACCATCGGGGAGGCGTGCGTGGCTAGTAGTTGCTGGATCGGCTTTTCAAGATCGTGCGGGTTGACGCCTTTTTTCAATTGCAGGTAGCTCACCATGTACTGGAAATCCCAGTTGTCTGTCACATCGGCGCGACCTTCGAGTGAGCCGAAAGGGATGAAAATTTCTGACGGTTTGTCAAACAGGTAGGTAACCGAATTGACCGGAATGTTTTTGAGCACTGCTGACACCATGTAAGCCTGTTTGCCCCCATTGAAGTTGTGCAAAGTCAGCGTACGACCCACCACATTGGTACTGCCAAAATATTTAAGGGCCTTGTTTTCAGTCATCATCACTGCATTCGGCGCCGACATGGCGGTATTGGCATCGCCGTGCAGCAGCGGAAACCGGTACATGGAAAGCAGGGTGGAGTCGCCCGTTTGTACGTCTTCCCGGAAATGCTTGTCGCCCTGCGAAACCGCCACGGTAATGGCGTCGTACCGGTAAAAGCCTGCGACCAGATTCGGATAGTCAGCGCGCAGCTTTTCGCCCAGCGGAGCCAGGGTTGTCAGGTCCGTTCCCAAATCCGGATTTTTCCACTCACTCCTTATGATATACTGATTTTCAGGTGCATGCAATAACTTGTTGACCTGCAATTCCTGATAGATAAAGCTCGCAACCAGGTAGCTGAACGTAATCCCGATCGCCAGCCCCAGAATGGTGAGAATGGAATACAACTTCTTCCGGAGCAGATTGCGCCAGGCAGTTTTAAAGTAGTTTTGAAGCATCATATCAGGCGTTTGAGCAAAACAAAAATAGGAGGGGAGCCCTACGCTGATATTCACTTAACGTTTTTTAACAGAATGCGGGAGGGTTGTGCGGGTCAAGTTTTCCGGTGACTTCGGCAAATTGCGAGAGGGTATTCCTTCCTTAATGGTTTTATACAGGCTGACATGACATTTCCAGCTGTTATTTTAAGTGCCGGAAGCTTTGCTGATGGTGATTATCTGTATTTTATCAAAAGTAAAAAGTAGGCAGATTTACTTCGCTCTCATCTAATTACAATACCTGGTAAGTAAATTGAATCGTTGTATTAGGAGTAACTTTGGGTACAATGGCAAAAACATAGCTGGTGATCGTCTCTGGTGTGGATGCATACTTCAAGTTAGCATCAATAATCAGCTTTTTCTTCTGGCAATCTGCTTCAATATCCAGCTGTGTAACACTGGCTACTGTTTCCAGATTGATACTTATGACAATTAGACTTTTAGATTTGAAGTCAACCTTTTTCCGGAGATAGGCGATATGTACCAGTTTGTATAACTCGTCATTATCCTGAATGATTCTGTACGATTGTTTTTGCTGGCCAGGATCATATAAATATGCTCTTGGATTGAGTTCGTCATTCAATAGCTCAAATGCAACTGCTCCATCCTGGCAGGAGTAAGTATAAGGTGCATCGCTTTTGCAGGAAGTAATTAGCACCATAAATAATCCGGCCCACAGGAGTATTGCCGGAAATGACAAGCAGTTTTTCTGTTCCGGCATTTTGAGTTGCAGCATATGATTGCATATTTATTCAGTGAACTCAAATGTATTTAGAAATAGTATGGTCGTTACCATGATTATTTCCACCTGGCCAGTTTATAACGTACTCAATATATACGTTGGTGAATGAAAGTATTGTTCACCAACGCAATTGCATAATCATTTTGAAAGCCGAATGCTTGGTTCGAGAATACTTTATTTCAAAATACTCAAAAGGATCACCTGGATTTGTATTGTTTTACAACAGCATGTCCGGTATTTATCTTTGGTTCGTAAAGCCCAGCCCGATTTCATTTGCCCGGTACGAAGCCTCCATTCCCATGAAGTCGATGGTTATTTCATCGTGGTATTCGCTTTCATTCCATGCATCACGTACGCCTAACTTGTCGCCGGACGGCTTGTAGATAGCGGTAACTTTGTACCGGCCTATCGGGATGTCATCGATCCGGTTATGGTTGTTTGAGCCGCTTTTACCGCCCTGTAACGTCAGGGTTTTGCCGGTCGAGCCGTCAATCAGCGGGCCCACGGGCTGGAAGGTAAATGCAACATTTTCGGTATCGTAGATGTCCGAATTGATGTCGCGGTAGATTTCGGCTGAGCCGCCATAGTACAAATCGACACTTTTGTTGGCAGTGCGCCCCTGAATTCTCCATTCAAAGTTTCTGACGGGCTTTTCTTCTTCTGTAAACGATTCGGTATTGTCCGGGTGCAGGAACATTTTATAAACCCGGTCATGGTATTCCGTCAGCGTATAGGCACGTACCGTCCACTGGCCCAGGCCCGATACCATCGCGAGCTGATAGTCGCCGGTTGACGACGAGTTTACCTCTGAGCCCCGGTTTTTAAATACTGTATTTTCAATGAAAATGGTCGCTCCGGCCAGTCCGCGGCCTTTTTGGTCGGTAACTTTTCCGATCAGGTAACCCGCTTTGCCGCCTGCTCCCGTTTCATCCGGCTCAATCCCGCTGGTTGTACACGACGTCACCATCAGGGTTAAGCTGAACATCAGTAATGCAAATCTGAAAAAGGGGGCGTGTTTTCGGGCTGAAGCAGGCTGGTCCGAGAATGTACGGGCGAAAGCGGGAAAAAGGGATTGTGTTACGGGTGAAATTGTTCTCATGGCTGACAGTATTTTCTTTTAAAGTTTTATTTTGAGTGCAAATGTGGAATGGGCACGACTCCCCGGCGAACTTTTGCCGGCTGGTCTGAAATATTTGCAGCGTGACCTGCCAAAAGGTCTGTCTGAACTGCATTTTGATAATCAAAGCACAAATAGTCCATGGAAACCCGTCCGGATGGCGGTTGTGACTGCGCGGTATTGTAAAGCGCTCCAATTCAGCCGCGTTTAGGTGCAATCCGGTCAGCGATGTTGCCATTTGGTACCCTAATTACTTTCGTCAGCCATGCAGGACGCGCCAATTTTGATGTGTTCAAACAACCAGGTGTGAAGCGCCTTTAACAAAACAGATCGCTATGAAAACAAACTTACTTGCCGCCGTCGCCCTGCTGGGTGCACCGTTTATGTGCATCGGCGTGTATGTCGAAGCCTACAACCTCGAACTGAACCAGCCCTGGTGGACAGGTGTATGGGGGCTGATTTACATCACCGGCTGGCTCGCCGGAATGGAAGCCATGCGCCGGCTCGCGCTTACTGGGGATGATCTTTTTGGCTACTGGGTGGTCCGGATCGTCATGGTGACGCTGGTCATCGCGGATATTTCGAATGTTTGGCAGCTGATTGCCCCCGCTTACAAGCCCTTTTTGTTCTGGGCACTGGATATTTGCTGGCCGCTCAGCCATGTGCTGATGCTGGCAGTAGGAGCGGCCACGATCCGCGCAAAAAAGCTGGGCGATTACCGCGCCTGGCTGCCGGTGGCCATGGGATTATGGTTTCCGCTCACAATAATTTTAAGTAAAACATCCTTTGTACTGCATTTTTCAAATATTTACTCGCTGGTTATCTGGACGCTTATGGCATTCATATTAATGCAGCAAGCCAGGCTGCGGCATGGCTGAGCATGTTGGAAATTTTGTCTTATAGTTATCAAACAATTTTCCGGAAATATTTCAAACATAATCCCGCGGAGTTTAGATTAGAGTTTGTAAAACCTTCCATGCAGCCCGCTCCGAAATGACCACCATCCGTCAATATATCGAACGCTTGCGGCCGTCTTTTTTCAGCCGGCAGGAATGGTGGTTTAATGTCGGAATGTTTGCGGTTTGGGTACCGTTTGGTAATTATTTTTACTTCGGCCCCAGGTACCTTTCGGATATCCGCGTGTTCGTTGCAGGAAGCCTGGGCGGACAAACCACCTATGCCATTTCTATTGTCGTACTCACATTGATCGTCCGGCGGATCATTGCGCTGTATCCTTCCTTCCGGCAAACTTTTGTGCGCACGCTGGTCATGATGCTGATGGTCGGGATGGCAGTTATCGCGCTGAGTTCCATATTCCTGTGGGTATTCAGCCTGGTACCAGTACTGGAAATTACATTCAACTGGCAGGTACTCTGGCCGATTTGGCTGCTGGATGGCGTTTTCGTATTTATTTTCAGCGTCGGGCTCAACCTGACCTATGCGTACCAGCAATGGAAAGCCGAGCAGATCGAAATCGAATCGTTGAAAAGCAAAGTACTGGAACAGCAGATTGACGCGCTGAAACAAAAAGTTAAGCCGCATTTCCTGTTCAACAGCCTCGACTCCATTTCGGCATTGATTCATGAGGACGGGTTTCTGGCCGAGCGGATGGTAGACAATCTGGCCAGAGTTTACCGGTATATGTTGCAAAGCAGCGGGCAGGAACAGGCGCTGCTGACCGACGAGCTGCATTTCATTGCCGCCTATGCCAGCCTGCTCCGGGTCCGGTTCGGCAGCAGGATCCGGATCGATTTACCCGAAACCACCCTGAAACCAGCTGCCTTCATCCTGCCGCTGAGCTTGCAGGTGCTGATCGACAACGCATTGAAAAACAATACCATGCTGCCATCCATGCCGCTGGTTATCGAGATCTTGATCCATGAAGAGCAGGTTACGGTTAGAAATTCACTGCAAAGAAAACGCCTCGTACTCCATCACGACCGCCACGGCCTGGGCAACCTGATCCTGCGGTACAAAATGCTGGCGGCAGAGCCCGTAGTGGTAGCGGAAACAAGCCAGACTTTCAGTGTCACCCTGCCACTGCTGCATGTGATCCCGACGATTCAGTAAGTAAGAAGTGCAATTCAGCAGAAAGTACTTCTGATCCGGGGAATCAGCGGATACATTGCGCCAGCTTTAAAACAGTTATGCTTTCACAACACACAACCAGCCTGAATGTACGGTACCGCCCCTCCATGCAACTGAAGTGGCAGGTACTGATCCTGTTTCCCTGCATGGTTCCGGTCATGGGCTATTTGCTCCTGGGGCAGGCTTACTGGGATCGTACTGCTACGTTTTTGTACGCTACGGTTATCAATGCAGGTTTTGCCCTGGTGTGCCAGCTGCTGCTCGACTATGTGTCGCAGCGGGTACCCGCCTACTTGCCCGGCCTGCAGCAAGCCGGGGCGAGGATATTGCTGCTTTTTGTATTATTCTCGGTTATCAGTTTGGTCCTGGTGGTGATACAGATTGCGGTTTATACGCACGGACATTTGTTCGGGTTTGCAGCCAGTGCAGCGCGGATCAAAAACCTGTTTATTGCGGCCGGGGTCAATAACCTGATTACGCTCGGCATATTTGAAAGTTTGTATTCCCATCAGAAATGGCGGGAAAACACGCTGGAAAAGGAGCAGTTGAAAAAAACCAATCTGCAAAGTCAGTATGAGGGCTTGAAAAATCAGATCAATCCGCATTTTCTTTTCAATACCTTAAACTCGCTCTCGTCACTCATTCTGGAAGAGCCCGGCCGCGCCGAGGCATTTATCAATGAAATGGCCAATGTATACCGGTATCTGCTGCAATCGAACGAGCGCTCCGAAAACGGCAGCGAGCTGACTTCCCTAGCCAATGAAATCGTGTTTATCCAGTCCTATTTTCATTTGTTAAAAACGCGCTACGGCCAGGGCATTTCTTTGCAGGTTGATATTCCGGAGCACATGTACCATTATTTACTCCCACCACTGTCCCTGCAGATGCTTGTCGAGAATGCCATCAAGCACAATGTGATCCATACCCAAATGCCCCTTAACATCGTGATCTGCCTATCCGACGACGACAGGCTGGAAGTCCGGAATAACCTGCAGCCCAAAAATTCACGTGTGCTCAGCAACGGTGTAGGCCTGTCCAATATCAGTGAAAAATACCGGCTGCTGGCCCAGCAAATGCATATTCCGGGGCGGGAAGCCCCCAGCGTGGTGGTAACCAGCAGCGAGGGACAATTTGTGGTGAGCCTACCTTTGCTTTAAATATGTAACCCATGAAAGTACTGATCATTGAAGATGAAGAACTGGCCGTAAGGAAGCTGCAGCGGCTGATCAACGAAACAGATTCCACGCTGCACGTGGAGGGCGTCACCACCAGTATTGCCGATTCGGTATCCTGGCTGAAAACTCATGCAGTTCCCGACGTGATCTTTATGGACATCGAGCTGGCGGACGGGCAGTGCTTTGAGATTTTTGAATACATTGACATTCACAGCCGGGTCATTTTCACGACTTCTTATGACGAATATGCCTTGCAGGCATTCAGGGTCAACAGTATCGACTACCTTCTCAAACCGATCCAGCAGGAAGATCTCGGAAGAAGTATCCGCAAGCTGAAAGAACTGTCCGCGCAGACATCGGAAGCGGTCGCAGCCGGCCCGTCTCTGGACATTGAAAAGCTGCTGCGCGAGTTGCAGGATGGGCATACGACTCAGGCACAGCGCTACCGGAAGCGATTTCTGGTGAAGCAGGGCGCCAAACAGTTTTCTGTCGAAGTAGCTGAGATCATGTATTTTTATTCGGATGAAAAAATCAGTTTTTTCCGGACACTCAGGAATCAGAAGTTTCTTGTCGATTATACGATTGACGAGCTCGCCGCGCTGCTCGACCCCGAACATTTCTTTCAGCTCAACCGGGGATTGATTGTCACGCACCACGCAATTGAAAACGTTCAGCCATATTTCGGCAACCGGCTTGCCCTCACCCTGAAGCCCGCCTTTGAGCGCGAAGCGGTTGTGAGTCGCGAAAGGGTAAAGGAGTTTAAGACCTGGATGGGGAGGTAGGAGGGTGGCAGCAGAGAACGAAGTTTTACAGCTCCTTCATGAAAGGTTTGTTCGTTAAGTTTGTAAAAAGTCAGGTTGTGTCATCTCGAACATGTTCTATTGCTAAATTAAACATGGAAATGCATGGTATAAAGGAATTAATACGTTGTATCGAAGTTCGTAGATATTAGTTAATATTTGCTATATACTGATTAATATTGCTGGTCTAGAAATTATTTTCATCTATCTAAACTATTGGTTTACATAGATGAAAACCTTTATTTACAGCAGTCTATATAGAAATTGTCAGAAACTGGTATATTATACTTGCAAGAAAGTCTGGGTGTTCCGAATTAAATTCAGTAACTATACTAACATCATTAAGGTGAAACGAATTAAATTAGTCAATGCAGTTTTAATTGGAAGTATCCTTGTGCTTTCTGTGACTTTCATAAATAAATTCAAACAATTTAATAGTACTCGGCAAAGGAATGATATAGATAGTCTGGCAAATCTCCTGCATTCATTTGATCCTGAAATCAAACATGGAGCAACTATCGGGTTTATAAGTGATACGTCCGCAGGTAAGTTGGCTGATTTACATTTTAAAGTTTCATTTGTACTCGCTCCTATTATAGTTGCAGATGGTTTTCAGGATACCATGGTAGCATTAAGTGTCAATCATCAGACTCCAAAAACACCATCCGGTTACCATGTGATTAAAAATGTATCGCTGGGAAGATTCAAAGCAAGATTAATATGTGTGAACAATGATTGACATGTTGATGATTTTGCTGCCTTTTATATTGATGGTGCTAAGTCTTACAGCATTAGCCTATGATTTGGGCAAGCATACGAGGGAAATATCAGTACTCATTTCTTTTACAATTTGTATTGCTCTTTGTTCCTGCTCGTTTTATACCTCAATGTTCTTTCAATCGACAAATCATGAGGTGATTATTCCGGCTATTCTCATCATTCTTTCATCCATTATACTGATATTACTAAGATCAAGAGTAGCTGGTGGTGAGAAAATAGAGAACAAAAAAGCTTTGACACATCACTTAATCGTTGTGATAGTTAGTTTGTTAGCTACCATTAGGCTTATAAAGTTTTCTCACCATTGGGGTGATTGGGATGCATGGGCTATATGGAATGTTCATGGTAAGTTTCTGGCTTATTCTGAACATTGGACTAATATGTTTTCACCTCATCTGGCGAGCAGCCATCCGGATTATCCACTGATGCTGCCTACGTTGCTGGCTTTGGGTTTTAAAAGCTTTGGTGTTGAATCTGCGATTGTACCATTGATACTTGCTTGCGTAATCTTCTGCGGTATTATTGCGGCAACCTACTATCACCTTACTCAAACACGCGGATTTATAGTAGGAATTGGTGCTGTAACTATCTTGCTTCTGGATAAAGATTTTGTCAGAATTGCAGCGTCTCAGTATTCAGATACCCTCTTGGCTTTTTTTATTCTGGTTTCCCTGATCTTATACCAACAGCGTTCCTTCTCAGGCAGACTTAATTATATATTGTTGGGCTTTTTGGTCGGGTCATGCGTCTGGATAAAAAATGAAGGACAACTGTATTTCCTGATATTTACGCTTTTCTTTATTTTATACGAGAGGAAATGGATTGGTACGAAGTGGTATTTTGTTGGAGCGCTGGTTCCCATTGCTGTACTAGTACATTTTAAACTTTACCTTGCTCCTTCCAATGATATTTTCAATCATAACAGAGACTTGTCGGTATTTCACCTTGTGACGGATGTTCAACGCTACATTATCATTTCTAAAACAATGATTTTGACTTTGCTGAAATATTACTGGGTGATTTTACTGCTTTCTGCCATATGCATATTCACGAGGAAACAAATTCTTAATAACTTTTCCCTATTGGTTTTAACGGCATTGCTACTTGGCTACTGCGCAGTATACCTTATTACTCCCAATGATCTTCAATGGCATTTGAATCAATCAATTGACCGCCTGATTCATCACGTATATCCGTCACTTCTGGTGGTTCTGCTATCTACCCTTACCGCTGATGTCCCAATTGAAGTTGAGAACCTGTTTCAAAGAAAGTCCAGGATTGCAGGCTCGTAATTTTGAATAGTTAAAGTGTATTTGCCAGATTTTATTTGTGAGAAAAGTCATCCTCCGACAGCCTGAGATCCAAGCGATTCAAATTGTAAGAGCAGTGCCGGAACCATCGTGGAAGCGGATTGCTGTTGCAAAAAGGAAGTTTTCACTCCCCCCCACGATTCACTGGCATGATTTTAAACAGGCAACAGTAGTAGAGTAAAACTTCATTCAACAAATTGAGTTATGGAAGCCATTTCAGAATCCACACAACAATATATCAGCACCAATCCTTTTTCTGCTAAAGATAATCTTAGAAGTCAGTCTCTGGCAAAATCAGGAAAGCGTCCGAGAATTCAGAAGCCAGTTTATTCCGTACGTTTGTCCTGACTCGGGTGCTATAAAGAGGAAAATCAGGTTTACGGGTTAAGCTTGTTTACTTCTTTGATCACTGCCTGATTGACCTCTTTAATCCTTTCTGTTTCCATCTTTTCGATCGCACGGTCGTAGGTCAGCAGCCCGTTAACCTCATGCTCCACGTCGGTCGTCTGGGTGTAGACGGCAACGCTCAGTCCCTTGTACTTCATCAACTGTTCCACCTGGTCCATCAGGAGCAAATACCGGTCGCTGAGCGCTTGTTTGGTCGGCTCGTAGTCGTAGGCATTGTTTTCGACAGGCCACATATGACCTTTGACAAACAGGCCCAGACCGCCGAACTCGCCCAGGGAAGCAGCTCTTTTATCATCCGGGACCGATGCATTCCTGGGGCCGATATAGATATGCGTGTCTACAAAATCACCATTGCCGGGATCGCCGTAGGCTTTCTGGTAATCGGGATTGTTGTTGAAACCTGAGTTGCCATTGACCAGTCGGGAGGGATCATACTGCTTGACCCAGTCGGTAATTTCTTTTACATCAAATGCACCCCAGTTTTCATTGAAGGGTACCCAGGTGATGATCGAGGGGGCATTGTAATGCTCATCGATGATCGCTTTCAGCTCCGTGCGAAAAGCGGCGTGTGTTCTGGTTGTATCTTCCTGCGGATACCATATGGCCGGCATATCCTGCCACACCAGCAGGCCCAGCTTGTCTGCCCAGTAATAAAAACGCTGCGGCTCGGTTTTCATGTGTTTCCGGATCTGGTTGAATCCGGCCCTTTTGGTGAATTCCAGGTCAGACTTCAATGCCGCTTCCGTAGGTGCTGTCAGTATGCCGTCGGGCCAGTAACCCTGGTCGAGCAAACCTACCTGCATCACAAATTTTCCGTTGAGCAAAGGTCTGACCACCCCATTGACCTTACCCAGCTTCACATCGCGCATGCCAAAATAGCTGGTAACCTCATCGGTGACATTCCCGTTTTTATCGTGTAAACTTAATTTAAGATCATACAGAAAAGGATCCTCCGGCGACCACAACCTGGGGTTGGGAACAGGAATGTAAAATGCACTACCTGCCTCACCTTTTACCCGGGACACCACCCGCTGGTCTTCCGAGGCGATGGCCGCAACCGTACCCTGGCCGGCATCCACCAGTACTTTCAGGCGGTTGTTTGCCAGGTCGGGCAGCAAACGGATACTCTTGATGTAATTGACGCTGACGGGTTCCAGCCACACGCCCTGCCAGATACCGGAGCTGAAAGTATAATCGCCCCTCGGTCCATTTTTGCCCGACGGCATCCGTCCGTCATTCAGGTCATGTGCAGCCACAATCAGGATGTTACTTCCTGTTTTTAAAAACGGGGTGATATTCAAACTGAATGCATCATAGCCCCCTGCATGGCTGCCGGCTTTCTGCCCGTTGACAAAAACCGTGGCATCATGATCCACTGCATCAAAATGAAGAATAACCTGCTTTTCTTTCCAGGAGGCCGGAATCTCAAACCGTCTCCGGTACCACATGTTGATCTCCTGCTTCCGCTCAATGCCCGACAGGACAGACTCGGGACAATACGGTACCAGGATTTGCTCCACTTTCTGGTCAAATGCAATCGGTTTTGACGGATTGAGCGCATTGGCAAGCTGAGGACCGCCCTGGTAGTCCCATTTTCCATTCAAACACATCCAGTCATTACGCTGCAACTGTGGGCGGGGGTATTCGCTGAGCGGAAGCGGCGACTCCATGGCTTGTTTTGTCCAGGCTGTGGGTAGCTTGGCAACCTGCGCTGAGACACTTCCGGCGGTAATGTAAATCAGTAATGAAAAATAGAAAGCAAACTTCATGGTAATGGTTTAGACTTCTTTTTAGTGAAAAATTACTGTGATATTTTCTGTCCCGCTTACCGATATGTATCATGTTGGTAAATGCGGTAAATTCTATGGATGGGTATAATTGATTCCTGAAAAAGCACTACCTGTTTCCCGCCCCAAAGTAACCGGCAAATCGGCTGCTTTCCATTACTTCAAGCCTGAATATGATGAAATTCCTGAATTTAGGTATTTTCATCAGGGGCGCAGCATGTGCAAATGCTGGTTCTACTTTCCGGATTTGTAAAGAACAGGGCACTCGATGAGTCAGGGGAGCGGGTGATTATTTTACTTGGGAAAAGAAGGAATGCGCTGCAAACCCGATTAGTGTAGCTTTATTTTTGAACATAAAATAGTAAATATAAACAGACCGCCGTGTTCGGAATCGGACGCCCGGGCAGTGTCAAATGGCCTCTCTGAGCTCATTTTCAAAGATTATGTCATGGGTACAATTGTTTCGCGACTCAGGTTATCAACTTGACTCTGTCTGTCCATGCTCATCAATTATACCATCATCGCCTGGCGCAATCTGCGGAAGAATGCAACCTTCTCGCTCATCAATGTTTTTGGACTTGCGACCGGTCTGGCGGTGGCGTTGCTGATTGTGCAGTATGTACGCTTTGAGCTGAGCTATGAGCACAGCAATCCCCTGAGCAGCTGGATCGTGCGCTTGTCTATGGATTATCTGAACGGTGAATCGGTAAGTGCGCAGGATGCGGAAACCTACCCGCCGCTCGGAGCGAAAGCAGTGGCAGAAATCGCCGGCGTCCGGCGCTACACACGTGCATACCCATTGCGCAACCGGCTATCGACGGTTCAGATCGGTGAAAAATATTACCAGCTCAACCATGTATATGCGGTGGACTCCACATTTTTCGGGATGTTTAACTATCCGCTGCTTCGTGGGGTGCAAAAAGAAATTTTTACCCGGCCCAGGCAGGCCGTACTGACCGAAACCATGGCGCGGACCTACTTCAGGACGCTCGATGTCGTCGGCAAAACACTGAAAATTCCCACGTCGAACGGTGGTATTTTGTTTGAAGTAATGGGCGTGGTGCCGGATTCACCAGTCAATACCCACCTGAAATTCGATATGCTGCTTTCTTACCCAACCATGCTGTCGGATCTGGGAGAAGAGGAAGACAACTGGAACAATAACAATGCTTATACCTACCTGCAATTGGCAGACGACGCTGATTATGCATCTTTCACGCAATTGCTTGGAAAGTTCAGCAACCGGCTGGTACAGGAAAAGAAAATCAATAACGAGCGGGTGATCGCCCAGCAAATCAGCGATATCCATCTTCATTCCCAGAAAACATTCGAAACAGAAGCAAATGGCGACTCGCGCTCGGTGTACCTGCTGCTGGCCGTGGCGATTCTGGTGTTGCTGGGTGCATTTGTCAACTACGTCAATCTCACTACCTCCAGAGCACTCGACCGGGCGCGGGAGATCGGCGTGAGGAAAGCGGTTGGTTCTACGCAGCAGCAGATCGGGGTGCAGATATTGGTCGAAACAATTTTGATCAATGTGCTGGCAGGTAGCCTGGCTGTGGGCCTGGTCGCGGTGCTTCAAACGCCTTTTATAAAAATAGCCGGCTTGCCTGACGGATTTTCCATCCTGGGAGATGCATTTTTCTGGAAAAGCACGGCGGCTTTTATCGTATCCAGCGTGTTGCTCTCCGGGTTCTATCCTTCCATTGTGCTGGCTTCATTTGAGCCTGTGAAAGTTTTAAAAGGTAATTTTTCAACCTCGGGAAAAGGCGCTTTCTTCCGTAAGGTGCTTGTTGTGTTTCAGTTCAGCGTTACGCTGGTCCTGTTGGTACAAACTGCCGTCGTGTACCGGCAGGTGAGCTACCTGCGGAACCAGGAACTTGGGCTGAACATTGAGCAAACACTGGTAGTGAAAGCGCCGGTGGGCGTTGATGCGCGCAATGGGAACAGTACCTTCCGGCAATCACTGCTGGAACAGTCGCAGGTGAAGTCCGTTTCGTTTTCGGGCACGGTGCCGGGCATGGGTACTGCGGGAATGGGGACAACCACAGGCGTGAACCTGGCAGGGACTGCCCGCAAAACGTCCTATAATTTTCATGTCGCTGCGATTGATACGGTATTCATCAACCAAATGTCAATCCGGTTGCTGGCAGGGAAGAATTTTGATGCAGCCACACGCGCAGGGTTTTCGGACACGACCGACCGGCAGCTGATTGTAAACCTGGAAACGCTACGGCTTTGGGAAATTAAGACGCCAGAGGAGGCAATCGGAAAGCGGGTTGATCTCTGGGGAAATCAGGCAACCATCAGAGCGGTGATCGACAACTACCACTACGATTCACCGAAAGTGCCTCACATTCCGATTATTCACTTGTACTCGCCCTCATTCGACCGGTATGCAAGTGTTAAGTTTGCCGCAGGCGATCCTGGCGAGCAGCTCGCCGTTCTAAAACGTGTGTTTGAAGCCAACTTTCCTTATTCACCCTTCACTTACTTTTTTCTTGATAGTGAATACGACAAACAATACAAATCGGAAGACCGGTTTCAGCAGGTTTTCGGATTCCTGACTCTTATTGCAATTGTTATTTCCTGCCTCGGATTGTTCGGGCTGGCCACTTTCACGGCGTCCAAACGAACAAAAGAAATCGGCATACGGAAGGTTATCGGTGCGACCACGGCAAATCTGGTTTTACTGCTGTCCAAAGAATTCCTGATGTTGGTTGGTATTTCCATTGCAATCGGTCTGCCTGTGACCTACTTCCTAGCTCATGCCTGGCTCGACAACTACGCATCACGTACGGAACTCACCGTGTACCTGTTCGCCGGTCCCGCTGTTTTAATCCTGCTGATGGTGTTATTGTCCATCGGCAGCAGGACCATAGCCGCCGCCTTGCTGAATCCAGTCAAGTCGCTGCGGAGCGAATAAACAGACGGGCATTCCTATCAAGAAATGGACTTGCAAATGGGTTTTATTAAACTGAAACCATTAATGTCCTCCGTAGAGACGCCTCAAATACTGTCTTTGCAGACTGGTGAACCCGGCCAGGCTCATGAAAGTCAGTAAGCTGAGAACCAGCACGATAGTCGGATGCGGGAAAAAGAAGTAGGTTGTAAAAATTACCAGCAGTCCTTTTTCTGCCCTGGCCCTGAATGCCGGATCAAAATCGGCGGGGCGGCCGAAGATTAATTTTACCTTGCCTGCAAGGCCGGGTGTTAGCGCGACCGCATAACCCAGTTCCACCAGATAGTGAAAGTGCTGCCACAAAAAACTGTGGCTTTCCAGCTGCCGCGTAAGGCCGTATCTTGGCTCCTCATCTTCCTCCGCAAAGGTCCCGAAAAGCTTGTCCCAGATAATGAACATATTCCAGTACGCCCAGATTTCCGATCATTTGGGTATGCGTAAAAAAGGGATATATGCCGTGGATCAGCAGCATCGTCGTGATCATTTCTGCGGGCCATGTAGTTGAGGCTCATGCTAAATGGGCTAGAAATGCTGGTGGTTGGTAAACGCAAAAATAAACAAGATTCTAAGTACTATACAAAATAAGTAGACTTCATATATTTTTACAGCTTGTGGTGGGTTAAATGCTTTTTCTGCGGTTCATTTGCGTGAGCAGGCAGATTGGTTTTGTTTCAAAGAAAACTGTAAGATTCATGATGGGCGTCCATACGGGTTAGACTGATCTTTTGTGCGGAGGAAAGTTTCTGCTACGATATACCAGGCATGGACGCATTGCCGCAAGTAGTTTGCATCGAAGCCCCCTGGTACTGCGTATAGGATGAAGCGTTAGTGGTTTTGCTGCTAAGCTTGGAATGCCTGATTAAACTGCGGGAGCATACGCGAGGTATGTCAAGTTTAAAAAAAAGGGTAGTTGCTTGAAAATGACGGAACCAGGCGCAGACAGAAAATTGCTGAAATACATGACGGTCAGCCGCTTTTTTTCGATATTGGGCTTCCGGCACAAGCCGGCGTGACATGCCCCGTAAAACACATTTGTTCAGCTTGTTAATCAACCTTTGCACTTTGAGAAATTCCCTGCGATATGCTTCAAGAATAATTTGTTTGCTCATTTTTACAAGCATTTTAATACATAATGCACTGGCACAAAAGCGGCCAAACGTTGTGTTGATCCTGACCGACGACCAGGGCTGGGGCGACCTGAGCATTCATGGGAATGCCAATGTGCAAACCCCGAACATTGACAAACTGGCCAGGGAAGGGGCAAGGTTTTCCAGGTTTTATGTGGCCCCGCTCTGTGCGCCCACGCGCGCCGGTTTGCTGACAGGCCGGTACCATTATAAGGCGGGTGTTTCGGGAGTCAGCAATTCCAAAGAATTCCTGAACCTGGATGAGTTAACCTTTGCCGATCTGTTTAAAAAAGCAGGGTATGCGACGGGCGCTTTTGGAAAATGGCATAACGGAAGCCAGTATCCTTATCATCCGAACGGCCGGGGTTTTGATGAATTCTATGGTTTTCTGAGTGGCCACTATGCCAATTACTTCAATACCATGCTCGACCACAATGGTGTGGCGGTAAGAAGTATAGGCTACATAACCGACGACCTCACAGACCAGGCAATCGGTTTTATTGAAAAAAATAAAGACAAACCGTTTGTCTGCTACGTCCCCTTCAATGCGCCGCATTCGCCTTTTCAGGTTCCCGACCAATATTATGACCGGGTAAAAGCCCGCGGTATCCGGCAATTCAGTCAGAACAAAACGCAGGAGCAAACAGAAGTAACGATTTCGGCGCTGGCCATGTGCGAGAACATTGACGATAATGTAGGGAGGATACTAAAAACGCTGGACGACCTGCAAATTGCCGAAAACACAATCGTGATCTACCTGAGCGATAATGGTCCCAATTCGTGGCGGTGGAATGGAGGTATGCGGGGACGCAAGGGTATGGCCGACGAAGGAGGTGTGCGTGTACCCTTTTTTATCCGCTGGCCTGGCGTAATCCCCGCGGGGAAGGTGGTAGAAGGCAATGCAGCCTACATCGACGTTCTTCCGACACTGGCCGACCTGACCGGAATTGCAACTACCGGTACCAGGCCGCTCGACGGCATCAGCCTGAAACCGGTACTCACCGGCAAAGCAGCCAGGCTACCCGGGCGATTGTTGTTTTCTTCGATCAATAAAACACATAGCGTGAGACAATTTCCGTATGTGTATCAGGATGGAACTTTGTATAATTTGTCAAAAGATTCAACCCAGCAGAACAACCTCGCAGAGCAAAATCCGGACATCACCCGGAGCCTGGCTTCGGAGCTGGATCACTGGTACAAAACGACTTTCCGGGAAGTCGACTCCGTAAGACCAATTCCTGTGGGATACCCTCGTTTTCCCAAAACCACGCTTCCTTCCCAGGATGCGATCCTGCATCCCTCCGCCACCGGCACGCTTTCATACAGCAGCGCTGCACCCAACTCGTCGTGGATCGCCAATTGGAACGATACCCAGTCCTATGTGACCTGGAATGTGGATGTACATACAACCGGGAAATACAAAGTGAGCATCCTGTACACAAGTCCGGAATCGGGCGTAGGCAACACATTTAAAGCCGAGCTGAATGGGAAAAGTATTTCCGGAAAGATCAAGGAATCCTTCGATCCGGAACTGATCCCAAGTCCGGACCGGGTGAAGCGGGAGGCTGAGTCTTATGAAAAAGAATTCAAAACGTTGTACGTGGGAGACTGGACGCTGGAAAAAGGGACCGGCGAGTTGAAGCTGTCCGTCTCACAACTGGCAGGTCAGAAATTCGCTGATGTCCGCGCAATCGAACTGGTACTGGTGCAGTAATCCACCCTTCATGCTCTTACTATCGAACGAAAAGTACGCCTGGTAGCGAAGGATAATACTTTGCAATTCCTTCCTGATGTCATCCTGAAATAGGATTTTTCCGCCTCAAATACCCCCTGATTGCTGGAAAATGATAACATTTTCTGCAATGCCTTTGCATTCTGGAATTTTGTTTTCAACTTTGTCTATCGAATTAATAGATTTATAAAGAAGGAAGGGAGAGGTTAGGCTCTGTGATCTTCTGGCAACCTATGACTTTTTAAGGTGCCCCAACCTAATTCTAATGATAAATCTGAGAATCCATTAAGCGGAGTAACAGAGTAAAGTGAAAAACGAGGAGGGTTGGTGCCTTCCGGAAAGTGTAGGGTTGTCTTTTTTACCGGCCGTCAGGATGGTGAAGAAAACGATGGTATTTACCTAAAACAAACAATTGAAGAACATGAAAAGCTTTTCCTCCCGATTGATAACTTATGCAGTATCAGCCGTTTTGCTGCTTTCGTCCCTGAATGTGCAGGCACAGAAAACCGCTCTGAAGGATGGCATCTGGCGGGGTATTTTCAAGATTGGCGACATTGAAGTCCCGTTTAACTTCGAGGTCAGCAATGGTGCAGGCAAAGCCCCGGTTTTTACCGCGATCAATGGCGACCGCCGGGACGAGTTCCAGGGCAGATTCATTTCCCGGGATTCCATCCAGGTTAATCTCAACACTTTTGAAACTGCCTGGTTTGCCAGGATTGAAAGTGACGGGAGCATCTCGGGTGTCCAGAAAAGCCTGGTGCCCGGTAACAACAGCCGGACACTGTCTTTCACAGCCGCGCCGGGAAAGTCCTACCGTTTCATTGAGCCGGGTAAAGAAGTTGCTCCCAAAGCCGATCTTTCAGGCCGGTGGTGGGTGAAAATTAAGCCAGATGCGGATGCGGAAGGAAAGCCTGCTCCCGACCGGGTTGCGGTTTTTGAACAAAAAGGAAATAAGCTGGTCGGAATCATTCTTTCTGTCTCCGGTGACAGCCGCGAGCTGGAAGGCAATGTGCAGGGGGACGAGTTTTACCTGTCAGGTGTGACGGGGTCGAGCCCTGCTTACGTGAAGGGAAAGATCAGCAGCGACCAATCCATTTCAGGAACCATCGGCGCGGGTGCGCACCCCACCCGCTTTGAGGGAATCAAGGATGACAAAGCTGCATTGCCCGATGCCTATGCGCTTACTTTTCTGAAACCGGGCTACGACAGGCTGGATTTTACATTTCCCGACCTGGAAGGCAAGCCGGTTTCGCTCCGGGACGAAAAGTACAAAGGCAAAGTAGTTGTGATCGAAATTATGGGCAGCTGGTGCCCGAACTGCATTGACCAGATCACGTTTTTGTCGCCTTGGTACAAGGAAAACAAGAGCAAAGGCGTAGAGGCAATTGCGCTGGCTTTTGAGGCGAAGGATGATCCCGCTTTTGCAAAAAATGCGCTGACCAAACTCAAAAACCGGTATGACATGCAGTATGATATCCTGTTTGCCGGAAAGGTAGGCGGCAATGCTGTGGCGGAAAAGTTGCCGGCCATAGACAAGTTTCTTGCTTTCCCGACGACCATTATCGTAGGCCGGGACGGAAAAGTGAAGGAAATCCATACCGGTTTCTCGGGCAAAGGTACGGGCCAGTTTTACCAGGACTACGTGAAAAAATGGAATGAAGACCTCGCCCGGCTGATCAGTGAGCCGCTGCCCTGAACTGCTGAGATGCATTAATCAACAAACTGAAAACGCAGATCAACAACCTGACTGAATATGGAAATCTATTGTGACAATGCCGCCACGACTCCGCTTGATCCGGAAGTCATTGAAACAATCCTGCCGTTTTTAATCCAAAACTTCGGTAATCCCTCGTCCACGCACTGGGCTGGGCGGAGAGTAAAAGAGGTGGTGAACCAGGCGCGTAAAAGCGTAGCCAAACTTTTGAATGCTTCTCCGGACGAAATCTTCTTTACTTCGGGCGCTACGGAGGCGATCAATCTTGCAATTTCGGGTGCGATTGCAGCCTATGACATCGATCATGTAATTACCAGCCGGATCGAGCACAAGGCCGTGCTGCAGACCATTTTGCAGCAAGAGAAAAAAGGCGGCATCAAAACCAGCTTTGTAAAGCTCGACGAACGTGGAAATGCAGACCTTCACGACCTTGAAAACCTCCTGCGTGCGAATCCGCGTACGCTCATTTGCCTGATGCATGGCAACAATGAAATCGGAAATCTTACGTATGTCAGGGCAGTCAGCAGCCTCGCCCGGGACTTTGATGCGATTTTTTTCACGGACACAACGCAGACCATCGGCAAGCAGCAGCTTGACCTTGGGGAGACGCACATAGATTTGCTGGCAGGTTCCGCGCATAAGTTTCACGGTCCCAAGGGTGCCGGGTTTATTTACATTAATAAAAAACATACAATCCCTGCGCAGATTTTCGGCGGCGGGCAGGAGCATGGACAAAGAGGCGGGACGGAGCATGTATCCGGCATTGCCGGCCTGGCAAAAGCATTGGAAGTAGCCTGCCGCGACATGGCTGTCAACCATGAAAAAGTCTCTGCATTGAAACAATACCTGATCCGCAAGCTGGCAATATGCGGCGTGGATGGCATTGGTTACAATGGCGAAAGCAGCTCGCCGGAACGTAGCCTGGCCAACATCCTCAGCGTGTCGTTTCCCTGTCCGGCCACGGGCAGTCTGGTAAAAAGCCTCGATCAGCTGGGCATTGCCGTTTCAGGCGGCAGTGCCTGTTCAAGCCAGGGCAGCTCGCACGTTATCAGTGCATTACCTCATCAGCCGGATAAGGAGCATGTCCGCTTTTCATTCAGCAAGTTCAATACCTTCGACGAGGTGGACCACATCGTGCAGGCAATTGCAGGCATTTACAGGGCGAACCCCGTTCAGAAAACCAATCAATCCCGCTTTCATTTTGAATTGACACATTAAGCACAATGCTTATTTATTTTTTACTACTGATATCTGCCTCATGAAGAAAAATTTAGTCCTGATTTTTTTCCTGCTCAGCTTTGTGCAAATAACACTTGCACAGAACATCAATGTATCCGGCAGGGTAACTTCCAAAACAGACGGTGAAGCGTTGCCGGGTGTAACCATTCTGATCAAAGGCACGTCCAAAGGCACCGCAACCGACGGGGAGGGCCGCTATGTTGTTGAAGCAGCACCCGGCTCGGTCCTGACATTCTCATTTATCGGTCTGAAAACGATTGAACTGAATGTGCCGGAAAACGGCAGGCTCGACGTGCAGCTGGAAAACGATGAGACCATTCTGCAGGAAGTGGTGGTCACAGCGCTGGGTATTGCCAAAGAGAAAAAATCACTGGGATATGCCGTACAGGAATTGCAGACCAAAGACCTCGCGGAAGCACGGGAGAATAACCTCGTAAATGCATTATCCGGTAAAATCGCCGGTGTCAACATAACAAATAGTCAGGGTGGGATGGGCTCGTCGCGGATCGTGATCCGGGGCGAAACTTCTATCGCAGGCAATAACCAGCCTTTGTTCGTGGTGGACGGGATTCCGGTGGATAATTCCCAGCTGGGTGCCGGCGCAAATGGCTCGCGGGACTTCGCAAATGCAATTGCCGACATCAACCCGAATGACATTGAGTCGATCAGTGTTCTGAAAGGGCCCAATGCGGCGGCGCTTTATGGCTCACGGGCTTCGAACGGAGTAATTTTGATTAAAACCAAATCCGGTAAAGGCACGCAGAAGGGCCTGGGTGTGAGTGTGAACTTTGGGTATACATTTGATAAGCTCCTGGTTTTGCCTGAATACCAGAACATTTACGGTCAGGGAACCGGCGGGGCATTTTCTTATGTCAACGGAAAAGGAGGCGGTGTCAATGATGCGACCGACGAAAGCTGGGGGCCAAAAATGGATGGAAGGCTGATCCCGCAATTTTTCTCAGAGGGCCAGCCGGCACCTTTTGTACCACATCCTGACAATGTCAAAAACTTTTTTGAAACCGGCCACACCCGCACCACCGGCGTGTCGGTTTCAGGCTCGAACGAGAAATTCGACTACCGGTTTTCGTTCAACAACAGCAAGCAGACCGGCGTGATCCCGAACACGGACATTTCCAAAAATTCCTTCGGCGTAAACACCACTTTCCGCCTGAATGAAAAGCTGACTTTGACGACCAGTGCCAACTTTATCAGAAATGCTTCCGACAACCTGCCGGGTACTTCGGGTCGCGGGAGCAGCGTTATGCTTCAATTTTTGTGGTTTGGACGGCAGGTGAATACGGAATTACTGAAAGATTATAATAAAGGCGGTTTTGATTACAACTGGAACCACAGCTATTACAGCAACCCCTATCTGCTGCAATACGAAAATACCGCCGAGCAGCGTCGCGACCGCTTTTTTGGCAATGTAAATCTGAACTACAAGATCACCGACTGGCTCACTGCCACCGTGCGCACCGGAAATGATTATTACAATGATAAGCGTAAATTCAAGGTGGCTTATGGTACAAATGGTACGCCTTTCGGCTCCTATACCGAGGACAGCTACATTGTGAATGAGAACAATACGGATTTCAATTTCAATTTCCACAAAAATGTCAGTGAAGATTTTGAGGTGGACTGGCTTGTCGGCGGTAACCTGCGGAGCAACTTCAATGAGCAGAACCTGCAGCAGGCGCCCAAGCTGGCCGTAGCCGGACTGTATACGCTGAACAATTCGCGCGATCCGCTGGTATCGTCCAATGTTCTGCGGAAACAAAAAGTATACAGTGCTTTCAGCTCGGCACAGATCGGTTTCCGGAATTACGCTTTCCTCAACCTTACTGCCCGGAATGACTGGTCGTCCACACTTCCGACCGGTAACAACTCATATTTTTATCCATCCGTCAATGCGAGTCTGGTGCTGACGGATATGTTTAATATCAAAAGCAATGTGCTGACTTACGTCAAGATACGCGGCGGCTGGGCCGAGGTAGGAAAGGATACCGATCCTTACCAGCTGATCAATACGTATCCTTTCAACCAGCCTTTCGGCAGCGCACCCTTGCTGACGGTCTCGGATGTACTGCTGAACTCGGACCTGAAACCGGAAATTACCAAATCGACGGAGATCGGGGCCGATGTGGCTTTGTTCAAAAACCGGGTCAGGCTGGATTTGAGCTACTATAATACCGACAGTTATAACCAGATCCTGCGCGCCGATGTGAGCCCGTCGACAGGTTACAAGCAAAAGCTGCTGAATGCCGGGCACATCAACAACAAGGGTTTTGAAGCGATGCTGAATGTTAAAGCCATTGAAACCAATTCGGGCTTCCGGTGGGATGTGGGAGTAAACTATTCAAGAAACCGCAGCAAGGTAATTGCATTGGACGACGAAGGCTTTTTGAACGATTACCGGCTGGGTACCAATGGCGTAACGGTTTATGCAAGCAAAGGATTGGGCTACGGTGCATTGTTTGGCTCGGCTTATGCGCGGGATGCATCGGGGCAAATGATCATCGGGTCGACGGGTATTCCTGCAAAAGACCCCACGCTCAAAGTGCTGGGACATTACACGCCCAAATGGATCGGCGGGGTAACCAACTCATTTTCTTTTAAAGGGTTCAACCTGAGTGTGCTGATTGACACCAAACAAGGCGGCTCGATTTACTCGGCTACCAATGCAACCGGCCGCTACACCGGCGTACTGGCGTCGACATTGCCGGGGCGAGATGCGGAGCACGGCGGGTTGTCCTACTATTATCCCGGAAATAACAAAGCCGGCGTAGCTGTGCAGGTTGCAAATGCGGCCGCCGCACCATCGGGCGCTGTGGTGTACGACGACGGGATTATTGCACCGGGCGTCACCACCGACGGCAAGCCGAATACGACCATCATCCCGGCAGAGCGCTATTACAAAGGCGTGTATAGCAACAGTGCGGGCATCAATGAAGCGAGTGTTTTAGACGCCTCATTTATCAAACTGCGCGAAGTGAAGCTGGGCTACACCGTTCCGCAGGCTTTCGTGTCCAGGTTCAAACTGCAAAGCCTGATCTTCTCGGTATACGGCCGGAACCTGGCTTTCCTGCAAAAGAAAGCAGACAATATCGACCCGGAAACTGCATTCAGCACGGCCAACACGGGGCAAGGACTGGAATCGTTACAGCTACCGACCACGAGTTCTTACGGATTCAATGTTTTGATCGGCTTTTAATCAATAGACAATCATGAAAAAAAATATAGTAGCAAAAGGAATTGCCATTGCTTCACTGTCCCTGCTTTTTGCGGGATGCCAGATTGAGTTAGAAGAGGTTAATGAAAATCCAAATGAGGCGATCCGTGCCCAGCCGGATTATTTGCTGGCCAATGCAATCAAATCAAATGCGGACGTAATCCTGGGCTCGGATGCTTCCATGGAAACCACGACGCTGTTTGTGCAGCATTGGGCTAAAATCCAGTATACGGATGTCGACAAATACACCGTCAGCATTTCCAATATCCAGAACATCTGGACAAACCTGTATTCGCAGGGCCTGACCGATTTTTCGGAGATCATTAAAATCGGGGAACAAACAGGAAATGTGAACTACCAGGCTGTCGGACTCATCCTGAAATCATGGTCTTTCCAGATCCTGACGGACTTGTACGGCGATATTCCTTACCGTCAGGCGGTGAAAATAGAGGAAACGTTAACACCAAAATACGATGCGCAGAAAGATGTTTACCTGGGATTGTTAAGTGATCTCAAAAAAGCGGCTGACCTGATCGATCCGTCAGGAAGCCCGATAGGCGGGGATGTGGTGTACAACGGAAATCTGGTCAAATGGAAGAAGTTTGCCAATTCGCTGCGCCTGCGGATTGCTCTGCGCATTGCCGACAAAGATCCGGCAACTGCCAAAGCAGTGGTAGCCGAGCTGGCCGCCGACAAAACGCAGCTGATTGCGTCCAATGATGAAACCGCGCAACTCATTTACCTGGCTTCCCCCAATCAGAACCCGGTTTCGAGAGACCGTGAAACACGTGATGATTACCGCGTGAGCAAGTCGGTGATCGACAAACTACAGGAACTGAAAGATCCCCGCCTGCCGATTTTTGCAAACAAAACCGCAGATGCAACTCCAACCGGCTACATTGGCGTAACAAACGGGCTGCCGGCGGATTCGGCTGCCAAGCTGGGTTTTACCAAAACCTCCAAACTGGGTGATTACTTTACCGCTCCGGCCTCGCCCGCGGTTTTTCTGAACTATGCGGAGGTACTCTTCAATCTGGCAGAGGCTGCGCAGCGCGGCTTTATTACCGACGAGCCGGCGGATTTGTACAAGGCGGCGGTGAGCGCTTCTTTGCAGCAATTCAAAGTGAGTACTGCTGACATTGCCACTTACCTTGCACAGCCTTCAATAGTTTACAATCCTGCTAATTACAAAAAGTCCATCGGGGAGCAGAAGTGGCTTGCTTTATTCGGGCAGGGGCCTGAGGCTTATACCGAGTGGCGGCGGCTTGATTATCCGCAGTTGAAGCCGGCTTATGCGGGTGTTTTGGGCGGGAAAGCCCCTTTGCGGCTCATTTATCCCACGGGCGAGCAGGCATTGAATGCTGCCAACTACAAAGCAGCAGTTGCCGCTCAGGGCGAAGACAGGCTGACCACAAAATTATGGTTTGACGCTTTTTGAGCAACATGAAAGTACATCCATTGAACAGGCAGCCGAACATCAGGCTGCTCTGCCTCATGGACTAATTATACAATTAAAAAGGAGTTCGGGCTGTAACGCCCGAACTCCTTTTTAATTGACATACAAAATGAATAACTGTTAAATGCGGCAATTTCTGAAAGCCAGGCATGCTGCAACTGAAATGTTGCGCTTTAATCAAAGTCTGGCCTTTCCGGTAATTTCGGACTGCCATAAAGAGGCCAGTGCGTTCAGGAAGCACTGTTGACCAATGGAATAACTTTGGTGCCGATCAGTTCAATTGCTTGCATGAGCTGCTGATGAGAGAGGCCTGCATTATCCATTTGAAAAGTAAAACGGTCGACGCCTCCCAATGCTTTGCTGTGCCGCAGCAGCTTTTCTGCAACCCGCTCGGGCCCGCCCACTACCAGTACACCTCTTGGCGCAATAAGTGCATCGAATTGATTTTTTGTTACCGGCGGCCACCCGCGTTCCCTGCCCAGTTTGGTCCAGAGCTCGGCATAGCCGGGATAATATTCACTTACTGCCAGCTCATCGGTGGCTGCAACATAGCCCGGTGAATGCAGTCCTACGGTTAGTTGGTCCGGGGTAAACCCTGCCCGTTGTCCTTCCTGGCGGTACAAGTCTATCAAAGGGCGGAAACGTTCTGTTTCGCCCCCGATGATTGCTACCATCAATGGCAAGCCCAACCTTCCGGCTCTTGCAAACGACTCAGGCGTACCGCCCACGCCGAGCCATACGGGCAGCTTTTCCTGAAATGCGCGCGGATAAACGGGTTGGTTCTTCAACTCCGGTCTGAATTTGCCTGACCAGGTGACAAATTCCTGGTCGCGGATTTTCAGCAGCAGGTCGAGTTTTTCCTTGAAAAGCGCATCGTAATCATTCAGGTTAAAACCAAACAGCGGATACGCGTCGATAGCCGATCCGCGGCCAACCACCAGCTCGGCGCGGCCTTTTGATATCAAATCCAGCGTGGCAAAGTTCTGGTACACCCGTACCGGGTCGGAGGTGCTCAGCACACTCACAGCACTTGCCAGCCGGATTTGCTTCGTCCGGGCCGCCGCGGCCGACAATATCACTGCCGGGGCCGAATCGAGAAACTCCTTTTTATGATGTTCGCCAATACCGAATACATGCAGACCGGCTTCGTCCGCCTGAGTTATGCGGTCCAGCAGCTGCTCCATGGCATCAACACTGCTGAGAACATTACTGCCGTACATGGCAGATGCAAAACTATCAATTCCTATTTCCATTGATCCAGTCATTTATCTGGCTGAGGCCATTTGTAATTTTCATTTTAAATGCAAAAGATAAGCAGCTTACACGGTTGCAGGCTCCATCATCACATACAAGTGGGCAGCTTTTCCCTGCTCGATGATAAAAAAGTCCATACTGTTCATGATGATCTGGTTATCCTTTGTACCGATGTGTCCGTAAAGGCGGGCACCGTTTTGAGTAAAATCAATGGGCCTGGCTGCGCTGAAATAAAAGTCAGGATCCTGCGCATGCAGCGTCCCGATCAGGTCTGAAATTTCGGCCAGACTTTGAAAAACGGAACCGGAGTCATACATTTTTATATCTTCTGCATATATGCTTCTCAAAAGGTGATCCCTTTTTTCACGGTCTCTTTCGTTCCAGGCGGCAACATGATTTTCCTGGAATGTTTTAAAAAATTGCGCGTCCATTGTCGGAGGTTTTCAGGTTAAATTAAAACGTCTTTAAACTCGGGTGTTTTTGTAAAGATGGCGGATGCAAAAGGGCAGAGTGGTAATATCCTGATTTCTTTTTCCCTTGCAAAAAGCACAGCCTGATGTACCAGCTGCTTACCCACATTTTTGCCTTGTAATGATGCATCTACCACGGTATGATCGATGATTATTTTATGAGGCCCTGCCCAGACAAATGTCATTTCAGCCACAACTTTTCCATCACTTTCGATAAAGAAGCGGCCCTTTTTGCCGTCTTCGTTTAATTGTATATCCATCTGTATGATTTAGTTATCAGGCATTTTTGCACTGCACGATGCCGGGTAATGCCGTATCAGGCTAGTTTTATGAATTAAAATCCTGACTCTTTCTGTGGTAAAATATTAAGGACGAAGCACAACAGAGCCCGTCGTGCGGCTTGCTTCCAGGTCATCGTGTGCCCTGGAAACTTCGGATAATGCGTAAATGGCGGGTTTGATGTCCCCGAGTATACCCGTGCGGACAGCTTCAAACAATTCATCCACAGCAACATTTACATGCTGCTTGTCCGGCAGGTACTGGCCCAGGGACGGACGCACAAGGCTGATATTCCTGGACGCCAGAAAATCAGTATCGATCTTCGGCGAACCCGATGCATTTCCGTAAAGAACAATGCTGCCGCTGCTTTTTACCAGGGGCGCTGACTTGCTGAATGTAGCTTTTCCGACACCGTCAAAAACTGCATGCACACCGGTTCCGTGGGTGAATGCATGGACCTGCTCCGCGATATTCTCCGAATCCAGGGCGATCACCAGATCGGTTCCCTGACTTTCAGCGAGCACTTTCTTGGAGGCATTTCCTACTGTTCCAATTACGGTTGCACCCAGTGACTTTGCCCATCGGCTCACCAGTGAACCCACGCCGCCTACTGCTGCATGTACCAGCACCACGTCACCAGCCTGCACAGGATAAGCCTGTTTTACAAGCATGCGGGCAGTCAGCCCTTTGGCCATCAATGCCGCTGCCTGATCGAAAGAAATATCCTGTGGAAGCCTGATCAGTTCATCTTTATGGATCAGCCGTCTTTCTGCGTAAGCGCCCAGTGAAAAATAGTAGCCTACCCGGTCGCCTAGCGCCCATTCACCGGCATGGGGCCCGACTGCTTCCACGACGCCCGCAGCTTCGACCCCAATGGTGGCGGGAAATTGCTTCAATGGAAAAGACCCGTTCCGGAACATCACATCCACGAAGTTCAGCGCAATGGCATGCTGCCTGATTAGAACCTGATTGTTTCCGGGGGTACCGACAAACTCATTTGTATATTCCAGAACCGAAGGCGGTCCTTGCTTGCTGATATGGACTACGCCGCTTTTCTCTGATGCTTCCATGTTTTTTTGTTATTGATTGGACGGAACAAAGTTGCGGCGATCTTGCTGCGCCTGCATTGACAAAAGCAGTAGATTTGCCTTGACATTTGTCAAGAGCATGCATGGTTTACGATCATCGAAACCGATGCATGCCGGCGTAAGAATTCGCTTTTAAAGGGAAGCACCGGCTTTCCAATTTTGATGCATACAACCGCTGTTTATGATATACACGGCACTTTTTGAATACATTGAATCCAAATCAGCGCTGAAACTGAGCAGCCTGGAAGAGGAGGAGGTAAGGAAAGCATTTAAAGAAAAACACCTCAGAAAGCGGCAGTATCTTTTGCAGGAAGGCGATGTGTGTAAACACATGGCGTTTATTGTCAAAGGCGCAGGGAGGATGTACGCCATAAAAGAAAACAGCCACGAGACGGTTATTCGCCTGGCTATTGAATCGTGGTGGCTGGGTGATTACGAAAGCTATAATTTACAGACGCCCTCGCAGTACTACATTGAAATGACTGAAGATTCGGATGTGCTGCTGGTAACCAGGGAAAGTATGCTGGAACTGACAAAAACGGTCCCGGCAGTGGATCTGATGATCAGGGAAATAGACCGGAAAGGCACCATTGCCACGCAAAAGCGGATCCATTCGTCCATCAGTCTTGACGCAGAAGAGCGTTATGAGCAAATTGTAAAAACATATCCAGACTTTATCAAGCGCTTTCCCCAAAGTATGATTGCCTCTTACTTGGGCATTTCAGCCGAAACGCTGAGCAGAATCAGGAAAAAGACGATGTACAGGTAAGCCGGAGGACTTTTCTATCCTGGCTGCCTGCATTGTTGATGAGGAGGTTTAAAAACGACCGCGCCGATTTGACAGGAGTTGAGGGGTAGGATGGAAAGGGATTGGGGTAGGTTATGCCTGATCTTACTAATTACCGTTGCCTATGATTCAGCTGCCCTTCAATCAGCCTTTTTTCTCGCTCAATCTCTGCAATCAACTCTTCCTCAGTAGGCAGATAAAGCATATACTTGGTTGCAAATAACTGTTTGCTATCATTCAATATACTATACTTCACAACTGTTTCATCTTTATCAGTGCAAAGAATAATTCCGATTGTAGGATTATCATCCTCCTGCTTTTTCAGATCGTCGAACATGCGAATATACATATCCATTTGGCCGGTATCCTGGTGTGTTAATTTGCCCGTTTTTAAATCAAAAAGCACAAAACATTTCAGAAGGTAATTATAGAAAACGAGGTCAATGTAAAAGTGACTTGTTTCAGTGCTGATCCTGAATTGTCTTCCAACAAATGAAAATCCTTTTCCTAATTCAAGTAAAAATTGCTGCAAGTTTCCGATCAATGCTTTTTCAATATCCTGCTCCAATGCACTAATCGGTTGAGGGATATTAAGAAATTCAAAAACGTAAGGATCTTTAATAAAATCCTGGGCAAAGATCTTGTCGAAATTGTGATCCTGAATGGACACGTCGGATTTGGTTTGAGAAGAAAGCAAACGCTGGTAATAGGAGGAATTGATATTGCGCTCCAATGTTCGCGTGCTCCACATTTGCTCCGCGCATTCTTTGAGGTAATAAGCTCTGGCTTCCGAATTTTCCATCCTCATAATGAGCCGATTGTGGCTCCAAGACAATTTGCTACACACTGCGTAGCAAATTGATTCATCAGGATAAGTAAGATAAAATTGCCTGAAATTGCGAATGTTAGCGTAAGAAAAACCTTTGCCCAGTTCAGCAGTGAGCGCAATGGAAAGTGTTTTCAAAATCGACTCGCCATACGCAGCTTTTAGTTCACCATGCTGCTCTTCCTGCACTATTCTCCTTCCCATTCGCCAATAGGCAATCACCATTTCACTATTTACCGAACGATAAGCATTCTGCCTGGCTAGCTGTAAAATTTGTACAACATCCTGAATCAAAGATGTTGTCGAAATATCAGATTCATTCATTAGTGTGGTGGTTGAAATATTTTAAAACAAAGTGGAGACCGGCTTACGATTTATTGCCAATCAATTTCTCCAGCATCCTGATCGTATCATCTTTTGTTTTCAATAATTCTGCATGCAAACGTTTATTTTCTTCCATTGCTTCGACCCATTTTTCCATTGCATTGAAATTGTAAACAGGCTGCAAATTCCCGCCACTGGATTGATCATTGAATGTATTGGAGATGATATTAATGGCTTGATCCTCATCAAAATTCCGAATAGCCTCAGCAGGTATTTTCAAAATAGCAGCAACTTGTTCCAAAATATTTGCATCGATCTTTTCTTTCTGTTCCAGTAGGGAGATTTTCTGCTGGTTCCAGTCTTCGCCAAGCTCGAATGCGAGCGCGTCTTGCTTAATGGAAAGCATTTCGCGAAAACGCTTCAAATTGCGGCCTTCATGGATCTTTGGATTAGAGGTAGTATGTGCCATGCGGAAAGGTGTCTGGTTAAAAAGGCAATTTATGTAAATCTGCCGGGAAGTGTTCCGATAAGTTACCGGTAATGCTATGTAAGTTACCGGGCGACCCGGTCGTTCACTGCCCTCTTTTCATTGCTGCAGACTACATCTCTTTTTGCGATGGTGCACTACGCGCGACCTGCTCCAATAGTTGCTGCAGTTCCTCCTGAAGATCAATTCCCTTGTTGGCATTGTACCAGACTTGTATCGCGGCAGCCACCTGCTCGAAAGGTGCATTTTCAGCCGATAGCTGGCTGTGCATTTTCTGACAGTCAGCCGGCCGCGGTCCCCAGGTAGCAAGCGTTTTCCCGCCGGCATCACTGATAATCAGTTTGGGGATCGATTTGGATCCATGCGTTAAAAAGTGCTGGATCCTGAATGGCTCGCTGTCCCTCAGCTCGTAAGTGATGGTGATCAGGGGATTATTCCGGGCGGCCATTTCCAGAAATGGCACATTGTGCGCCGCATCCCCGCACCAGGGCTCTGTGATGATCGTCCAGGTTTGCATTTGATTGAGGCGCCCGATCGTATCCGAAAGCCCGGGCAGCAGCCGGCCCACTTTCAGCCAGCGGTTCATCCGCTGCCAGTTCAGCCGGGTATATTCAAAATATTTAGGATTGTCATACGGTGGTGCCTGAGCGTCAATGTTTTGATCTACTATGCTTTTGAATAACTGCGAGTATTCCTGAAATGTCATGAGTAAGTTTTAAAAAGTTGCCGGTTATTGGATCAAGCGCCAAATAGAGCCATTTTTACTTGTCAATTCACTTAAATACCCGGATCTAACCAGTTCGCGCAGCACTTCTTCCGCCTGCTCGCGTGGCGTTTGCGAAAGCTCCGCGAACTCACGGGCAGTCAGTGTGGCGTACTTTGCAAATAGTTCTTTCCAATCCGGATGAATGTCCTTTTTGGATGCATCCGACAGCTGTTTCAGTAAGGCAGCCTCGTAGGTAGCATAGGGTTTGGTGCCGTAAACCTTTTCCTGTACACCCTGTGCATTCATAAAAAACAGGGTAGGAAAGCCCCTCACACCAAGTTGCGAACCTGATGCAAGATCCTGTTTGAACAATTCTTTCGCATTCCCATTGAAATCCCTTTCAAGTGTTTCAACATCCAGACCCGCCTTTTTTGCAGCTGCGGCCAGGTTTTCCCACTTTTCAATGTTGACTTTTTCCATAAACACCATCTCCCGCAACGTGCGGAGGAAAAGAATGGCATTCTCCGGATCCTGCAACTGTGCCGCCTTGAATGCAATCGAAGGCGGATAAGACGAGCTCAGCGGATCTTGCAGCCACACATCGCCGTCGATGGGCATATCATAATGCCTGCTCACCTCGTCCCAATGGTGCGCAACGTCCGACGGTTTACTGATCCCGCCACTGTTATAGTTCCAATCGGGCAGCAGACCTCCCATGCGGTAATCAATTTCGAAATGGTGCCCGTATTCCAGTTTCAGCCTGCGCAGCTGCGGTTCAATGCCCCAGCACGAGGAGCAGATCGGGTCGGTGAAATAAATGATTTTGACCAACTACTCGCTGGCAGCTGCGGTCTGTTCCGTTGCCGCCGGAGAAGCCTCGGGTATTTCACAAACACCGGATTCGATATCACATAAAAGCGGATTGTTGTTCGTCGTGTCCATTTGAGTTGTTGTTTATCGACTGTTGAATGCACCTTCCCGGATGAAGCCAAACTCAGAATAAAAACCCGAGCTGCACCAGCACTCGCTCCTTGGCAACCACGTGACCCGACGCACTTTTCTGGGTAATTGGTTTTTGGGCATTGATACCCAGCGTCCATTTATCGGAAAAGAAAGTCACTCCCGCAGTACCATTCAGCAGCTTGCCGCCGGTAATGTCGAGGACTTCGCCGTGCTGTTTTCCATGGGCCGCATGCTCGCCGTAGATGCCCACACTGGGAGTAACGGAAAATTTACCGATGGAAAAAGAGCGATAAAGCTCGATTGTGCCGAAAAGCTGGTCACCGAAACGATATCCCTGCGAATTGACGGTATTGAACTTCCTGGACACATTGGTGGCCAGGCCCCACTGACCCTTATTGATGGTATAAAAGGCATTGAGCAGGAAATCAGTGCTTCCGGTACCCAGCTGAAAATTGGCATTAGCTACTTCCAGCGTATTGTTTTCGTCAAACCGGAATTTACCTGTGGGCACCTTGATGCCGCCGCCAACCATCAGCGTGTGGTTGAATGCATGCGTATGTTCGCTGTCCATAAATGTATTGAACAGGTTATAGTTAGCCAGAACCGTAATGTCGCTCAATCCACTTTGCTTTTTCACATCAGCCGATGTAAGCTGTCTGTCGGCCCTGAACGGGACAAATGCCATCACCTGAACCCTTTTGACCGGAAAAAAGCGGGCGTAAACTTCGCCTACATTGAAATGCTCTTCGGTCCTGAGCACCTTACTGGCAGGGTGGGTTACAAAATGCAGCCGCTGGTAGCGCACCCCGATCATGGATTTGTTGGATTGGGGCATCAGCCCGAAATAGGCCCCGCTGTTGGCACACCCGCAGATATCGCAGGCCATTGTAGCACTCGCAGCAAACAGGCAGGCGAGCAGGAGTTTATATTTAAGTATCATGATAAAAATCGTTTAAAATGCAGTCCCGACGCCGGGATCTGAAAATTTGGGTTCCCGGATAAATTGCTCATCGGACAATGTCCGCAAAAATGCGATCAGCGCTTGTTTCTCGGTAGCCGACAAGTTGAACCCGGTTTTGCCGTCCGTCCGCACCAGCAGCGGGTCCAGGGTAGGCAGCTTCTGAACACTGTCACTGTAATGGTCGAGTACCTCTTCCAAAGTATGGTAGCGGCCATCGTGCATATAAGGCGCTGTCAGACCTACATTGCGCAGGCTCGGCACCTTGAATTTATGATCGTCGGCTGCATTGCCGGTGATCGCGCCGCGTCCCAGATCGTTGTTCCGCATCGGCATGAGTCCGTTATTCCGAAAGCTGTGATCCGTGAACAACACGCCTTCATGGCAGGAGCTGCAATTTTTTTGAAATAAAACCAGCCCCTGCTTTTCCTGTGCATTCAGCGCATTGCCATCTCCGGCGAGGTAGTAGTCATATTTTGAACCGGCCGAAACCATCGTCATCATAAACTGTGACAAAGCTTTCATCATGCGCTCGGAATTGATCTCATCCGTCCCGAATGCAGCCTTGAACATCTTGGGATAGTCCACAGGGACCTTTGATGCGGCATTAGGCGTTTTGCGCAGCTTCTCAATCACATTTGTTACTTTTTCATCCATCTCAACCGGATTTTCAATCGGGTTAAAAGGTACCAGGTCCATATCGTGTACGCCGCCGTCCCAGAAAAAGGAATCGTTCCACGCCAGGTTCTGTACAGCCGGCGAGTTACGCACGCCCAAACGGTCGTCTACACCATGGCTGAGTTCGTGGCCGTGGTGGGTGAATGCCGCTGCCTGCTGGTGGCAGGTCCCGCAGCCGATCAGGTTGGTGCGCGACAGGATACCGTCGTAAAAGAGGAACCTCCCCAGCTGCACTCCTTCTTCGGTCAGCGGATTGCGCGACAGGTCGTACACCGGATCGGGAAATCCGGCGGGCTTGGTCCAGGTGATGGGCGTCGGGCCGGTTTTCACGGGCTCCGGCGCCTTTTCCTCCTGCTCTTTACAGCCGAATGAAGCAAGCAACAAAAGAAGAAACAGGATTAGCTTCTGCATCAGATTTTCTGAAAATCAGTTTCAATGAATATGGTCCAGCGTGAACATATTAACGTAATTGTTCGCAATCTGCTGTGATTTTTCCTGCTGCCCGCCCATCACACTGTTGTACTCGGCGATTTTGAGACTTGTACCCGGTCCGTCGAACACTTTGAGCACGTCGACCAGAAAATGCACCTCCGGCGTTTCACTTGTGGTGACAGGTGCTTTTAACGAACCGAAGTTGACTTTGACGACCCGCGTATTGTTGACCGTTTTGTCATTGTAGCCCCCAAAAAGCCCGATGTGGTAATAGAATTTGCCGTTTACCGGGTTCCCTTTGGAAGAAGTCCCTTCCAGTTTGACAAAAATATACCCCGAATTCCAGGCCCAATACATGCCATCGTCTGTCATGGAGCCCGACGGATCGAGTATGCCCTGCCGCTTTTCGATCGGTGCGGTGTTACGGGCGCTGTCCACACCCACCATAAATTCGGCACCGGTGTAATCGCCGGCCGGTACATTGTTCAGGGTCACAAACTGGGAAGTTTTGGTGTCTTCCTTGATAAGAAAATAGCTCGAATCCTGCGGTACGGTAAACACGCTGCCGTCTGCTTTGGTCAGCTTGATGTTTGAGATAAAGTAATTGAACCTGGTGACAATGAAGTCTTCGCCGGCAGCATTTTTGTAAGTTACGCTATTCAGCACCAGGTTTTTATCTCCGACAACATTGTCAAACTCCATGCGGAGCTTACCTGTATCCGAGGCGACTGGCTCAGGCGAAGTGGACGAATCTGTGCAGGAGCTGAAAGTAAACAGGCTGGCAGCTGCAAAAGCCGCAGCCACGCATTGATGGAAAATACGTTTCATTTTGAAGAAATTATAGAATAGCCAGTACCTGTTTCAAGGCCTGAATCCTGGATAAAAGAATATGTGAATATCGCCTGTGGAAACACAGGACCAATGAAAATGGCAGAGCCTAAACCAGCGGAGGATGGAAAATGCTGTCGGTGGCCAGATGTCCCCAAAGTGCCGATCTGTAAATGAATGAAGGAGCAGGATTATCCTCCAAGACCGGGGCAGGCGTGGTAAATGTGTATCGGTTGCCGGTGTCCATGACCTGGTAAATCAGGCTCGACAGGTAATCCTGTTCTGCCTGGCGCTGCTGCTGCTTTTCCGCCTGAGCAAGCCTTTTGGCAAGGTAGCATTTACCATTGCAATTGAGCATGGGCCTGTTCCGGTTTACACAAAGCGTTTTGGCGATGTAATCTTTCCGTACTTCATAGTCCAGACATATCAATGGGATCAGCCATGCTTTTACAAGCATTAAAAGCAGCAGGCTCAGGCCAATCCATTGTTTGCTAAAACGATTCAATACGACATCTGCTAATGTGCGGAACACCTGACTATTCGGTTCGGTAAAGGTAGTTACAAAACAAAATAGTCGACCTCCACCCCTGATTTTTTTGTTTGATTCTGAATTGCATTGGCAGGTTACCGCGCATCGGCCAAATACCTGATGGCTGGTGATGTGGTTCATGCAAAGCTTTCCTGGTACAGATTTGGGGTATTAAAAGAGAAACGTAAACCGGCTGTCAAAGTTGTGGGACTAGCTGCTGGGGGAGTTGTTAATATCTTAGAAAGTAATAACCTGATAGCGACATGATGGAAGAATCGTCAGATTTGATCAAATTTTTGGATGCACAGCGGAGCGACTATGCAGGCGCATTGTCTGAGATCAGAAGCGGTAGAAAACAAGGTCACTGGATCTGGTATATTTTCCCCCAGATCGCAGGACTGGGATTCAGCAGCACATCGGCGCATTACGCGATCAGCGATCTCGAACAGGCCGGCCGCTATTTCAAGCACCCGGTGTTGGGGAAGCGGTTGGTAGAAATTTCCGAGGCGATGCTCACTGTTCAGGGCAAATCTGCCCGCCAGATTCTCGGAAGTCCGGATGATCTTAAACTGAGATCGTCCATGAGCCTGTTTAATCTGCTGGATCAAACCCACCCGGTGTTTCAGGCGGTGCTCGACAAATACTTTGAAGGAGTACCGGACCCGCGTACGCTGGATGCGGTTGGGAGGAAGTAGGGGGGAGGCAGTCGGCTTTCGGCGGTCGGCAGTCGGCTTTTTTTGGATTGAAGGTGTTTGGATTTTTTTGAAATGAAAATCAAAAAATCAAAAAATCAAAGCAAAACGCCGACAGCCGATTGCCGAAAGCCGACAGCCAACTACTGTTCCCCTCACTACTTTAAAATTAAACCCTACATTCTTGGTAGAGTAAATAGTTTACCTAAATTTGCATTGCAACCACCACCATTTTGATTACCCTGGCTCAGCTGCTCGGGATTATAAGGCTCATTTAATCAAAATTGAGGATGAAAAAGTGTTTGCATGACTTTCCGTGGCTGGACAGTACTTTTCTGTTTACAACAGGTGCCCCAGTCGATTTCGCTTACGAAGAAAAAGTCAGAAACGGGCACCCGGTACGGACTGAAAGTCCGGAAGACAGCATCGCCCGGCTTAACCCGGCCGGATTGTTCCGGCTCCATGAAGGCGGTTAATACTTTCACAGTGAGGGAGAACACGATATCCTGTTTTCGCATTTAAAAACAAGCAATTTCCTGGTGAAATTTTATCTGGTAAATGACAGTGTGTCTTTCGTGGCAAGCCAAGTCCGGAGATTGTTTAGAGAACTCTGTCAGCTCATTTCATTTTTTCATTTAGATAATCCCGGAAAGCGTATAGTGGTTTCCGTTCAAGTTTTTTTTCTGTATACCCAAAAGCTTTAACTGAATGATAGTGAACCGGGCAGGTCCGGATAAACTATCATCCCTGCATTTCTTTTTCGCTACAAATACCTGACAATCAAAAATCGTATGAAAAAACATGTTCTATCTGTTGGCCGGCTGGTCCTGGCAACTGCTGTCTCGCTGGGCGCTGGATCGTTTGCAAACGCGCAATACACGCCTGCGCAGCCCTATAAAGGCAAAATCGGGAAAACACTCAGCGAAACGACTGAGTCCTGGACGGACAGGAAAAAAGCCCCGGCCGGTACGCCCAATGTGGTCTGGATATTACTGGACGATATTGGTTACGGCGCCATCAGCACATTTGGAGGGCTGATCAACATGCCAACACTGGATAGTCTTGCAAACAACGGGTTGCGCTATACCAACTTTCACACCACCGCCATATGCGCCCCAACGCGGGCCGCATTGCTGACCGGGCGAAACTCGCATTCGGTCCACATGGGCCTTTTCCCCGAAACCGCGATCGGTACACCGGGTTATGATGCGCAGATGCCTTTTGAAAAAGCAACAGCGGCCGAAATCCTGAAAGAAAATGGCTACAACACATTTGCATTGGGAAAATGGCACATTACGCCCCTGGCTGATCTGTCGCCTGCCGGACCATTCAACCGGTGGCCGACAGGTCGCGGATTTGAGCATTTTTATGGTTTTCCTTCGAGGGGCAGTATCGATCAGTGGCACCCCGAGCTCTGGGAAGGTACCACCCGGGAAAAGGATCAGCAATCCGGCAAGCATTTCAATGAGCTGATCGCCGACAAGGCCATCAGCTATGTGTCGGGCCAGCAGGCGGGCAATCCGGATAAGCCGTTTTTCCTGTACATAGCCACCGGAGCAGGACATGCACCGCATCAGGTAGCCAAAAAATGGTCGGATAAGTACAAAGGGAAATTCGACGGCGGCTGGGACGAATACCGCGAAAAAGTACTGGCCAATCAGATCCGGCTGGGCGTCATTCCCAAAACTGCCAAGCTGCCGCCGCGCAACCCCGGTGTGAAAGAATGGGCGTCGCTGCCCGCAGAAGAAAAGAAATTATACGCGCGCTTCATGGAGACGTACGCGGGCTTTCTGGAACAAACCGATTACGAGATCGGGCGTGTGATACGGCATCTGAAAGTGTCCGGTCAGTTGGAAAACACCCTGATTTTCGTTTCTGTGGGCGATAATGGGGCCAGCAAGGAAGGGACTTTCGTCGGGACGGTTAATCATTATGGAGCCGAGACCAGCGAAGACATCCGATTGAAAAAAAACCTTGAAAACATTGATTTGATCGGCTCTGAATTTTCCAAAGTAAATTACCCGCTGGGCTGGGCAGCGGCTACGAATGTTCCTTTCCGGCATTGGAAACAGGATGCCAACGCAGAAGGCGGCACGCACAACCCCCTGATTGTTTTTTATCCGAAAGGCATCAAAGAAAAAGGTGGCATACGCAACCAGTATGTGCACGTCGTCGACATTTTACCGACAACATTGGAGCTGGTCAATGCCAAAATTCCGGAAAACATCAACGGTTACAAGCAGGAGCCCATGGAAGGTACCAGCCTTGCATACAGTATCAATGACGAGACAGCCAAAGACCGCCATACATTGCAGTATTACGAAATCCACGGTTCGCGGGCGATTTACAAAGATGGCTGGAAAGCGGGTGCGCTGCACGTAAAAAAGCAGGCATTCGACCAGGACCAGTGGCAGCTTTTCAATCTGAAAGACGACTTCAACGAAATCAATGACCTGGCCGCAAAAGAGCCCGCGAGGTTGAAGGAGCTGCGCGCGCTGTTTGATAGTGAAGCCACCAAATACAACGTGTTCCCGCTGAAAGACGGCACGCAGGGATATGCCTTGCAAACCGCCTACAAGGATCTGGACAAAGTAGTATTGTACCCCGGCCAGTCGACCATTGTAGACGTCGCGGGACCATTTGCCATTAAAAAATCTTTCAGCCTGATGGCCGATGTGAACCTGCCAGGCGTGGAAACCGAAGGCGTGCTGTTGTCGCGGGGCGGGTTTGAGGGAGGGCTGAGCTTCTTTGTCCAGAACCACAAGCTGCACCTGGTGTACGCAGTAGGTGACGGTACCAAATATGTGGTCACGTCCGGGCAGGCAACACTGCCGGGTGGCCGGGTACAGCTGCGGGCCGATGTGAAATACGACCAGGATGGAACCGGGCTGATCAGCCTTTTTGTAGATGACGCCAAAGTAGGGGAGTCCAAAATCGAAAAAACAACGGGTTATGTGTACCTGCACGAGGGCGTGAATGTCGGCTTTGATGATCTGACGCCGGTTGCCGATACCTACAAGGTTCCGTTCGCATTTACAGGAAAAATTCACCAGGTGGTCATTGACTATCATTCAAAACAGCAGAGCTTTCTGAAACAGCATTGAACCGGTAAACATGATGATGGATTGGTTATCTAAACAGGGAAGGATCTGAAAAAGCGGCCGGCAAAATGCCGGCCGCTTTTTCAATTAACGGGTTAGATAATACCTTCTCCTGAGCGGTACAGGCCGAGTTTTTCCCTTGCCACATAGGAAGCCACCAGCAGCATCAGCATGAGAACAGGTGCGACCAGGTAACCTGCTGCATCACCGGCAAAATAATGGGCAAAAGTAGCCGACAAGAAATTGATGAAAAATCCTGCATACGCCCATTCCTTGACGCGCTGCGGGACGGCAGGAATGGCAAGCGCCAGAGCGCCGAGGAGTTTTGCTATGCCCAGCTCTACGCGGAACCAATCCGGAAAACCAATATGCGCATACCCTTCCTTCATGGCCGGGTTGAAGAAATAGTTGAAAAACGACATCACCATGCCAAGAACCACCAGACCGGTGGTCACGGAATAAATAATTTTTTGAGCTTTCATGAGAAAAATAGTTAATGCTCAAAAATAAAATCCAGGTAGTTTACTTTTGTTAGTAGTTTACCGGAGGAAAGTAGTTTCCTTCAAGAAACCTGCCTGTACAATGGAAAATCAAGAACAACCACATATGCCCGGTTCAGTTACCTGTACCGCTCATCACCGTGCCATCAGCGACACCATGGACCTGCTGAGCGGGAAATGGAAAATCCGGATTATCGGCGAGCTGATATTTGGAAAAAGACGGTTTGGCGAACTGCTGGGAGGCATTCACGGGATCGCTGCAAAAATGCTTTCCAAGGAACTTCAGGATCTGGAAACCAATAAGATGATCAGGCGTACGGTATTGCAAACCAAGCCGATTACGGTAGAGTACGAGCTCACCCCATACGGACGGACTGTAACACCCATCATCAATGCGATGGCAGACTGGGGCCACCAGCATCGCGAGCTGATCGTCAAAAACCACGAAAAGGAGGACCAGCCTGCCTGATTTACGTTTCAGCACAAGTAGCATGCAGTACGGGAAGCGATAAAATCAGTGTTTTAAATACAAAGTTCCGTGGTCGGGATACCTGTGGCAGCAGCTCGTTTTTCAATTTTGCACCAGCAATAAATTGAAAAAACGATGAACACGGATAAACAACAAACATGGCTGATCACCGGAACTTCAAAGGGACTGGGGCTGCAACTGACCAGGCTTTTACTTTCCTTGGGCCATCAGGTAATTGCCACGAGCAGGAGCGTATCTGCATTGCAGCGGGAAATCGCGGCTTACCCGCAGCACCTGCGCGCCATCCCGCTGGATATTACGTCCGATCAGCAGGTTAAAGAGGCGATCGACCAGGCGGCAGGGGAACTCGGGCGTATTGATGTGGTGGTAAACAATGCGGGATACAGTCTGGTGGGCAGCATGGAGGAGATGTCTGATGCGGAGTTCAGGCAGACGATGGATGTTAACCTTTTTGGTACGGCAAATATCATCCGGCATGTGATGCCGCATTTGCGCAGGCAGCAATCCGGGCATATTATCAACATTTCGTCCAATGCGGGTTATGTGGGTTTTGCAAATGCCGCGAGCTATAATGCGGCAAAATTTGCAATTATCGGCCTCTCGGAGGCGCTGGCCCAGGAAGTCGGCGGTTTCGGGATTAAGGTGACCGTAGTTGCCCCCGGCCAGTTCAGAACCGAGTTTATGAACTCGATCTCTTATGTCAAAAACAGGATTGATGTTTATGGAGTAGACCAGGCTGAGAAAACGTGGTCACAATTCAGCGGGAAGCAGCAGGGCGATCCTGAAAAGCTGGTGAAGATATTGGTAGAAATTGCCGGAATGCAGCAGCCACCCCTTCACCTGCTACTGGGACCAGACACCTACGAGCTTGTAACTGAAAAAAGAAAACAGGAGGATGCGGAGTTTGAGGCCTGGAAACCCATTACCTTATCCACCAATTTTGATTGAAAAAGCATTGAAAGGAGTACCCAGTAACCTTGCAAATACGCCCTGATGAAACCTTTTGAAATCAAGTCGGTCCGGGAGCTGCACCAGCTGCTAGCATTGCCCAATCCAAAACATCCGCTGGTAAGCGTCATGGATTTTGCGGCCATCAAATGTTTTGATGACGAGCAGCTGGAAGCAGTACGGTATGGCTTCTATTGCATTGCATTGAAAAAGAATTTCAAAGGTAAAATGCGTTACGGGCAACAGCATTATGACTTTGACGACGGCGTCATGACCTTTTTCGCACCAAACCAGGTGGTCGTGACCGAGATCCGGGACGATTGGGAACTTGAAGGCATGTGGCTCGTGATCCATCCCGATTTCCTCAAAGGATTTCCGTTGGCGACAGGAATCCGCGAGTACGGGTATTTTTCCTATGCCGTAAACGAAGCCCTTCATTTATCCCGGGACGAAGAAGAAAAGGTTTATGATCTGATGAAATTGATCGCTTCGGAAAGCGAAGCCAGGCCTGATCAATCCTCACAGGTAATCATCATCAAACAAATTGAACTGCTGCTAAGCTATTGTGACCGGTTTTATCAACGCCAGTTTCTGACCAGGAAACAAGCCGGTAACCATCTTCTGACCGCCTTTGAGCAGCTGCTTGAAAGTTATTTTAATGAAAACAGGTGCGAGGTGGACGGGATACCAAGCGTGTCTTTTTTTGCCGGCAAGCTGAGCCTTTCGCGCAACTACCTGAGTGATATGCTCCGCAGCATTACCGGCCTGAGTGCGCAGCAGCACATACAGCAAAAGTTGATTGAAAACGCCAAAATCATGCTTGCTTCTTCTGATTTCAACATTTCAGAGGTAGCATATAAGCTGGGCTTTGACTATCCCCAGTCGTTTCATAAGCTTTTCAAAAACAAAACTTCCTTGTCTCCGCTTGAATACCGGAGAGGGGTTCTCGGGCAGTATCCGGAAACAAGTGAGGAGCAAAAATGGCAGAATTCCCCGCATTCTCGCTGAGTGAAAAACCAACTTACGAAAGCCTGCAAAATCAACTTGCAGGCTTTTTTGTTGCGGGACATAGCAAAATAGAAGGGTCCTATGCAGGAAATAACCTGGGCCGGGTTTGAAAAGGTGAAGTTACGCGTCGGAACGATCCTGGAAGTGCCTGACTTCCCCGGGGCGCACAATCGCGAAATGATGCACGGCTGCCTTTTCCGGGATGGGTGGGAACGCTTTTTTTAGGTTTAAATGCGATGGATGCCGGCATGGTCCGGCACGACGAATTATCACCACTTAAACAAATCATTACCAATGAAAATTGCATCAAGCATCATGACCCTGGCAACCATAACGATGTTGTGGGGCTGCGGGTCCAAGTCGACCGAATCGACGGACACAACCGAGTTTGCGGACAGTACCAACGAAGCAGCTGCCGATAATACCGGCAGCGACTCCACATCTTCTGCTATGGAAGATGATTCCGAATTTGCGGTAGAAGCGGCAAATGGCGGAATGGCTGAGGTAGCGCTGAGCAAAATTGCAGAAGAAAAGGCAACAGACCCGAAAGTGAAAGAATTTGCAAAACAGATGATTAAAGATCATACAAAAGCAAATGATGAACTGAAGGCACTGGCCACCAGCAAAAACATCACCCTGCCTTCGGCTCCCAATGAAGAAAAGCAAAAAGCTGCTTCGGACCTTGGCAGTAAGAGCGGCAGTGACTTTGACAAAGCTTACATTGAGGTAATGAAAAAAGACCACGACCAAACTGTAAAGCTTTTTGAAGACGCGCAGAAAGAAGTAAAAGATGCAGAGCTGAAAGCTTTCATCGATAAAACTTTGCCGGTGATCAAGGCACATGCTGAACATGTAAAAGGTCTTGACAAGAGCAAATAATTGAGCCAGTTTCTTTTTGAAGCCGGCAGCCAGGATCCTGGCTGTCGGCTTTTTTTATGTTGATGGATAGTAACCCGCAAGTTCTATTTTATGCATCTATTGCATGTAAGCAGACCCTGATCACGGATTTCCTTAGAATACATTCAAACGCAAAAAAAACTGACCATTCAAAGGCTTTAATGAAAATGGCTGTATCCTGGAAACACCAGTGACCGGCAAGATCACATTCACCCCTGCCTGAAAGCGTCCGGGGTTAAAAAGAATACCGGCCTTCAATGATAAAAGTCCGGGGCGCATATGCTGCGACAATCCTGCCGGTCTGGTGATGGTAGCGAGCGCTCCGGGGTATACTTTACCTTCATAGTTTTCGATTTCCTTCCGTACGAGCGCGTGTAAAAAGTGGTTGTAAGCTACCCCGCCGCCCACCGCGAAAATCCTCGTCGTCTGGTAATGATAATACATACTGAAATTCAGCCCGGTTGCTTTTTTCAGCCGCACATTGTTGTAGGTCTTCAATGAATCATGGATGGTGATGGGGTCAACGGTATGCACCAGTAATGTACTGTTTCCGAAGTAGGTTTGATGGGGTGAAAAAGTGAATGATACTGCATGCTGTTTCCAGTTTCTGGAAACAAAAATGCCCGGAACAAGTACCCATGCAGGCTTGCTGACGCTGTCTTTTCCGGCAAAAAGATATTCCGTACGATTTAGGGAGCTGTTGATACTCCACTCCGGTCCGAACTGTATGCTGCTGACTTTTCCGGCGGCCTCGGCACGTGCGTGTTGCTGCGGGATCTGAATCCTGGTATCAGGCTGTACTTTCCGGATTGGTATTGTAGTCAGGAATATGGGTTTCATAGGACGTACTTGAATGGAATTATCGGTCTTCGTACCCTTGTCTGAGCCGGACCACAGAGGGCTGCCAGGAACGTCGCCGGCTGATCTGTTCCTGCTTTCTGCCTTCGCGGCTGCTCCGTCAGATCGTTTTTTATGGGCCTCTTTACCGCTGGCCAGAAAACCAGTTCCCAGGTTATTACTCCGCTGCATATCATCCGGCAATATTACTTTCTGCAAAACTTCGCGGGAATGAAGCTTTGCATCCGGATCTGGCCGGTTGCTTTTTGAAGCGGATAATGCTGCCGGCTGCTCAACCCCGGCTTGTGGTTTGAAACTGGTATTCTCTGCCCGGTCACCAGCCTGATCCGGTGCGGAGGTATGGGGTATGTTCCTGTATCCCACTTTGGGGCCCGCCCCGTTCTCCGTGGAATCAGCTTTTTTTATTTGGACAAAAGGTGCGGCATGTACAGCTGGCTCAGCTTTCTTGTTCTGATCAATAACTGTCAAAGCAGTAGAGTTCCTGGCTTTCAGGTCTTTGCCGCTGCCGGCAGGTAAGGTGGTTTTGATAAAAACAATGGCAGCTACTACCGTGACGGCACTGATGCCGGAAAGCGCGAACTTGTATTTTAACAGCTTGGCGATCAGTTTTGATCCTGCGGCCGGGGCAATGCCCGCAGCCAACATGCCACTCATCTGTGTCCACGCTTCATCAGCAGGAATTTCAGGTTCCGGCAGTGGGTCGTGGCTGTACTTGTCGATATTCACGTTTTTCTTTTTCACGATGCTAGCGAAGTGCTTTTTCCAAAATGGATTTCAATCTGTTCCTGCTCTCACTCAGGTGCCATTTGACAGTTCCCTCACGGATATTCAGCGCCTCTGATATTTCTTTTACCGAAAAGCCGTCAAGGTAAAACAGCCCGCATATTCGCCTCGTCGCAACAGGCAACTGCATGAGATATACTTGTATATCGCCAGCATTCAGGGCATCCAGCGGATTTTCAGGAGACTCAAACCCCATCTTGTCATCAATTTCGTCATAATGGAAAGCCTGGGTTTTGCGGTTGCGCAGGAGAGTGAGCGCAGCATTTCTCACGATCGTGTACATCCAGCTGAAAAACTCGCCTTTCTGAGGATCGTACTGATCTACATGCTGGAAAACCCGGAGCATTCCATTATTCAATGCGGTCAGTACATCATGTTTTTCATCAAAAAAATTCCTGCACAATGCGAACAGCGCAGGGTAAAACCGCCGGTACAGTTTTTCCTGACTCTGACGGTCCCTGCGCCGGCATCCGGCCAATAATGTTTCAAGGCTATCCAAATGACTCTGTTTTACAAACCTGCTGTTTGCGGTTGGCCGGTTATTTTTATGAAGATGCTTTTAAATGGATTTGGTTGTGAATATGACCCCGCTCTCGTAAGGCCAGTTGAATGTATAACCCCGGCCGGTTCTCGTGAAGGTGCCTTTGTACGTCTTCCCGTTGAAGCTGATCACCAGGTTGCCGGTCGTGCCGTCACTGATGTGGGTACCGACCACAAATATTCCCTTTGACGGAACCTGGCCGGGCGTGCACTCGAGGGAAACATCAACACCCTCCACGGCACATTCATATTGGCTGCCTGTTTTGGTGCTTTTGAGCCAGAGATTATTTTCGGTGCAATTGTAGGCCTTGCGGGTGGTTAACTGAAGATCCAGGTACCGGGCAGAATCCGCCAAAGCGCGCGGGGTTACCAGCAGCTCGTCATCCTGCTGTATTTTTTGCGCATAATCAGGGCGCTGGTAAATTTCGTGACTGATTTCAACATCAATAAAAGCGGTATCCGTTCCTATGCTGTCGATGGCAAGCACCCTGTACTTGCCTGCTTCCTGAAAATAGACCATGCTTTTTGTGCCCTGATTTTCCACTACCTGTTTAGGGATGACGCGCCACTTAACAAAGGGGCTTTTGGCATTGACCAAGGTAAATTGTGTTGGTTCCTTTCGCTTGATCCCAGCCGTTTTTGCAGTTTCGATCCGGGAAGGTGCGCTGCCGCTTTCTTCTTCAGCGGTCCTTGCATTGGACGGCACGGGCGATTCGCTTTCCAATGTGTTTCTTTCACAGGCGACCAGCTGTACAAACAGCAGGGCCATTAATAATACGAGGGATCCTTTTTTCATCACCATGGTATTGAGCGTTTAAGAATGTGCTGGCAGGTTGATCCTGTCAATACAATAAACTACAATGACCAGGCGGCAGGTTGGGTGGAGAAAAAAATATTAATGAGCAGTAAATTCGCTTTGAAAGAATAGTCATATTCCCGGCCAGGATGGGTATCTTTCAATACCGGAAGGTGCATGATGCTTGTGCCGGATTGGAAGCCAGCTGTGCAGATAACCCGTAACATTACCTTTGGTTTGGTAACAACTATTTTCTTACGCTGCTATGAAAACGAAAGTACATCCTGATTTTATCAAGGCATCAAACCTCATTTTCGTCTCTGCGGCGCTGGGGATCATCAGTGTGCTGATCGCCGGGAAGGATTTGTCTGATGCCAGGGTTGCATCGGCATTGATCATGGTAACGGGCATTACCTGTGCGACTGCCCATCTGATCAGAAGGGGCGTGGAGTGGGTCAGGTATTTCTTTATGGCCAGCGTTGTGATAGGCACGCTGCTTGCACCGTTTATATGGGGAATTAATATTAAAACGGCTTCTGAAATCATCATTTACATCATACAGGGTATTTTGCAGATCTGGGCTTTTATTCTGCTTTTCAAGGCCAGAAGTACAGGCTACATACCGGATTCCAACCTGCCGGAGTCACAGCAATAGTCAGTTGTTTTTCGGTCTTGCCGCATGCGACCCGGCCTGGTTGCTCCGCATATTGAAATACTCGACAATACACCTTCCGATTTGCTCCACATCTTTGAAGCCCGTATTGGAAACCGGTACCCAGTAAAATCCGCCTTCGTCTTTTTTTCGGGTAATCACAATTTCGGGTTGCGCATTACCGAATGATATATTGAAAACCTTCCGCCCCGAAACAAAGTGCGGAGTGACCAGAATGGTCGAATTCTGGAAGTTCAGGTTGAAAGACTGATTATATAAAGCCATGATGTTGTATAGTTAGTGAAGGCAGTGCAAACCACCCGGTTTCAGGCCGGATGTCTGTTGTATAGATAACGTAAATACTATACCATCAAGATACTGCCGGAAAATACGAATGGTAAGGTCATTATAAACAAAGAAAGCTGGCGCCAGCGCCAGCTTTCCTAACGGTGCGGGATTGCCGGTTTTATTCCGCGCTTGCTTCCTGGTTAACGTACGACTCAGCAAGTTCAGTAAGGATGTGATCTGTTTCACCTTCCTGATCCAGCGTCTGTTGCAAAAGTGTGGCTGCTTCTTCATAGCCAAGGGTGCGTGCGATATTGCGAAGCGTACCATACGAGGCAATTTCATAGTGCTCTACCTTCTGGGCCGCCATGATGAGTCCGCAATCACGAACCATGGTTCCTTTTTCCGTACTCTCGATAATTTCGTTGGCTTCTGCAATGAGGCCTTCCATGGCAGCACATTTTTTGGCTTGTGCCTTTTCACCTATGATTTCAAACACCTGCTCTACGGTCACGATCTGCTGCTCGGTTTGCGTTGTATGCAGCTCAAATGCAGATTTCAGTTCTTCGGATGTGGCACTTTTAGAAAGTTTTACCAATGCCTTCGCCAGGTTTTTTTCTGCCCAGTAAATGTCTTTAAGACCATCTACAAACAATTCCTTCAGTTTTTCACCATCTTGTTCGGTGATCTGTTTAGTGGCGGCAGTTTTACTTTTTGTGGTTTTCATAATCATGCAATTTTGTTGATTGAAGGTATTTTTAATACGGGATAGTTTACAAAACGCATACCAGCAAACCGCCTGCCGGGAAATAACCAGCTATACTTTGAAGAAAGTAAATCCGGATCTGGATCGATGAGCTACGTACGCGCTGGCAACCACGCTGTAAAAGGCAAAACAAAATGCAACACTGCACGTCGGTAAATCCTATCGATCTTGTAAGGCCTCTTAGTAGCCACTACTGCGGCGGGTTTCTGCGCCCTGAATGAGCACTGGTATACCCAACATTGCGAACACTGCGGCTGGAAGGACCGGACAAAAAGCAACATACTTACCTGAATCGGTAGTAAAGTACGATTGCGCCGGACGCCAAAGTTTTTGTCCTTTCGAGCTTTAAAAACGTTTTTTCGCCGATCAGGTCCAGTAAAGGCAAACCTTTGCCCACAATAACCGGATGAATGGCCAGCTGCAGTTCGTCCACGAGGCCGTGGTTTATCAAAGCCGCTATCAAGCTTCGGCTGCAAACCAGGATGTCTTTGCCGGGCAGCTCCCTCACAGTCAGAACTTCCTTCCGTAGCTCTTGGGCGGCGATCCTTGCACTGGACCAGTCAACGTTTTTCAGCGTGCGGGAAAAAACAACTTTTGGGATGCGGTCGATGCTGACTGCAAAATCATCCGTCAGCTTATCGCCCGTCGGGTTCGCCAGAATGCCCTTCCAGTACTCCATGAGCTGGTAGGTGATCCTTCCATACAATGCAAGATCCGCCCCGTTGATTAAATTGCTGTAGTGTGCATGCAGTTCATCGTCTGCCATGACGGCCGTATGGTCGCAATATCCGTCAAGCGTCATATTGATGGCTGCGATGATTTTTCTCCTGTTTGCCACAGTTCAGCGATTTAAATGAAACAATACGTTTTTTCAATGCTTCAAAAGTAAACAAGTCAGCAACCTGTTTGGCAGGTGAAACCGGACATCTGTCAGGGGGATCTGTGCCAATAAATAAACCTGATTACGAACGTTTACTCTTAATCACATACAGGATATTAATGCACTTTGCTCATTTACAATTAAAACGATTATGTCATAGCATTTTAAATATATTAATCCGGATCATTGAGAGTAAAAAGAGCCTATCGTTCACTTCACAATCGTAATCATGTATCATTTAAACCACCACGATTATGTACGCCAGAGTTGTTCAGGTTCTCTTGAACCAGGATCATTTAAATGACGCCACGAATTATTTCCAGGATTCGGTAGGCCCTGCACTGAAAGACATGGCAGGATTTAAAAACAGCCGCTTTTTAATTAATACCAAAACCAGTCAATGCCTGATGGTGACACTCTGGGAAACCGAAGAAGCACGCACCGCAGCGGAGACAAACGGATTTTTGCAAAGTGTAATGGTGGCCATGAAACCATACTTTGCCGCTCAGCCTGTGATTGATTATTATGAAGTCGCCGTCCAGGTTGTTTGAGAATAAACAATTGTTCAAATACATTTAAATAAAAATAACCAGCTTGCATTGACGAATCTGAATAACAAATCCATTCTGGAAGTGGCAAATGCTGCAATTACAAAAGGTGATTATGAGGGCTTTTTGTCTTTTTGTACAGAGGACACCACGTGGACGTTCGTGGGCGAACAAACGTTGCAGGGAAAAGAAGCAGTGCGGAAATATATGGCGGCAACCTACCAGGAACCGCCAAAGTTTATAGTTGAAAACCTGATTGCCGAGGGCGACTTCGTTACCGCCCTCGGCCAGATCACCCTGAAAGATGTAAACGGGAATAGGACAGATTATTCTTATTGCGATGTCTGGGAATTCAGGGAAGGCAAAATGGCAGCATTGAAAGCATTTGTTATTGAAGGCTGAATAATTAAGTCTTGATGATCCTTCAATGGCACAGCATCTTTTGCTAATTGTGCCTGGTAATCCAGCAGCTTCTTTTTGCGGTTGAAATGTATTTTTCCGATCAGGTTATGGTAATTGTTTATGCATGTAAAAAGAATATTGATCTCGTCTGCATTGTACTGGCGATCGTGAAAATATGAATACTGGTCAGCCAGGTAAAGCTCAAAATTCCTGCCCATATCAGCATCTGTAATTTCCTTGACAAATGCTTTATCAATCAATGCTTTGACAGATGCTTTAAAGGTGAGCTCCACCGATCTTAATGCCTGGATGTTTTCTGCTATCTGATTTTCCGGCGTAGTTTCGAACATAAATGCCGCCGCATTTGTCACGCTTGTATATATCTGAAAATGTTCGTCCGCCGCATCGTCCCAGTCAAAATACGATACATATAAATGATTCAGCTCCCCACTCCGGGCAGTTTCGTTTTCCTTTTGCAGGAAATACTGGTAAATGTCTGTGTCATTTTCCGTAATCTGTTCTTTCAATTGATTCCGTTTCAGTTCAAGTTCGGCAATCAATCCGGCACATGCACCGGCCGTATATTTAATGCCATCATAGTCGAAGGTTTTTACGGCATAATGTCCTTCCATAATAGCGCTTAGTACCTGTATATCGCGGTCGAGCCAGAGGTAGTCATCAATGTTTTGCACGGCATTCTTGCCAAAAAGAAGATCAATATTCTTTGTTTTTTCCGGTGATATCCGACCCAATTCCTGCAGGGAAATTCTCTCCGGACTTTTGTTGTCATAATAGCCATTAAACAGGTTATCAAACTGAAACTCACGCTGCATTTCCACGTAATCACGGATGAACTCTTCAGCTGTTATTTCGGTGGCCGGTGAGGGGTACTGAACAAGACTGAATTCATTGGCAGTCAGTTGGTGCTGCAAATGTTCTTTGTCTTTGAAAATGGACCATGCAGACCTTTTATCTTCATTTTGAACAGGAATATTCAGCTGGCTGAGTCGCAGGATCCGGTCTTCGGTAGTAGGGTGAGACGCCCATTGATCCGCAATAACCAGTTTGGAGCGGTTATGCCGCTGTAAATAATCCATGCTAACCTGCGGCAGTCCATGCTCGAAATGCAGCCCGTCACGCCGGGCAACAAAGTCCATCACCGACGCTTGCTGCAGATATACATTCGCTGCCTTTTTTGATTCGTCAACTTTTCCCTGATAATAGTTAAGCACAATCTGATAAGCGCCGGCTGCAAATTCCAGCCTCAGCAGGGAAGATTTAAGTGGGCCCGGTCCTGTCACATTTGCAGCTATTTCGTCCGCATGAAATTCCATTTCCCGCGACAAGCCCATATAGCTTACATTCAGAATACGATAAACCTTTTTTAAAATCCATTGGATACCTCTGACAATCCTGACGGAAATCAGGACCGCAATGGCCAGAAAGTTATTGCTGCTTGCCCATTTCTCTATCAATGTTTCATAGGCATCATTATCATACAGCATATTGTAAATAACCCGGTTCATATTGTAGACATAGCTCCCGACTTTCATTGTTTTTTGGGAAAAGTGTCCGAACTCATGAGCTAATATGGCACGCAGTTCAATGACCGAAACAGCGTTGACCAGGCCGAGGCCGATCTGCAGATTTTTACGCACGGGTAACAACATACTCCAGAAACCGGAGTCGTAAAATACAGCCGCATTTACATCCGCTGACAAGTAAATCTTTTTAGGAAAATCCGTACCAACTTCTTTAACAAGTTCTTCAACCATCTGAAATAATTGAGGTTCATGCTCTTTCCGGATTTCAATGAGGTGGGTAAGATCCGTACTGTGTTTTTTGAAAATGAATTTGATAAGAAACACCAGGCTCAGCAATCCGATACTTAACAAGGCAAGTGCTGCTAAAATGGCATAGCCACTGAAACTGTATGCAACAAGCGTGTACCCCAGAATGCCACAGCCAATTGTCAATGCAATTGCACTGCACATCAGCAGCAGATAAACGAAAATAAAAAGGAAAATAGCACCGACGGATTTCACCGTCATTTTTTTGAAATTGTCTGACAAGCGGATTTGAGTCATCAATTGAAATAGATAAGGAGAGTAGTGGCATTCAAAATAAAGAATTATTATCTGAATTGATCAGCGATATCAGGTTTTTTTCAAGAGACTTTTGTCAAATAAAGGGCCGCGCATCTCCGCGTGTCTGGAAGTGCACTATAATCTTAAAATGTGAGAAGATCGTTGCTATCGATTTTACGCAAATTGCCGGAAGTATACCAGTTTGGATTGATGCCGCGCGGCGAGGCATTGCCTTCACGGAAGGATTTTGCTAAGTTTATGACGGTACCCGGGCCGGGTACCGGAAAACAGGTATGCTGTGCTGCTATTTGAACTTCTTCTGTTTATTTTCACCGGAACATTCGTGTTTATCGTCAGTCAGATTGCCGACTGGATCGAAACACAATTTCCTCCAAAGGCCAGGCCGCCCCGGCCGAGGCGCCGGCGTGAGATCAAGGCTGATCTTGACGTACTTTACCGGTCGTACCAGCAGGGGCTGCTGGAAGAAGCGGAATACCTGTATCAAACCGACGAGCTGATCGATCAGCTTGCCGCACTCACATCGCCGGATCCGGCAAAAACTCAGGCAGAAGTGCAGGAAAATTCCGGCAGGTACTGAGGACCACCACTACTTGTCCTTGTCTTTCATTTCACTTTTCCGCATGGGCATCGCATCGACGAGGCCAAACAGTTTTCTGGTTGCTACCACATCATTGGACCGCAGTTTCTCGCCACCGTCACGACCTACCAGAATGAAGGTAAATGCCTGGTTACGATCCACTTTCCATTGCTTCCATTGATCCTCCTGCTGGGCTGCGGAAGAGATGGACACAACCTTGATGTCCCTTTCGTCTATACCGGATTTGGAAGCTTCCAGCACTTTCAGCTGCGATTTCCATTGTTGCTCACCATTTGCATTGTAAAACAGCAGAACCTGCCTGGGTTGGTCGGCGATGGTGCCCATCATCATGATCCACGTGATTAATGTTTTCATAATACATACCGTTAAAAAATGCTGCCAGGGTCAGGTTCGGGCCTGTATCTGCATGCGCAATTTTTGATATTACAACAATAAGCTAGTATCTATGGCGCCGAAATCACCTGCCGGTTTGCTCCATACCGGCAGGTGCGTACCTGAACCTGTATTTTTCATGAAGCTTACCAAAGTCTTTTCCACCGGATTGATGATCCTGAGCATGGCTGTTCCGGCCCGCAGCCAGGAGTTTACAAAGTACGTCAACCCATTTATCGGCACAGCGCCTCTTACCGATCCGAAAATACTGGGCTACCAGCTGCCCGACGGCTGGCGGTCGTGGGCCGGGCTGACATTCCCCGGGAGCTCACTTCCCGATGCAATGGTGCAGCTGAGCCCCATGACCGAGTATGGCTCGGGAGCAGGATATGAGTACGAAGACCAGGTCATTCTCGGTTTTACGCATACCAACAAAGGTCACTGGAACCTCTGCAACATTCCCGTCCTGCCGCTCTCCAATCCCGGGCAAAAGTTCGGTTCCGCGTTCACTCACGGGCGGGAAAGTGCGTCACCGGGTTTTTACCAGGTATTCCTAGATGATTACCGGATCAACGTGAGCCTCACATCAACCCTGCGCGCGGGTTTTCACCGGTATGAGTACCAGCAGTCAAAAGACCGTCAAATCCTGTTTGACCTCGCAAAAGCCAACAACCGTGTTGCTGACTGGAACATTGAGCAGGTGGGTCCCCGTGCGATTCAGGGATACCAGCAAACCGGTGAGAAAATCTATTTTTATGCTACGCTGAACACGCCTGTGCAGAAGCTCGAAAAAAAGGAAGAAGGTGCAAAAACCGGCTATGCCATCGTCCACTTGGCCGAAGGCGGCAAAGGACCCGTAGAGATGAAAATCGGGATATCCTTTGTCAGTACCGAAAATGCCAGAGCGAACCTTGAAAAGGAGATCGGGAATAAAACCTTCGAAACCGTGCGCGCAGAAGCTACACGTACATGGGAACAACTGCTCTCGTCCGTGCAGGTCAAAGGCGGCACCGCCAGGCAGAAGCAGATGCTTTATTCGTCTCTGTACCGGTCATTCCTGTGGCCTGCCCTGCGCAGCGACGTAAATGGTGAGTTTACCGATGCAAAGAATCATGTGGAAAAAACAGGCTTCCGGTACTACACGGAGCCGTCGCTGTGGGATACTTACCGCAATAAAGATGTACTGCTGGGGCTGATCACGCCGGACGTGACCCTGGACGTGATTAAATCAATGAAGGATGTAGGCGATAAAAAAGGCTTCATTCCCACGTTTTTTCATGGTGATCATGGCGCATCGTCCATTGCCGGGGCTTACCTGCGGGGCATTACCGATTTTGATATCAAAGGCACTTACCAGATCCTGCTGAAAAATGCAAACGTACCGGGCGGCGCCCGGCCGCACATTGCCGAGTACATTCAGAAAGGATACATTTTAGACCCGGACATTCCTGACCCGCAGGTGGAAACCAAGGCCAATGCGGGTGTTTCGAAAACACTGGAATATGCATACGACGACTACTCGGTGGCACAGCTTGCCAGGGTGCTGGGCGATACGGCCAATTACAGGATAATGATGCAGCGATCCCGGAATTACCGGAACATGTTTGATCCCGGCACAAGGTTTATGCGCGGCAGACTGGCAAATGGTGACTGGATCAAGCCGTTTAATCCGCAGTACCCTTACTACGAATACATGTACCGGGAGGCCAATGCCTGGCAGGTGTCGTTTTTTGCGCCGCATGATATGCCAGGCCTGATCCAGCTCTATGGTGGCCCGCAGGGTTTTGAGTCCAAGCTCGACTCCCTTTTCACCGTACCCTGGAACCCCACCTATATTGCCCGCAATGTGGAAACGATGATTGGTCAGTACTGCCATGGCAACCAGCCCGATCATGAAGCACCTTTTGCATACCATTTTATAGGAAAACCGGAAAAGTCGCAGAAAGTGCTCGACTATATCCTGAATAACCTTTACGGGATAGGTGATGAGGGCCTGGCGCTCTGCGGTATGGATGATGCGGGTGAAATGTCGGCCTGGTACGTGTTTTCAGCCCTCGGACTTTATCCGTTTTCAGCCACGGATCCCGAGTACATTGTTACTGCACCTCTTTTTGATGAAGTAAAATGGAAAACAAGCACAGGAAAAATGCTGACCATCAGAAAACCCGGCAAAGGCAGAAACCTGACGGCCATCAAAGTGAATGGTAAGCAGACCGAAGGCTACTTTGTACCGCATGACCTGTTCCTGCGCGGAGGTGATATTGAGATTACGACCCGGTAAAAGCACACGTGGTTCCCTGCATTGCAGGGAACCACGTACCATTTATGCAATCATTCTGGCAGAATAAGCGGAGCACCAGCCTCAGTGAGCATGCCCGGAAGAGCCCGTGAGTGACTTGACAACATGCATCAGTCCTGCGACGACCAACCCTACAACCAGCCCGATCCCAAATTCCTTGACAGTGGCAGGAATGCCTGGCATCCAGTGGTGCAGGTATTCAATGTTATGGACAAATATGCCCCCTGCTACAAGCAGTAAGGCAAGTGTACCTACTACGCCCAGGATCCGAATGATGACCGGCAGGGCGCCCACCAGCAAATGGCCGACTTTGGAGAGTAAGCCCTGATCATCCGAGCGCCGGATCAGCTTGTAGCCCGCATCGTCCATCCGTACGATCAAAGCAACAATGCCGTACACTCCGATGGTTGCCAGCAGTGCGACCGTTGATACGGTTACAATCTGGGTCATGGTTTCTTCCCCGGCTACCGCGCCCAGGGCAATAATGACAATTTCAACGGATAGGATAAAGTCCGTGGTGATGGCCGATTTTACTTTATCCTTTTCCTGATCGGTGCCTGAGGGCTCGGGTGTACTTTCCTTAATGCCTTCCTGCGTCTTCTTTTTCGGTTTAGTGATAAATTCAATGATCTTTTCTGCCCCTTCATAGGCAAGGTAGCAGCCACCCAGGATCAGGATATACGTGATGGCGATAGGAAAAAAAACGTTCAGCAGCAGCGCAATGGGCACAATGATCAGCTTGTTGAGCAGTGAACCTTTGGTGATTGCCCAGAGTATGGGCAGCTCCCGCTCAGCCAGAAAGCCCGTGGCTTTCTCGGCATTCACCGCCAGATCGTCACCTAAAATGCCCGCAGTTTTACGCGTGGCTACCTTTGTTGCCAATGCAACATCATCCATCAATGCAGCTATATCATCCAGAACTGCAAAAAAACCCGACGCCATCTATGTTTCTGTAAAGTTGATTTCCTGGTATGCTCAGGGCGTAAGATAGGGATAGAATACGTTAAAAGCGCATTTGTCCGTCAATCTCGTTACAAATCTCAGGTCCGCTCAGGCGAGCAAAGCCGGACTGTTTATACCAGGCCGCCCATCAGCGGATCCGATTTGGTAACCGCACCTGTCTCAACGTGACCGGCAAAACGCTCTTCAAACGCTGGCCTATCCGCTACCTTCACGCTGAAATCGTACCAGTTAAAATTCTTTGCCAGATCCAGCACAATACTGACTTTTCCGCCCGCAGCAATTTTTTTGTTCTGCACCCCCGAATGATAGCTGTTGTCGGCAATAATAACTTCGTGAGACCGTAAGTCGAGATTCTCTATGCCCACAACAACATTGCCGGTGAGCCCGGTACGCCTGCCTTCATAGGAGCAGCTGATGCGGAGCAAAGGGTTGGTCAGGTCGCCCGTAAACTCGCGGTAAAAACCATTGGGCCCGTAAACACGCAGGTGATACGCCTTATTCTCAAAATCATTGATCTCCCAATCATCATGCAGCTCGTCTCCCGCAGCAACCGTGTAGTTCCACGATCGTAAAGTTTCCTGCCGGTACGGAATGAGCGCATAGACCCTGAACGGTGACCCGCCCGACCGTCGTCCGAAAACTGCATTGCCGGCTTTAAACGAAAGCTTTACGCGATTTGCCGCCTTATCGAAATGGAGGTTGGAATAAAGCTCGTAGGGCAGGGCACAGGCCGGGCGCACGCCTGCTTCCTGTTTCGGAAATACCGGCGACCGGCGCGGATCTTTACTGATTTCAAGTACTTCCCCAGCCGTCAGCGGCCTGAAATTGTCGGGGGCCTGCCTGAACTGCGCCTGGTGAATGCCTTCTATGAAATCAGTTTTGTTAAGAAATGCAGGCTCCTCAATTTTTTCACCATGGTATGGACGGAAAACGGACGTAAGGTCTCCGCAGATCGTACGGCGCCACTGGGTAATATTTTCTTCCCTGACTTTTTTATTAAACTTCTTCTCAATGAAATTTTCGAGGAATTGCAGCGAGGATGTGTGGTCAAACACTTCGGAATTGACAAACCCTCCGCGCGTCCAGGGTGATGCAATGATCATCGGTACCCGATAGCCCAGCCCGATCGGGCCTTCACGGAGCCTGCTTTCATTCATGGACGGGTTGGTTTGCTGGCTCCGGGTGGCAAAATCCATTTTGGGATCAATGCCTGCAGACACTTTGCCCGAGTTTTCCTGATACGGATTAGGTACCGTAAAAGGAGGAACGTGGTCAAAGTAGCCGTCATTTTCGTCATAGGTCAGGATGAAAATGGTTTTTTTCCAGACCTCCGGATTTTTGAGCAGAATTTCCATTACCTCACTCACATACCAAGGCCCGAACCAGGGCTCGCCGGGGTGGTCTGAGAAGCGTGCAGGCGGCATCAGCCAGGATACTGCGGGCAATTTTCCCTGCTCCACATCTTCCCGGAACTGATGGAACACATCGCCTTTGGGAACGTTCAGCATACGCTCCGTGCTATGGTCGTCGTATTGCATGGCCGTAAGTGTATGGAAATCCGGATCGTTGATATTGGTGGTAAATGCGTTGGTATTTAAATTCTTGTGCTTTTGCGAAAGCGCATTGAAAGAGTCCTGGTTAAACTTCGCCTGAGCAGTCTCGATGTGCGTGAGCAGCTTGCGGGCTGCAGCAAGCTTTTTGTTTACAGCCTCTTCTGCGGGTTGTTTTTCAAGATCAGCGATCAGGGCCAGCGCTGCTTCTTTCTTTGCTTGCAGGTTGGCGATTCCACCCTCGTGAAAGCGTACGTGGTACGCTTTGAAATATTCCAGCACATTGGTGCCGAAGTTGCTCAGCCAGCTGCTTTCCTCACTTTGCAGGCCATAACCCATGGTAATTTCATTCTGGTAAATTTTCCAGGCGATACCATTTTCTTCAAGCCGCTCGGGGTAGGTTTTCCAGTCGAGCTCGGGATACACGTAGTTGCTGTTGTTCCAGAGGTGGGCGAGGGCGTCGGGCTGATTTTGCTCCCGTACGGTCCCCGACATCCAGTAATACCGGTTTGGGTGCGTGCCGGTGATGCTTGAACAAAAATTATGATCACACACCGTAAAGGCGTCCGCCAGCGAATAGTAAAATGGGAAATCATCGCGGTTGCAATATCCCATCGTCAGCGGAATGTGCGCGTACTCTTTCCTGCCGGGCTTTTTAACGTCCAGCCACCGGTCGTATTTTCCCTGGTTCATGGCATCCGTCTGGTCAGACCAGCCGTGCGGCACGGAGCCCATCCAGGCAACCTTCGTGTCTTTTACATCCAGGTGAAAAGGCGCATAGGTTTCACCGGCCTCATTGGACTGGAACCATACCTTCTTTTTGTCAGGAAGATCAATGGCTCGCGGATCATTATAGCCCCTCACGCCCCTCAGGGTACCCAGCTGATGATCAAACGAGCGATTTTCGAGCATCAGAAAAACGACATGCTCGGCATCGTAAAAAGTGCTTCCCGGCTCAGGGTTGATGGCCAGTGCTTTCTGAATCACCGGCGGCAGCATGTCCGACAGGGCACCGGTACCCGTCAGCAGCGCTGCCTTTTTAAGAAAATCTCTTCTTGAATCCATTGTAAATAAAGGCTTGTACCCGTATTAATACCTTTGAAAAAATCCCCGCATCCTGAAACTTACCCGTACCACAGCCTGGTATTCCCTGCCGATCGGTTTGGGGATAGCTGCAAAACTACATGTGCGTCTTTTACGGGAATGTTAAGTTGAGGGTGCTGCGGATCAAGAAAGTGTGAAGTTGTGCATTCAAACACTTTGGTCGGGTCGGCAGAGCCGGTTTGCTGTACGGAATTAAAGCAGCCTTCTGCTGCTGGGAAAGCGATCGGTACGACTGCTGCCTGCTGGCATGGATATTTTCAAACCATGCGCAAGATCAACAAACCAAAACCTTTAAATGAAAATGTCATGGGAAAAACGGTCATAGGGATTTTCGAATATGAGAGCGACGCACAGGATGCGCAGAACTACCTGCTCTCCAATGGATTTGCTGACGGCAATGTGGATATCAAGATAGCATCCTACAAGTCCGAGCCTGCAAAGACCGCCGTACATGACGAGGATGAAGACATACTGGACAAGATTGGCCATTTTTTTAGAACGCTTTTTGATGGCGACGATGATGAAGTGACCCGCTATGCAGAAGCCGGCAAGCGCGGAACGATCGTAACCGTACATGCGACCAGCGCCGAGGAAGCAGAACTGGCTGCGCAGGTACTGGATAATCACGGCGCAGTGGACGTTACCAAGAGCCTCGCCAACCTTGCCCCAGGCCAGGTGGAGGGTAATCCGATCCTGGACCCACCGGGTGCTGCATATGGCCTCGGTACCCAAGCTACGCCCGCAGGCACCGGAAGCCTGCCGCTCCGCAGTCGTATTATCGACCGGCCGGTGCACGAAAGCTACCGACTGCGCCAGCAGGGACTGGAAGGTGACCAGGTACCGCTGAACAGGACCGTGGCCGAGCGCGATGCCATGCTCAACGATATCATCGACAATGATGAAATGAAGCCGAAAAATCCAAACAACGGGGACAGCTTTGCCTCGCCGGAATTTTAATGCGTTACAGAAAATTCAGTGAAAAGCCTTTGCTCCGGCAGGGGCTTTTTTTATGGCCGGACTTTGCAGTTGTGCATTGATTATGAATTTTTTGTAAAATAAATCCTGCCGCCGAAACATTGCTCCCGGGAGCAGGTACGGACGGCAGGACTATGTAACTTTTGCTACGGAAACTATATCTTAATGCCCAGTTTTTTCGCAATGTCGGCGAACATTTCCGGATCTATACCCACTTCTCCGGGTGAGTTCAGTTGGGGCTCTTCGTCCAGGTCGGGCATAGGATAGCCTTCGGGTGAGCCAAATACCACTTCCAGTGGAAGACCATCTTCCGGGTGGGGGCCATTGAATACAAGTCCTGCTTTCTGGTAATCGTCCTTGCTGAATGTATAAAGCTTCCGGTGAAGGCCATTTTCTTCATATTTCCGGGTTTCGGGAAATGCCTTGTTGCTCAGGTCAGGTACGGGTACAAGCTTGGTTACCGCCACGCCTGTAAGTATTTCCAGTGCCCTGGCATAAGCCACTACGTGCAAACCACCCCTTACCAGCAGAAAACCTACCATTTCACGCGCCGTCGGATCTGTAACCATTTCGTACACCCGCATTTTGTTGGCACGCGCACCGCATTCAAGAAAAAAGTTATGAAGAAGGTCAAGTCTGAGATTGCCGCTGCTGAACACATTCTGGCCCGTCCACCAGTCTCCCATGGAATCCATTGGGAGCGAAGCCTGTCCGCTGGAAATGAAATGGCGCGAGAGGCGTGCATCGATGCTGTCTTTCAATGGAGCAGGTTCCGGATCAAACCCCCGTTTGGTAGTACCCGTCAGCAGCAGGTTGATGGCATACGATACCACCTCAATGTGGCTGTACTCTTCACCCGCAATACTGGCAGTAAGGTCATAAAATGGCCGTAAACGCTTGCGTCCCCTGAAATTGAACGACTGAAAAGTGTAGTTCATCAGCGTCGACATCTCTCCGAACTTACCGCCAAGCAGCTCCTGGATAGCAGCGGCGTCATTTGGGGATGGATTGCTGGGTGTTGGCAGCTCGATCGGCAGCCTGTCCATTTTTAAAATCATAACTTTGGAAGTTGGTTGAAATAAATGGTAGGCACGCTGCCTTAATAAAACCATTCCAGCGCCGGAAAGTCTGTTGTAAAAGCACTTAGTTTCTAAATTTGTAGCGCGGAAGGTACATCTGCTGCTTTTTGCGCGGATCGTTGGTTAATTCAACCACTGGCATTAGCTTCCTGAAAATTCCACTAATTAATGCATAATGGCCGAAGTTGAAAACGACGAGCAGTTCCTGTCGGGCGGCGGGCAAATGGGTGCCCTCATACGTTCGATGGACTGGTCAAAAACGGCACTGGGCCCTGTGCACCAATGGCCGCAAAGTTTACGGACAAGCGTAAGTCTTTGCCTTTCATCTACCTTCCCGATCCTCATCGCCTGGGGACCCGAACTGATACAGATTTACAATGATGCTTACCGGCCGATCTGCGGTGCCAAACACCCCGAGTCTATGGGGCAGAACTTCAAGATATGCTGGGAAACAGCCCTGCCGGTAGTAGGAGCAGCCTTTGACCGGGGCCTCGCCGGTGAGGGTACTTATATCAAAGATCAGCAGATGCTTCTCGACCGGAACGGTTACATGGAGGAGGCCTTTATGACTTTTTCTTTTTCACCGATCCGCGACGAGTCGGGCAACGTGGGCGGGATTTTCCACCCGATCACCGAAACAACCGAGCAGATCCTCAGTGCCAGGCGCACACAGGTAGTCCGCGACCTTGCCGTGCATACGTCCAATGCAAAGACCTTTGACGGGATCAGTACTTTGCTGGCGGGCGTCCATGACCGCTTCTGCTATGATGTGCCTTTTGTGCAGGTATATGAGCTTGATCCGGCCAGCCAGGTGGCCAGCCTCAAAGTTTCCGCAGGTATTGCAGGTGAGAACCTGAATTTCCCTACCGTCGATCTCAGCCAGCCGATTGCTGAGAGCTGGCCGTTGTCGCTGGATGTGCCCGACAACCTGCCTGTGGAAGTAAGCGGTCTTTCCGGGCGCTACGGCAGCTTTGCCTGCGGCCCATTTGAAGAGGCTCCGCATACCGCACTGATTTTCCCGATCAGCATTTGCGGTGGTAAGGAGCATTATGGTTTCCTGGTTGCCGGTGTCAGCTCGGGCCGGGCGCTCGACCAGGAGTACCAGAACTTTTTTGCTTTATTTGCAAATACCATATCGGCTGCTTTTTCCAATGTAGATGCTTACCAGCAACAGCAAAAACGTGCGCAGCAGCTCGCTGAAATCGATAAGGCCAAGACGACTTTTTTCAGCAATGTAAGTCATGAATTCCGTACGCCCCTCACGCTGATCCTCGGACCCCTGCAGCAAATGCGCGACGAGCCCCATGCCAGGTTGCAACTGATCAACAACAATCTTGACTCCATTTACCGCAATGCCGGCCGGCTGCTGAAACTTGTCAATAACCTGCTCGATTTCAGCAGGATGGAGGCGGGGAGGGTAAAGGCTTCTTACCAGCTTGTGGAACTGGGTGCACTTACGGCGGATCTGGCATCCAATTTCCGCTCGGTCGTGGAAAGTGCAGGAATGCAGCTGATTATTGAAGTGCGCGAGGTTACGTCCGAGGTGTATGCAGATGTAGATATGTGGGAAAAGATCGTGCTGAACCTGCTTTCAAATGCATTTAAATATACCCTTCAGGGTAGCATCACCGTCCGCATCGGGCAGGATGATACCCATGCGATCCTGGAAGTGACCGATACGGGGGTAGGTATTCCGGAGGAGGAGCTGCCGCATATGTTTGAACGTTTTCACCGGATAGAAAATACGCCTGGCCGTACCCACGAAGGTACGGGCATTGGCCTCTCGCTGGTGTCGGAGCTGGTCGGTCTGCATTTCGGGTCGATCGCCGTCGCAAGCCGGTTTGGCAGCGGAAGTACCTTCACGGTTTCAATCCCGCTCGGGAGGGCGCACCTGCCGGCAGACCAGATTATCAGCGGGAGTACGAGATCAGCCGCATCATCGCAGCAGGAAACTTTTATCCGCGAAGCCATGAGCCTGCTCGACCATCCCGAAACCGCAGAGCCAGAAGTGGTAGAAGTATCAGCGACATCGGAGAATGAAGCCCTTATTGAAGTACAAAAGACTATTTCAGTTCTTGTTGTAGATGATAATGCAGACATGCGCGGATACCTGGGCAAGCTGTTATCGCCTTACTTCACCGTCGATTTTGCTTCCAATGGTCAGGATGCACTCGGCAAGATCACCGGCAAAGTGCCCGACCTGGTGATCAGCGATGTGATGATGCCGGTCATGGACGGTCGTCAGCTCCTGGGGACCCTCCGTCAAATGTCCGGCCCGCGCATCCCCGTCATCATCCTGTCTGCCAGGGCAGGGGAAGAGTCGCGGATTGAAGGCCTGCAATGGGGAGCGGACGATTACCTGGTAAAGCCATTTTCTGCCAAAGAGCTGCTGACCAAGGTAAGTTCAGTGATCAAGATCAACCAGGTGGCACGTAAGGCCGAGACGGAGCTCCGCGAGATTTTTCAGCGCGCCCCGGTTGCAATCGGTATTTTTAAAGGAAACCAGCTGGTGATTGAAGTAGCCAATGCCATGCTGCTGAGCTACTGGAACAAGTATGCGGACGAAGTAGTAGGCCGGCCATTTGCAGAGGTGTTCAGTGATGCGGGGAGCGAATCGTTTGGTGCGATCGCCCGCGATGTTTTTGAAAGCGGCGAACGGAAAATACTCAGGGAATATCCGCTGCCGGTAGCCCGCGAGGGTGGTCCGACCAGGATTTACACGAACGTAGTGGTAGAGCCCGTGCACGATATTACGGGCCTGATCACCGCTGTGATGCTGGTAGCCAATGATGTGACCGAGCTTATTACTGCCCTGGACCTGGTGCGCGAAAGCGAGCAGCGGTTCAGGTTGCTGGCCAACTCCATACCCCAGCTGGTGTGGCGCATTGATGCCATCGGCGGTGAACATTTTTATAACGAATTTACCTACACCTTTTCGGGCCTGTCACCGGATTTGCTGCAGGCGCAGGGCCTGATCCTGCTCATGCACCCGGAAGATCGTCCCGGGAACGAGCTTGCCTGGCAGAATGCCTTCATTTCGGGGGAGGATTTTGTTTACGAACATCGCTTTTTGCGGCACGATGGCCAGTATCGCTGGCACCTGAGCAGGGGAGTGGCGCAGCGCAGTGCATCGGGGATGGTCGAAAACTGGATCGGGGCGAGTACGGATATTCACGATCAGAAAACGCTGGAAGAGGTATTGGAACAGCGGGTGGCGCTGCGTACCGCTGAGCTGGAAAATATCAATGAGCAAATCACCAAAACCAACCGCGAGCTGGAACAGTTTGCGCACGTGACCAGCCACGACTTACAGGAGCCCCTCCGCAAAATCCAGGTTTTTTCGGGTATGGTCAGGGACCAGCTGTCGGATCAGGACCGGGTATCGCAGGATTTTATCCGGCGGATCATCGCTTCATCCGAGCGCATGTCGCACCTGATCAAGGATCTGCTTGATTTTGCAAGAATCGGTAGTACCGATTTGGTTTACGAAAAGACCGACCTGAACGATATCCTGTTGAGTGTACAGGAAGATTTTGAATTCATGATCAGCGATACGCAGGCGGAAATTAAGGCAGCGGTGCTTCCCGTCATTGATGCAGTTCCTTTGCAGATGAACCAGCTTTTTTACAATCTGATGGGCAATGCATTGAAGTTTGCACGGGGCAGGTCTCATATCGAGATTACGTGTGATCAGCTTTCGGCCGAAGAATGCGGAGCACTTGGCTTTCTCAAATTGTCTGCACCCTATATCCGTATTATTTTCAGGGACCAGGGTATCGGGTTTGACCAGGAATTTGCCGAGCGCATTTTTACCATTTTTCAAACACTCAATAACCGGAAAGCCTTTGCCGGGAATGGGATCGGCTTGTCGATCTGTAAAAAAGTAGTAGAAAACCATTCAGGCGTAATCATCGCCAAAGGCGAGCGCGATGTTGGTGCAGCATTCGAGATTTACCTGCCTGTGGAGCACACGCGTTAACCATCATCTTTGTACTTAATAAGGAATGAACCATCCACTCGACAATCCGGCCTGGCATGCACTGGGTTCGGGCAACCGGCACATGGGCTACCAGGATGCACAGTGTGCCTACTTTGACCCTTCCGTTTCCCCTTTTGCAGCATTGGCAGATCCTACTGCCGAATGCCTTTCGCATCTTTATACCACATTACCCTTTAAAAACCTGATTATCCTGGTGTCGGATCAGAAGCTTGCAGTACCTGACCATTGGAAAAATGCCATGCAGATACCGGGTCACCAGATGATTTACCGTGGTAAGGAGGCAGCAACCGGCACGAGCCGGGCTGTGGCGCTTACTGACGTGCATATTCCTCAAATGCTGGCACTGACCGGGCTTACCAATCCGGGTCCGTTCCTGCCGGGGACGATCCGGTTCGGGTATTATGAAGGTATTTTTGAAAGAGACCAACTGGTTGCCATGGCCGGTCAGCGTATGAATCCCACCGGATTTGCCGAGATCAGCGCCGTATGTACCCATCCTGATTTCCTGGGACGCGGGCTGGCGCGTGAGCTGGTCCTGCGGCAGGTACAACGCATACAGGCTGCCGGAGAAACACCTTTTTTGCACGTACGGGCAGATAATTTCCGGGCAATCAGCTTGTATGAAGCCATGGGATTCGAAACCCGTACCCAGATTTACTTTCACGGTATGCACAAATAAACTGGTTCAGCGCACCTTATAATGTCAGCAGTACGCCCACAGAAGCATAGTTGATCCAGTTGAAGTTATAAACTTCATCGGAGTCCGCACCGCCTTCCAGCACGCGGTAGCCTGCTTTAATGCCGAATTTGGGTGTAAACAGGTAGGATGCCCCCGCAAAAATGTCCTCAGCCCGGCCTTGCTTGGAAGCCAGCGCGTCGCCTTCGATCAGGAAGGTCCAGCGTGCAGCTTTATAGGCAGCTTTGAAGTTGACGAGCGGCACAAACCCGATATTGTCAAAGTGCGTATCACTGCTTTCGTTCCTGAAACGTATATCTGCATCCCTGATTTTTGCGGTAAGTCCTACGCCCAGTTCCCACTTCCGTGTCGAGATAACGTCATAACGGTAGGTAAGCCGGTATGAGTTGAACTTGTAATTAACTTTTACCGGCTGTCCGGTCCCGAAAGTAATTCCATTAAAGAGAACCGGATTGCCGAAGTTGCCTTTGTAAGTAACTGTGAGCGGCGCATAAAGAGCCGATACCTGGTGGCGGCCCGAAAAGCGGTAGCTCAGCCTGGCGCGGTAAAAAAGCTTTGCGTTCAGGTCAAGCTCGTCGGGCAGGTTTACAAGTGTGCCGCCATTGTTCGGGATCCTGACTTTGTTATAGTTGGTGCTGGGTACAATGCCGCCTTCGAGGTCGAGCGTCACCTGCGCCTGGGCTTCGCCGAGCGCCGAAAAAACGAGTATACAGATTATAATTTTCCTGATCATGTCCGTCCTGGTTTAAGAACGTCACTTGCTAAAATATTGGTGCCAATGGAAAAACCGCTGCGGTATGCTCCACCGGCACCAGGCTCGCCTTCACTTTCATCACCTGGCCGGTGCGGGCGACCGGGTTGCGGCCAGTACGCGCACGGGCCCCAGTAACCCTGATGGTAAAAGGGGAGAACCGGGCTGGTAGAAAGGCAAAGTTGTAAATGTGATCTTATCTACGACGCCGGGCTGTGCATCTCCGATCAGGCGGTTGACCCAGGTGTTGGTTACTTTTACCTGTAATGCATTGCTGCCCGCTTTCAATGCTCCGGTGATGTTGATGCGGTAAGGTTTTTTCCACGTTATGCCGACATTTTTGCCATTGACAATCACTTCAGCAAGGTTTTTGACATCGCCGAGATCAAGCCAGTACTGCACATTTTTATCCACTGCTGGCACATTCATGGTGTTTTCGTAAGTCGCAGTTCCTGAAAAATACCTGATCCCGGCCTCCTTATTTTCTGACAGGGGAGCCAGTACCGGCAGCACTGTCTGCGCCGGAGCACCCAGGCTATCGGGAAAGCGGATTGTCCAGTTGCCGGCTACGGTAGTCAGCTCCTTTTCAGTTACCACGGGCTCGGTATGCGCAGTAGTTGCTGTTTTTTTATCAAAAACAATAAAATAGGCCTGCCATGCATCGAACTTCACTGGAATGCTGGTCCTGCCATTCTGCATGCGGTAGGAAACACCCTGCATGGTGCCCGTCTCCGGATTCCACAGCATCGGTGTTTTGCCGGTAACCCTGAAACTGATTTCGGCTTCATTGGGATCGCCGCTGCGGTTGTCGAGCCAGTAGATGTCCGCTTCGGGCATCTGTCGGTGCACGTACATGATCCTGGCTTTTGCACCGGTAACAGCAACATCTTGCCGGATTTTCAGAGCTGCCAGTACCGTCTCGGGTGCTCCTGTTGAAACCTGGGGACTGGCCCAGATCTGGTCAGCAAGCTTTTTGAATGCTGCTGCGTCATCACTCAGGCTGGGCGAGCGCTCCGGTTTGGTTCCTGCAACCTTCATACCTGCATGGACGAGTTCACCCAGCTTTTTAAGTACGGGCAGGGTCATGGTGCTGGCCGTAGAGTCGAGTACCAGCAGCCGGTATTGTTGTCCGCCCGGCGTGGTAATCAATCCATTTTTGACGCTCAATGCTTCTTTGATAACCGTCGCATTGGCAAAGTCGAATGCATATCCCTCCGGCACAGGCGGCAAGTGCTGGGCAAATGCCTGGGTAATGTTGTTGTTTTCACCATAATAATAAAGCACATCCACGACCGGCTTTCCCTGCTGCAAAAGATAGCAACTGCGCCCCAGGTATTCCATCCAGGCTTTACCCGGCTCCGCCCAGGTTTCCTGCCGTGTAAAGTACTGACCGAAGGGTCCCAGCGAGAAGCCGGGTTTTTTGTCGTCCAGCGGCTGGTGAACGGAGGTATGGATCACAAAGCGGTTGAGCCCGGAAGCCATTTCCAGATCAGCCGTACGTTTGAGCTTCTCAGGGTACCAGCTGAATCCGTTCCCCACGGAGGTCATCGATTCGGCTGCCACCAGATTTTGTCCGTAAATGTGCGCCACCGACGCCGACTCCCGGATATCCGCCTCACTCCGGACCTCCTCATCATTACCGCCGGCCAGGCTTCCGGGTGTCCACATGGCGCCCATCGGGATGTCGGCCCTGCGCTTAACATCCATGCCGTCGGCCAGGTAAATGCGGCCATTTTCGTGCGATTCGGTGTAGCGCTTCATGCCCCGGGCTTTGAGTGCATTGCCGATTTCCTCGTAGTGGTTCTCAACGATCATTTCCCCGATCGTTTTTCTGAAATCCCATAAAAATTGTTCGCTGGCCGCGGGACTTTTTACAATGCGGCCCGTCAGCACGGGAATCCACGGCAGGAGATCATAGCCGCGACGTTTCCGGAACTCCTCCGGCATAGCCTTGGTCCAGGTCATATGTCCGGCCTCGTAGCTGTCGAGCACCATGTACTGCAGTCCCTTTGTGCCCATTTGCCCGCCGGTGGCATCTTTATACATGTCGAGATACGTATCCATGTACTTCCTCACGGCTGTTTTATCGAGCTTGTCCACTTCCAGACCCGTAGCCTCTGGAGATGCCGGGTGGTTTTTACGGCCTGTTATGGAATAGCCGAGGCGCAGCACAGTCCATGTTCCGGCAGGCGGTGTCCAGTCCAATGTACCGTCGGCGGCCATTTTGGAAGTAAGGTCCAGCACGTTCGCCAACTGGACCGCATCGGTGTCTCCCGACTTGAAATACGGTGTGCCTTCCTTCCAGGGGCTGAAACCTGCCTTTTCTTCAAACTGATCGATGCGGTCTGTATTAAACAGGTTGATCTCGGCGACTTCCACACCCTCCGGCCCGGCAGGCTGTGCACTCGCCCCGAACATCGCCCCGAAGGGATTTGCGGGAGGCGGCAGGGTTTTGAACGTCACCCTGAAATACTTGCCCGTCACCGGTGCAAAGCTCACAGTGTTCTGAGGCACCGTACTGCCTTTGATCTGCGCGACGTCTTTGAAATGAATACCATCATCGCTCACTTTCAGGGCGCGGTTATTGGGTGCTCCCGTAAATTCCGCCAGTGCGCCGCCACTACTTGCCCCCACGATCGTCAGTGCCTTGAAAGTTTGGGGCGATGCAAATTCGTACTGGATCCACATATCCTGTCCTATTTCCATGGGAGGTAGTAAGGTGGTTTTTCCAAGGTCACCGTCTGTCAGCTGTGCCAGGTTGAACGTGCCGCCGCTGGAAGTAACCTTTGGAGCCAGCATATCCAGCGTCTTTTCAGATTCAGGAAGCTTGTAAGCGATAACCGCAGCATCGGCATAGTAGGTAGGCAGCTCGCCCACAGGACCGGTGAGCCCGTCTGAGGGAGGGAGCGGTACATTCTGGAACTTGCTGGTGGTGGGCTGAGGAGAGGGGAGTTTTCCCGTAAATGCCTTGCCGCCTGTCACCTGGGTCTCTGTCCAGACGTACTTTTTCATCGCATCACTAGCCGGTACCCATGGTCCGCCTGTGACACTCCACCCCGGTGACCCGGCAATGGCCATTTCCAGTCCGAGCCGGGTAGCCAGCTCCGTAGTATGCCTGAATGCATCCTTCCATTCGGGCGTCATAAACACGAGCTTCCGGGGTGTGACATTGGGTGTAAACAAACTGGCATCGAAGTTTTGAAAACCGCCAATGCCAACCCTTTTCATCCATTCCAGGTCTTTGGTAATACCTTCTTTGGTGATATTTCCATTCATCCAGTGCCACCACACGCGGGGCTTGGCAGCATCGGGTGGAGTCAGGAAGCTGGTTTGAAGCGTGTTTTTCTGGGCAAAGGAACATGCCGGGAGCAGGCATGCGAACAGCAGCAGTTTCTTCATATCAGGTTCAGGTTTGTGGTAATAAAAGTCCGGTCAGCTGAGCAGCTTGGACAGCACCTCCGGGTCTGGATCGGGAAGGGCAGGTACTGTCATATCTACTCGTTACCCGCGTCCAGGCTTGATTGAAGCCCTATTTGTAATACCTGAAAGAAAAAATGGGAAATAAACGGGAACCTGCTCCCGTCATTTCCCATCGTCGCTGCCCGCTACTTCAGCTTGTCGGCAAAGAACTCGACCGTACGTTTCCAGGCAAGTTCGGCGGCGGCTTTGTCGTAGCGCGGCGTAGTGTCGTTGTGAAAGCCGTGGTTTGCGTCGGGGTACATGTAGGCTGTATATTCCTTTTTGTCGGCCTTCAATGCAGCCTCGTAGGCAGGCCATCCCTCGTTCACGCGGGTATCGAGCGCGGCATAGTGGATCAGCAGCGGAGCTTTGATCGCGGCAACATCCTGGGCTGCCGGCTGACCTCCGTAAAAAGGCACGGCCGCTGCAAGGCCGGGAATGCGCACCGCCATCATATTGGCGATCCAGCCACCAAAGCAGAAGCCTACCACACCTACTTTTCCATTACAATCCTTGTGGTTTTTGAGGTACTCAAATGCCGCAATGAAGTCTTCCAGCATCTCGTCCCGATTGCGTTTGGATTGCAGGGTGCGGCCTTCGTCGTCGTTGCCCGGGTAGCCGCCCAGGGGGGTTAATGCATCCGGGGCGATGGAAATAAAACCGGCCACTGCCGCGCGCCGGGCAACGTCCTCGATGTACGGGTTCAGCCCCCTGTTTTCATGCACTACCACAATCCCGCCGAGTTTGCCTTTCGCATTGGCAGGCCTGGACAGCAATGCCTTGATCGTGCCGCCACCTTTGGGCGAAGGATAGTTTACGTACTCCGATTGCAGCCTGGGATCATTTGCTTTTACCTGAATGGCTCCATGGTAATCAGGCATCAGGAAGCTCATCAGGGAGGTTACCGTGATTCCGCCAACCGCATAGGCAGACAGTTTTTGCATAAAGTCGCGCCTTTCAAGCCTGTTGTGGGCATAATCATCATAAAGGTCGAATATCTCCTGCTTGATATCTTCTTTTTTAAGCTGCATGGGCCTGGTCTGTTTTATGGTTGAAAATCCTTACAAAGAAGGGCGCGTGCAGCTCAATTTACTACTTGAACGAGGTGATCGTATGCACAGTTTGACGGACAACTGCAATGATCAGCAGAGCCGTGCAATCAGTCAGTAAATGCTACCGGCTGCCTGCGTTACACGCGCTGGTACCGGGGAAGTCATTTTGTCCCGACACCCCCCTGCGGATGTCTCTTTATGGGATGCAGCATGCCGGGCCGGGCGCTTACTTTTGGATTCACAAGCATTCACAATAATCAGCCAAAATCCTTTCAACCATGCCCAAGATCAATACTTACCTGAACTTTGACGGACAGGCAGAAGAAGCTTTCAACTTTTACAAATCCGTATTCGGAGGTGAATTTATGATGGTACAGCGGATGAGCGATATGCCGGGTGCGGAGCGGCTGCCCGAAAGTGAGCGCAACCGGGTTATGCATATTTCCCTGCCTTTTGGTACAAACGACGTGCTTATGGCCTCGGACATCCTTCCTTCGGCGGGACATAAGCTTACGGTCGGTAACTTTTCCTATATATCGGTTTTTGCAGACAGCCGTGAACAGGCCGATGCATTTTTTAACGGCCTTTCACAAGGCGGAAATATTGAGATGCCCATGGAGGATGCTTTCTGGGGAGATTACTTCGGCAGTTTTCAGGATAAATATGGTGTAGGCTGGATGATCAACTTTCCGGCCCAGCATCAGGGATAGTATTTCTTTTTTGTTCCTTCAAAAGATCTCGCGGACTGCCTTGCCTGGGCAGCTCCGCGTTTTTTTTGCCATGGGACTGCTTTCCGGAAAGTGGTGCCGAAGGAGCAGGCAGGTTCACTCGATAGGCAGGTATATGCTGAATACCGAACCCGCATCCGGCTCGCTGGTGGCTGTGATAGCCCCGCCATGATTGAATGCTACCTTCTCGCAAATGGCCAGCCCGATGCCCGTACCGGGAAACTCGCTCTTGCCATGCAGCCGCTGAAAAACCTGGAAGATCCGGTCTTTATACATCGGATCAAAGCCGATACCATTATCAACTACGTCGATCTGGTGGTACCGTGCCACACTCCTGCGGGCCACTACTTTCGGCGGCAGGGCTGTCAGTATCCGGGCATCAATGCGGATCACAGGCGGGATGCCGGGTTTGTGAAATTTAAGTGCATTGCTGATCAGGTTGTTGAAAAGCTGCATCAGCTGCGACTGGTCGCCCGTAATAATGGGCAGTTTCCCGATCTCTATGGTTGCTCCGGTTTCTTCAATGGATAGTTCGAGGTCAGAGAGTACCCATTTCATCACGGTTTTGAGTGAAACCAGGTCACGTTTGATCTCCTGGTTGGAAACCCGGGAAAATGACAGCAGGTCTTCTATCAAGGCAGACATGCGGCTGGCGGCCTGCTGCATTCTGCTCAGGTAGCTTGCCGCTTCCTGACCAATGTCCGTCCCGATCTTTCCGGCCAGCAGCGTACCAAAAGTCTGAATCTTACGCAGTGGCTCCTGCAGGTCATGCGAGGCAACATAGGAAAACTGCTGCAGACTGTTGTTGGAGTTGACGAGGCGCTTGTTGGTTTGTACCAGCTCCTCATTAATTCCTTCAATCTGCGCCACATTGTCTTCCAGTTCCTGGTTAATATTCACCAGCTTTTCATTGGTAGCGGCAAGCTCCTCGGTCCGCTGCTGTACCAGCCGTTCGAGGGTGCTGAGCAAAGCGCGGTGCTCGGTAACATCCTGCATGGTACCGCCCAGCTTGTAGGCGTGCCGGTCATTGTCAAAGTAGGTCCTTCCCTGTGCTGTCAAGGTTTTGCGCAAGCCGGTTTTATCCTGGTCCAATGTAAACTCAACCTTGAACACCCGCTCGCTATTTGCAGTCAGACATTCCTCCACAACCTGCCGCAGCTTGGTGCGGTCAGGCTCCTGCACTTTTTCGTATATATCCGCGAAAGTGGCCGTAAAGCCGGGTTCGAAATCAAACCACTGTCCCAGGCGCCGGGAAAAGCTCAGCTTCTGTGTTTCCAGATCGAGCTGCCAGGTACCCAGCTCGGCAAGGTCCACTGCACCGCGCAGGGTACTTTCAGCTTCTTCGATTTTCTGGCGCGCAAGCACTTGCTCGGTTACGTCTATCCCGATCGCCAGCACCGCACTGATCCGGCCGTCGGCATCGTGCAAAGGTGTATTGGTAAAGTCAAAGTACCGGTGGTGTTCCCCGTCGTCCTTGTGCAGTGTGACGGGATTGGCATAAGAGCGGTTTATTTTTCCGGTAATAAAAATATCATCCAGTACATCCACCAGGTGCTGCCGGCCGGGGTCCTGTACGATCTGCCGCAGCGGCTTGCCTGCTATGTCCGGACCTTTGCCTACAATTTCGATAAAAGCCTGATTGGGCATTTCAATGATCAGGTCACGGCCGCGGAGTAGCCCGATGGCAGTCGGGAATGCAGCCAGTACCGCCGCCAGATTGGCTTCACTGGCGCGGGAAGCTTTCAGTGCCTGCACCTCATGGGTAACATCCACCGCCATATGAAATATGCCGAACACGTTACCTTCGTGATCGAACATGGGTTTATAAATGAAGTCGAAATAGTAAGTGCCGGATCTGCCATTCTGATGCAGCACTACCGGCGCTGCCTGCAATTCAATGGTTTTGCCGGTCACAAAAACCTGGTCGAGCAGGTCCAGGGATGATTGTTCGTCCAGCTCGGGGACAGCATCTCTTAATGTTTCTCCAATAACAGTTCTGTCCTTTCCCCAGTAGCTGATCATTACGTCATTGGCAAACTCAATCTTCAATGACCTTCCCATGTACATGGCAGTAGCGACGGGAGCTTCCTCGATCAGATATTGCAGCCGCTGTTCAAGACCTTTGGCGCGGGCAAGTTGTTCTTTTGCAGATAAATGCGAAGCTTCCTCAGCCGAAATGTTGAAGGAGCCCTTCTTTTCATGCTCCTGAAAACGGTTGAGGTGTTTGGAAACATCCTGTAAAATGCCATGCAGCTTGGGAGAGGGCTTTGCAGGGTCAAAAACAGCCTGTCCCCTGCAATGCAGCCACCGCGGCGTACCTTCACTCGCCACACAATGCCGGAAATCAATTTCTACTTCTTTACCGGGTATACCTTCCATTACTTCCCGGAAGCATTTTAGTAAGCGGGCCCGGTCGCGGCTGTCGGCAAAGTCAAAGATATGCGGATAGGGAATAATGTCCTCAGTTGCACCCAGCAGCTGCTGGGCGATTGGGGATAAATGAAACTCCTTGCTGTCCGGGTTCAATTCCCAGATGCCTATGCCGGCAGCAGTGAGTGCAGCAGTCATGCCCTCCATTCTGTCTTCTTCGCTGACGGTCTTTGAGAAGCTGTTCATTGTGCTCAGGCAAGATTACTTCCTGCGGAACCCGGATATAAGCCTTCGCCCGCCTTGAAGTTGTAGTGTGGAATTAATTTATTTCGGCAGGAAGATGAAGATGTCCGGAAGTACCTTCCGGACATCTTTCTATTAAGGTTTCAATACAACCTTCACGCAATCGTCTTCCTTATTGTTAAAGATTTCGTACATTCTTGATGCGTCGGTAAGCGGCACTTTGTGGGTGATGATGTCATCCAGCACTACCTTTCCTTCCTGTACCAATGCAATCAGGTGATCAATGTACTTATGGACGGTTGCTTGTCCGCCCTTCATCTGAATACCCTTGTCAAACCACTGGTGCAGCGGGAAATTATCAAACGGAGTACCATATACGCCTACCACGGTCACCACACCGCCCCTGCGGACTGCATCCAGGCAATAACCCAGTGTTTTCATGGTTCCTACCTGTGCGCGCACTACGTTCAATGCTTTTTCTACAAAGTTGCGGTCGGCTTCCATGCCTACTGCATCCACACATACATCGGCTCCGTAGCCTCCGGTCATCTGGCGGATTTCGTCCACGGCATTGGTGCGGGATGCATCAATGGTTTCTACGTGAGCTGCTTTTTTAGCCATTTCGAGCCGGTAGGGCAGGATGTCCACGCCAATTACCCGGCTTGCACCGCGGATCCAGGCTGCCTTCATGGCCATGATGCCCACCGGTCCGCAGCCAAATACCACCACCACTTCGCCGCCTTTGAGCTGTGCCCAGTCAATCGCTGCCCAGCCGGTCGGGAAAATATCGGTCAGGAATAAAGCCTGGTCATCGGTAAGGTTATCGGGAACCACGCGCGGTCCAATGTCGGAGTAGGGTACCCGTACATATTCAGCCTGGCCGCCGCTGTATCCGCCATAAAGATCTGTATAGCCAAATAGTGCGCCGCCTTTTCCTTTGAGCAGGCCGCCTTCAGGTCCGTAAAATTCAGGGTTTGAATTTTCACAATGCGTATGCAGATCCATGCTGCAGAAGTGGCAGTGTCCGCAGGCGATCGGAAATGGTATTACCACCCGGTCACCTCTTTTAAGATTGTTGACACCGGCTCCCACTTCCTCTACCACGCCCATGAACTCGTGTCCGAGGATCAGGTCTTTGGGCTGGGGAAAGAGTCCGTTGTAAATGTGCAGATCGGAACCGCAGATGGCAGTGGAAGTCACTTTCAGGATGGTATCCCTTGGATTTTCAATGCGCGGATCCTCTACATTGTCAACGCTCACATTTTTTTTTCCGTGAAAAACTAAGGCTTTCATATGTTTATGATTAGTTAACAAAAAACCTTTAAAACAATTATCATTCCTGCCTGGCACTACTTAATCCGCACTATGCTTCTGTCCGAGACGGAATAATGTATTGCGGATAAAATTACGGATCGGTTTACCCAGGAAGATCAGCGCGGGTATAGCGAGCACGCACACTGCCAGCATAATCAGGTATCCGAGGTAGTTGCTGTTGAGTCCAACGTTGATAAAATGCCGATCACGATAATCAGGGTAATGAAAGTCACCAGTCCGAGCAGGGCTACAATCGCGTAGTAGGCCGCGGGAGAGGCAAGTCGGGCAACCAGTGCCTCACCTTCTTCCCGTACCTTCGCGAGCTTTTCGTCGACAAACTGGTTGACCGTATCCATCAGCTTGCCGGGTGCGCTGGTTATTGCAGCCAGCTTTGGAGCAGCAGGTTCGGGAATTGGTGCGGCTTCATCCGCCTCTTTTTCCTTACGGATTACGGTTACGGCATGCTCATTGGGCGTGATGCTGTGACCATTGGAGCGCGCGTAAACCTTGGTAAACTCCGCACCGAAATAGAGAATAATGGACGAATAGTAAATCCAGGTAAGCAGGATGACGATCGAAGCCGAGGCACCATAGGACGCGCCGAGGTCGGACTTGCCCAGGTAAAAGCTGATGGCAAACTTGCCGATCGCAAAAAGCACGGAGGTAAAAATAGCGCCCACGAAGCATTCTTTCCAGCGCACATGCCCGTCGGGCAGGATCTTAAAGATCACGGTAAAAAGGGCGGTGATAATGATCAGTACCAGTGAAGCATTCAATGCTGAAAACAGGATGACGGACAGGTCTGAAAAGTACCTTTCCAGCCTGGTACTCAGCAGATCCACCATGGCATTCACACCGAGGGATACGATCAGCAAAAAGCCCAGCGTGATGATCAGCGAAAAGGAAAGCAGCCTGTTTTTCAGGTAAGCCAGCCAGCCTTTGTGCGGTTTTGACTTGATTGCCCAGATATAGTTGATGGAGTCCTGGATTTCGGCAAAAACCCCGGTGGCACCAATAACAAGGGTAACACCTCCGATAATGGCTGCCAGCGTAGACTTGTTGGTGACAGCTGCATTTTTGACCAGTTCCTGCACCTGCTCGGCTGCCTGCTTGCCCACAAGCCCGCCGATCTGCCCCATCAGTTCGCCCTGAAATGCCTCTTTACCCAGGAAAATACTCGCCAGCGAGATGATCAGGAGCAACATCGGCGCAAGCGAAAAGATGGTGTAATAAGATAAGGCTGCACTGAGTTTCAGTGCATTGTCCTCCGAAAACTCCGAAAAGCTTTCCTTCATCAGGGAAATCGCAAATTTGATCCGCTGCATAGTTCTTCCATTGATTTTGAGTGAGCGCCCCAGCGGTAGTTTCGTATACTTTTCCGGTTTAATGAAAAAGATATATTTTGCTAACTTCCCCGGCAGCGTAGTTTTAACAGAGTGAAAAAACGAACTGCTTTGCGAGGTAAACAATTGTACCAGCAAACCTAAAACTCAGTTGAAGAAATGATGAAAAATGCAATTGTATTCGGTGCCAGCGGCTTTATAGGATCTTTTTTGCTGGGTGAACTGCTGTCGAGCCCCGACTATGCACAAGTTACGGCGGTGGTGCGGCACGCGCTGCCAATCTCTCACCCCAAGCTCAAAACGCTGATCGCTGACTATGATACGCTGCCCGCGCTCAAAGACCAGATTATGGCCGACGAGGTGTTTATTGCCCTGGGTACCACCCGGAAAAACACTCCTGATCAGCGCAAATATTACGAGGTGGATCACGACTATCCCGTACTGGCAGCCAAAATCGCCAAAGAGCGCGGTGCCAGGGCGGTTTTTATCGTCACCAGTGTAGGGGCAAATGCCGGTTCTTCTACATTCTACATCCGTACCAAGGGAGAAACGGAACGCGATATCATTGCGCTAGGGATGGAGCAGACGCATATTTTCCGGCCTTCCATGCTGATGGGCAGCCGGATGGAGAAACGGACACTCGAAAAACTCCTGATCAATACTTTTTCCATTGTTAATCCATTGTTGTTCAGTAAAAAGCTGAAAGTTTATAAAGGCATTGAAGGCAGGGATGTGGCACGCGCCATGGTAGCTGCTGCGCGTAAGCCGGTGGTGAAGATCAAGGTCTACCATTGGCAGGATATGCAGGACCTGCTCCGCCTGGGATAGTATTTTCAATCAACAATAATCAAACAAGATGGCGACAATCAAACTGGTACCTTACCTGTTTTTCGGGGGAAACTGCAGGGACGCAATGGAGTTTTACAAAGATGTGTTCGGAGGCGAACTTACGCTGACCGAATACGGTGAAGGCCCGGAGGACGCGCACAGCGACCCAAAAGCCAATACGCAGGAAATGAAATCCAAGATCATGTACTCCAAACTGGACGGCCCATTTATTTTGCAGGCGAGCGACAGTCCCTACCGCGAAGACGGCAAGAAGATCGATGCTTTCAGTCTTTCCCTGGAAGGTGACGACGCAGAAAAACTGACAGCGTATTTCAAAAAATTGTCCGCAGGCGGCGACGTCTCCGCTCCGCTTGAAAAACAATTCTGGGGCGATACTTTCGGCATGCTGACAGACCGTTTCGGCGTAAGCTGGATGGTCAGTATACAAGCCTGAAACATTGTGGAGGTTGATCCCGGTAAATTCCGGTCCCAGCGAGAACTTGTGGAAAGGAAAATATTTTAACCAAAACAAAAAAGGCACCGGCTTTGAAACCGGTGCCTTTTTTGACTGCGTTACTCCTGCTTAATAGGTCAGCTTGTAGAGGTGTCCCAAAGCATAACTGATTACATGGTACTGGCGGTCGCCGGTGCGCTTGATGTCGGTCGGCATCATCAGGCCGCCTGCCAGCACGGTACCATTTTCATCAAGTACGCCCCCTGAAAAAGGCTTGAATCCGTCGGGGATCGCAAAGTCTGCAAATTTGGTGACCAATGGTTTTCCGCCTGGTGAAAGCGCGATGTGTGTCAGGGTAGTGAAACCTTCTTTATACACTGAAACCGTTCCGTCCGATGTTATAGCGAAAATTTTGGCATTGCCGGAAATAAAAGGTGCGCCCGATAATGTGCTCACCAGAAATTTGTTGCCATCATATACAATGCCCGTCGGCACGGCATCCACGTTGGCTCCCAGCTTGGGCAGCTTCGCAAAAAGGGAAAGATCACCCGTTGTTTTATCGCGTCTGAAAATTGCATTTGCACCTGCGTCAGTCAGGTATATGTGCCCGTCAGGACCGGGTGTAAGCGCAAAAAGGTTGGAGTTCACGGGGTCGGTCAGGTTCAAATCCCTGATCTGCTGGCCGTACTCACGAACTTCCAGGGACGAAAGTGCAATTTGCGGATCACTGAACTGGTAACCGGCAACGTTGGCGACAAAAATTTTCCCGTCGATGCCATGCACAATGTAGAGCTTTCCGTTATCATACAGCAAGTGGCTGAGCCCTTCATTGGACTCCGGCCCGGCGGTGGAGTTGAAGCCGGAAATAACGGTTTTCTTTTGTCCTGACGGAGTAATCATGACAACCGCGCCATCATTGTTGCCGGTCCCGATTTCGGCAATCCAGAGGTTACCCCTGTCATCCGCAGCCAGCCCGATGGGCGCGCGAAGCGTAGTGTCCTGGGTAGTTACTGCAAACTGTACCGGGTCGGTGGTAGGTATTTCATGATCGGTGCAGGCAAAAAATCCGGCGGTAAAAAACAGGCAGGCGGCAAAAGAAAGTAGAAAGCTCTTTTTCATGTGGCGTAATTTTGAACGTTGTTTATGTGAAACTGGAAAAGCAAAATAAGGCTATTGTCATGTAACTTAATGTTTTACAACAAGGCACATCACCCACTATTTACTAACCGGCAAACCAACTCACCAACTCACACATTCACTAACTCACTAACTCACCAACATGCCCCCCTTCGTCTCCCATACCTCCATTGTCCGTAAAATCTGGGGCAAGGCAGATACGATCCTGTTCATCTTTGCCGGCGCATCGGCTGAGTTTGCATTGAACAGGTCGGTAGACTGGTTCTATTATACCGGGCGGCTGCCGGCAGATCCTCTCGGGCGATTATTCTCGACCGTAACTTATGCCCGCAGCATTGTTTTTTCAGAACATGAAGCTGCCCTGCGTGCAATCGACCAGATTACGGGAATCCACCGCTCCGTGGAGGACCAGCGTGGGGAGACTATTCCGGCGAGCGCCTACCGGGATGTTCTTTTTATGCTGATCGACTATTCAATACGTTCCTACACTTTGTTGGAAAGACCATTGCGTGAAGCTGAAAAGACCGAAGTGTTCAACGTTTTTTATCAGGTAGGGGCACGCATGCAGATTCCCGGGTTGCCGGAAACTTACCGTGCGTGGGAAGTAATGCGCGCACAGCATTTACAGGAGAACCTGATTAAAAGCGACTTTTCCGCAGACCTTTATCAGCAATACCGCAAACATTTGGGCGCCGTACGGTACATGTTGCTGATGCAGGTACAGGCGCGGCTGGTTCCAGGGCATGTCAAGCAGCTGCTCGGTTTGGGTAGCGGGGCAGGAATTGCTATATTATTGCCTTTGTATAAATTGCTGCGCATCCTTCATGTACATACGGTGATGCGGAATGCATTGCTGCCGGCGCAGTACTTAAACCCGGTTGTGGAACTGGATGTGGACGAAGCAAAACTGTAATCAGCCAGTAAGGCAGCCAGCAGTCTTTTGAATTAATGATTTTTATAAAATAAAGCGATGATGATGCACCAGGAAAACAGCACGGTTTACAGCGCCTCACTGGATAAGATGGCCAAATGGGTGACGGCCGGCGTGACACTCCTTTTTCTTTTCATCGTACTCAGCCCGCTTTTTACGGACCAGAACGGTGGGTGGGGGACTGCTGTGGTTTCGGGCGTGTTGCTGTGGTCGATATACCTGGTTTGCTATGGGTTGCGTCCTGCGGGCTATGTGATCCAAAGTGACAGGCTGACCATTCGCAGGCCTTTCAAAAATGCTGTCATTCTACGGTCTCAGATCAGGGAAGTACACCTGCTGGACGATGAAGCATTAAAATGGTCGATACGTACTTTCGCGGTCGGGGGACTTTTCGGGTATTTTGGAAAATTTGCAAATACAAAACTCGGCAGCATGACCTGGTATGCCACCCGTCGCACCCGTGCTGTGCTGATCCGGACTGTAAATGATAAGAAAATTATCGTAACCCCGGACAATGCCGGGGACTTTGTGCGCAGGCTTGGAGAATGAAGGGGATGCGCTGCGGCATTTACCGATCGTGCAAAATACCCCGCTCACTCAGAAGCTGATGCCTGCCGACACTTGTAAGGTCCTTGTTTTTAGCTGCGAGTGGGAGATTCCGTCGATTGCAGGCTCCCGCGTCGCCGTCGTACCGAAGCCCTCCTGAATGCGGATGGATACCGGGATGGTCACTTTCCACACATCCACTTCAACGCCTGCACCGGCAGTTAGTCCAATCGCGTCTTTGGAAGTTCCGGATTGAAGATCCTCTCTGATATCAATATCGGAGCAGCCTGCAAAACCACAAAATTCACGCTTTCCGCGCATGCTCATTGCCGTGCGGATACGAAGCATAGGACCGATCTCAGCGAAGGGTCGTACCCTGCCGGACGAAATCGTGTAGCGTATCAGCAGCGGTACATGAATCGCCTGCCACTTCCAGTCATACCGGAAATAATACATGCCATTACCATCCTCCTCCCTGCTTTGCCGGAAAGTATTGAAGCCGGGTTGTAAATGCAGTGAAAATCCTTCCGGTTCTTTCGATAAGGCATACCGGAGATCCAGTCCGGCGGTGAGGCCCGAAATAGCGGAAAGGTGGTCCGACGTATAAATCTTACCGGAAATCTGCGGTCCCCCGTAAACCCCGATCCCAAACTTCCGGAATGAGCGGGTGTCCTGAGCCTGTGCCATGGCAGCCAGACCAATATGGGCAAGCACGAAAAGGAATAGCTGTTTCATCATCGAGTGTATTTAGTTTTTCTTCCAGACAATCTGCCCGGCCATTTCGTTGCAAAACGGTTTGTCGCAATGCCCCCCTTATATTGTCTTGAAATCACCCATGGAGATCAAAACCTGCATCCTACATTTGTATACGAGCATTTCTTAACATTATCTGATCATAAGGAAACATGGAAAAACTCAATTTACATCCGTATCTCATGTTTGATGGAAACTGTCGCGCAGCGCTGGAATTTTACAAAGGCATTTTTGGCGGGGAGCTGAACGTGATGACCTACGGCGACCTGGACGGAAGCTGCCCGGATGGTGTGCGCGACCAGGTAATGCATGGCACGCTGATGGGCGGAGCCATCGACTTTATGGCTGGCGATGCACCCGACGGGATGCCGCTGGGCACGGGGAAAATCAACCTGTCACTCAGCGGGACCGATGAGCGTGAGCTCCGTGAAACGTACGAAGCACTTAGCGAAGGAGGGACCGTTGTAGTACCCCTCGACCGCCAGATGTGGGGTGATATCTTCGGCGCCTTCCAGGACAAGTTCGGGATTGACTGGATGATGAACATACGCACGGAGTAGCAGCTTAAAGCAGCAGACAAAGCCTTTCCCGGATTTTCTGGAAACCTTAGTTCAGAACAAGCCTGCCTCTTGCACGGGAAATGTAAAGACTTTTTCAGGGCATTGTATCGTCATGCTACCCAATATTTTTCCAGTTATACCGGATCCTCTTCACCACTGCTTACGGCTGCATTCAGAAGGTTCAGGTTTTTCATTGCTTCGCCCATGGTGTTGTTGAAATAGGCGTATACGGTAAGATCTTCCTGAGTCCACTCGCGGATACGCTCGGCAAATTCGTATAAAAAATCATCCTCATATTGTCCCCGGTAGTCGCCTTTGGGGCCGTGAAAGCGTAAGTACCGGAAGCGGGTCCATTCATCGGGCATTTCGGGTGCGGAACCTGGCTTGTCATGCAGTACTATCCCGGCACCAAAATGATCCAGTAATTCGTAAGTAGCATCTGTATACCACGAATCATGACGGAATTCCAGGGCCATGTTCCACTCTTTCCGCGGATCACCTTCGGCCAGCGTTTGAAGCAGTACTTCCAGCCTGGGTTGCATGATTGCCTTCAATGAAGGCGGGAACTGTACCAGCAGGCAGCCTTTCTTAGGCCCGATCTGATTTATAACATCCATAAACCGCAGTACGTCATCGGGGTTGAATATCAGACCCTTCTGGTGCGTGATGTCGCGCCAGAGCTTGAACGTAAACCGAAAATTGTCGGGAACCTGAGTAGCCCAGTTCCTGACCGTGGAAGCGAGCGGTATTTTGTAAAAAGAGCTGTTGATCTCAATGCTGTTAAACATGGAAGCATAGTAAGTAAGGCGGCTCTTATTTTTAAATTCCTCGGGGTAAAACTGCTTGTTGGGCACGGGGAGTACCAGTCCGCTCGTGCCTGCGTAAAAGTTTTGTGAAGCGGTCTCTTGCATGGGCATGGATGTTAAATGCCCGTTTTGCCACAAAATCATTCCAGGGCTTACTCGCTTCGCAGGCTTTTTACGGGGTTCAGCAATGCCGCCCGGATCGCCTGGTAACTGACCGTCACCAGCGACACTGCAATCGCCAGCAATCCCGCCACTGCAAAAATCCACCATTGTACCCCCACATGATAGGAATAGTCACTGAGCCACAGGTTCATGGTGTACCACGCGACAGGGGTGGCGATGATAATGGAAATGCCCACCAGGATCATAAACTCCCGCGAGAGCAGCGTGGCAATGCTCATTACCGAAGCACCCAGCACTTTACGTACCCCGATTTCCTTGATGCGGTTTTCGGCCATATAGGCAGCCAGCCCGAAAAGCCCGAGGCATGAAATAAAGATTGTGAGTCCGGCAAACAGTCCCGTGAGGGTGGCCACGCGCCGGGTATCTTCAAATTTCAATGCATAATCCTCATCTACAAAGTGGTACTCAAAAGGATAGTCGGGATTATAGCGACGGAAAATTGCACCGACGGCCTTGATATCGTCCGCGGTGGCGTGGGTTGCGCTGAGCTTGATGTGGATCACATTAAAATAACTTTGAGCCCCTTCGATGATCATGGGTTTGTTGTACTCGTAAGGTGACCCAATTACAAAATCCTTCACAACACCGATAACATGGTAAGTCTTGTCACCATCCCTGACAACCTGCCCGATGGGATCTTTGAAACCCATGGCTTTGGCCGCCATTTCGTTGAGGATCATAGCCGAGGAGTCGGAAGGAAATTTGGTAAGGTCCATATCTCTCCCTGCAATCAACTTCAGTCCGGCCGTTTTAACCAGTCCTTCATCCTCGCTGAACCGCTCAAAGTCGATCTTTTCCGCTGGGTTTTTTCCCTGCCACGTAACGCCCCAGGTGTCACTGTTCACAAAGCTGAGGGGCGAAGCCGTTTTGGTGACGGATGTGGCAATGCCTGCGCTGAGGAGCTCACGCCGGATCTGACTGTAATTCTTTTCAAGGTCTCCTGTGATCCAGTGGTACACCACCTGCCCGCGATCGTAGCCGGCATCGCGGTTTTGTGCGTAGCGGATTTGTTGTACCACAATCAGTGTCGAAACGATCAGGATGATGGCAAAACTAAACTGGATGACCACCAGTACTTTCCTCGGACTTACCGCCGCATTGGTTCGCTTGAAAGTGCCTTTCAGGATGGCAATGGGCTTGAATGAGGACAGGAAAAATGCGGGATAACTGCCGGCCACCACGCCCGTGAAAACTATGAACAGCAAGATGGCGACCCAGAACTGGACACTTGAATAGGGGAGCGCCAGTGTTTTTCCGATCAGGCCGGCAAAGGCCGGGAGGAACAAAGCCACACCTGCCAGCGCGAGCGTTCCGGCGATGGCTGCAATCATCACAGATTCGCCAATAAACTGCCCGATGAGCAAACCCTTCCCGGCTCCGGCCGTCTTGCGGATACCCACTTCCTTAGCCCGTTTTTCACTCCGGGCTGTGCTCAGGTTCATGAAGTTGATACACGCAATGAGGAGTATAAATGCCGCAATGATCCCGAAGAGGCGCACAATGGCGATCCTGCCGCCCGCTACTTTCCCGTTTTCGAAATTGGAATACAAATGCCACTTGCTGATCGGGTGAAGAAAAACCTCGTGGTCTTCGGTTTTGCCCGAGTGCCGGATGGTAATGTCCCTGATTTTTTCCTGAAACAATGCAGCATTCGCACCTGGTTTGAGCTGCACGTAAGTGCGCACCGAATTGTTGCCCCAGCTTTCATCATAGTCCCCGATTGTTTTCAGGTAAGACCAGGGCAGGAGGTATTCAAATGTAAAAACCGTGTTTGTAGGCAGGTCTCTGAGGACGCCTGCTACTTTAAAATTATCCTTGTCAATGGTGATTACGCGGTTCAATGCATCCTCGGTCCCGAACATCTTGCGGGCCATGCGCTGGGTCACAACAATGGATCCTGCCTGGCTCAGTGCCGTTTCCGCATTGCCCTGTACCAATGGAAAATCAAACATCTGCAGAAATGCCTGGTCTGTGATCATGGCCTCGGACGAGAGCCTGGTATTTCCCGCCTTGGTCACAAACCAGCGCGAGTAGTTGCGCGATATGTCTGCGATTTCGGGATATTCCTCTTCCATGGTAGGCCCCAGGATCTTGGGCGTGCTGTTCCAGCATTGCAGTTTACCGTCAAACACACCCCGGTTCCAGGCACTGTACAGGTAGTCGCCGTTTTTGTGAAAGCGGTCGTAACTGATTTCATTGTACATCCACATCAGGATCAGCAGCGCGCTGCCCATGCCCACGGATAGCCCCAGGATGTTGATGGCTGAAAATCCTTTATTCCGCATCAGGTTGCGGATTGCGATCTTGAAATAGTTTTTGAACATAGGTATCATGGCTGGAACCGGCAGGGTGGCCGGTCAACAACATAAAAAAACGACATGCCAGCCGGCATGTCGTTTGTAATACATTGTATAGCAGATGGTTGCCTGTGTAAATTCTGCATGGTCTGTCCGTTTACGAACAATGTGCCAGCAGTCCGGACGGTGCGGCTGCATGGCTTGCCTGTGCAATTTTCAACGCTTTTCGCCGGTCAGGTTTTTGGAAAAAAATGGCAGCATTTTTTGTTCAATGCGTTCGCCCACACGGTTCAGGTGGTCACCTTCATACTCTTCATACGTATGCGGGATCTTGTAATCGGTGAGTATCTGGTCAAGCGTCTTGATCGTTGAGGCGATGGGCTGATCTTTGTCCCCGGCATCAAATGCAATGCCTTTCAGCTGCCTGAGATTGGTGATGTACTGATCGATCGTCGTCAGGGTAGCATTGGCCGACCACTTTGCCTGGACCGATGGTTGTTCCGTGCCAATCGGGAAGTCGGCGTAAAAAGGGGCTTTGTTCGGGTTGGGTGACCAGGCTGCTGCCGATGCAAATGCCGCTTTTGTAAAAAAGTCAGCTTTCTCGATATCCGCAAGACTTTTTACTGCCTCTATTTTGGCAACCGCTTCGGGCGTAGCCGCCCGGTTGGCGCCGGGTGCCATGCAGCACGGGCTCAGCAGGTACAGGCTCGAAAAGATTTCAGGATGCTTCTCACCGATCCTGATGGTGCCATATCCGCCCATCGAATGACCTGCCAGTCCGCGGCTGGCTGCATTGGGCAGCGTACGGTAATGCTGGTCCATATAAGCAACAAGTTCCCGGGCCACAAACTCCTCCCAGTTGCCCGTCGTCACCGAGCTGGAATAAAAGCTGCCCCCGGTTTTGGTGTATGCATTCGGGGTCACAATGATCATTTCCTGCACCTGACCCGAGGCAAAAACCTTGTCTACCACCTGCGGCAGGTTGATCCAGTGTTTAACCACTCCGTACCATTGCGCATCATTGTCTGTAAATCCGTGCAGGAAGTATACCACGGGAAAGCGTCGCTGGGTGTCTTTTTTGTAGCCCGGCGGCAGGTATATCGACACATCCCGGTCAGGAGAGTCGCCTTCCAGGTTGCCTTCAAGACTTTTTCCATGCAATTTAATGCGCTCCACGGAACCTTGCATTGCCTGGGCAGAGGCAGTGAGGGTTGCAGCTGCCAGCAGCAATACGGTAAGCAGTTGTTTTTTCATAAAGGTCTGTTTGGTCAATGCGGTAAATTCGCAAATAAAGCTGGTTTTTTACCTTACAAAAGTCCGCCGCTGCCCGCCGTTACTTGGCTCAGGGTACCTGTTATTTTTCACAGACAAAAACACACTGCCGTCCCGCTACCCGTTGGAAAGGCTTTTTACCGGGTTCATCAGTGCTGCCGATACGGCTTTGTAGCCGATTGTAAGCGCCGTGACGGGTATGATCAGCAGCCCGCCGGATACGGCCAGCCAGACATTCAGGTGTATCCGGTAAGCAAAGTGGCTGAGCCAGCTGTTCATTGCCAGCCACGTCAGCGGGGCCGAAACTGCAAATGCAATCAGGATCATCAGCATGAATTCTTTTCCGAAAAGTACAAGAATGCTGTCCACGCCTGCGCCAAGCACTTTCCGTACACCTATCTCTCTGGTTTTTTGTGTCACCATAAACGATACCATACCGTACAGCCCCAGGCAGCAGATCGCGATGGCTACCCATGCAAATGCGCGGATCAGGCTGGTGAGTTGTGCTTCTTTTGCATAAAAAGACGCAATTTTCTGGTCTGCAAACTCGTAATTGAACACTTCATCAGGATAGCTTGCCTGCCAGGCATTGCGCAGGTGGGAGAGGGCCGTGGAGATGTTGCCCGGGTTCAGCCTGACAGCTATTTCGCGGTACTGTTCGGGCTGTGCGTAAATGATGCAGGGTTCAATGCCTTCCTGCAGAGATTTCAGGTGAAAGCTTTTTACCACGCCCACAATCCGGCTCTTATTACCCGAGAAGCCATCCTCCACCGACCTGCCGAGCAGGTACGCGGGATCACGAATGCCCAGCTTTTTCATAAACTCTTCATTTACAATAAATTCTCTGACTGAATCCCTGTCGGAAAAACTGCGGCCGGCGAGCAGCGGTATCTGGTAGGTTTTCAGGTAGTCGGCGTCCGCGAACCGTATGCGGACCACAAACTTTTCCCAGTCTGCCCGGTTGTCAAACCGCACCGAGCCGCCGAAACCCATATCGGAAGTAGGGGCATCGTACTGAAAGGCAGCAGATCTCACTTCGGGATATTGCAGAATATCATTTTTGAACGACTCCCGCTTGCCCGTACCCTGCACAGGCAGCGTGACTTTGATCACGGCTTTCTGATCAAAACCCAGGTCTGCATTCCTGAAAAACTGCAACTGCATCACCAGGATCACCGTACCTGTAATCATGGTTTGGGCGATGATCAGCTGAACAACCACCAGGGAGCGCCGCAGCCCGAAGCCACCAGGCCGGCCGAAGCTCAGCCTGCCTTTCAATGCCGCTACGGGGTTGAAACCCGATACAATCACTGCCGGATAAAACCCCGCAAGCAATACGACCATGGCCAGGATTGCCAGGCCAAAAAGCATTACGTCCGGCTTCGGAAGCCTGCTGAGCAGGAAAGCATTCGTCTGAGTCCAGCTATTGAGCACGGCCGGTAGGGGCAGTATGATCAGGAGCGCAAGCAGTCCTGCGAGGCAGGTCAGCAAGGCGGTTTCGACCATAAACTGCCAGAAGAGCTGCTGCCTTGTACTGCCCAGCACCTTTCTCACGCCAATTTCGCGGGATCGTCCGGCAGCCTGCGCGGTGGCCATGTTGATAAAGTTTATACCCGCGATCACCAGCAGGAATCCACCTACGCCCCCCAGTATCCACAACATGGATCGCCGGATTTTGCCGCCGTAGTTTTCGTTGAAATGGATATCGGATAAAGGCTGAAGGTGGTGGTGGTAATATTTATCGGCATGCTCGCCATAATACTTTTTACCATTGCGGGCAATCAGCCGCTCTACGATGCCGGGCGCGGTGCCGGGCCTTAGTTTTACAAACGTAAAATTACGGCTGCTGATCCATGAGAAGTCGGTGGTCCAGGTGGTGGGCTCTGTAATTTTGAGGGTAGGAAGCGAAATATACGCATCAAATGCAAAGTCGGTAGGTCTGGATTCGTCGGCCAGCACGCCCGTAATTTTCAGGTCGTGGGCATTGTCCAGGCGCAGTATGCGCCCCGCTACCTCTACAGTGCCGAAGTGTTTCATCGCCAGCTTACGGCTGACCACGACGGTAAAGGGTTCCTCCATAGAAGCCGCCGCATGGTGGCCCAGCCATCGGAACGCAAATAATTCCATGTAGCCGGCATCGGCATAGGCAACATTTTCCTTTTCCATAAACCGCCTTGTGGCTACGCCGCTTCCGGACGACAGGGTGACTACCGGCAGCCTGCGGACAAATCCTGCCTTCTCCACACCCGAATAGTCTTTGGATAGGGCGCTGGCCATTGCATACGCAGAACCGGGTTCGTGCTCCATGCCTTCGTCCAGGTGAAGGTCCAGTACTACGCGGTACAGCTGGTCGGCGGCGGGCTGGTGCCTGTCGGTACTGATGTGATACCTTAAAAAGAGAAAAATCAGCATCGCCCCGGCTATGCCAAGGCCAAGGCCGAGCATGTTAAGGATCGTATTGGAAAGGTAAAGCCGGAGGTTGCGGGCGGCAACGCGCAGGTAATTCTGTAACATAAGCAGCCAGGTTGAGGTGGATTGAAGGTAGTATTTAATGCGGCTGACCAAGCCATTATACTTCCTGTAAGCTGCTTATTTAACATCATTTAACATCCTCAGGCACGGATGCCTGCAATGAGCCGCTCGACGGTGCCCAGCACCTGGTCCATGCGGGAAAGATCATCGGTAACTTTCGCGATCATGACGGCACCTTCGATGAGTGCGATGATGGAAATGGCGAGGTCTGCGGCAGCGGTATCCTGCCTGAATTCTCCTGCTCCCATGCCACTGTTGATGATGCTTATGAGCGCCTGCTGCCAGGATATCACAGCCTTTGCAGCTCCTTGTTTGAGCAGGGGATTGGTGTCGTCGGCCTCGATAGCGGTATTGAGGATGGGACAGCCGCCCATGTTTCCTGTTGCTTCGATCACACGTCGGTAAACCTTTCCGTACACCATCAGCTTGTCGTGGAAGGTGGCGGCCCCTGCCATTTCATCCTGTATATACTTGTAAATGCGCACCCGGTTGTACTCGAATACTGCCAGCGCCACTTCTTCCTTATTCTCAAAGTTGCCGTAAATGCTGCCTTTGGTGAGGCCGGTGGCTTTTGTCAGATCTGAGAGGGAAGTGCCGGCAAATCCTTGCCTGTTGAAAATGTCGGCTGTTTTTTCAATGATAAAATCCCGCGTGCGTCCTGCCTTGCTTGTTCCCTTGTTCATATTGTAAATATACCAAAAGGCATTCCTGATCGGAAAGTCTGCGCTGCATGGGCCGTATGCACACTTTCACTCACAGTTGATTAAACGGCTAGGGTAGAATGCCGGGACAATTTTACTTTGCAGTCAAAGATGCTCCCCCCTCTCTTTGACAGTGCCGCGCAACCGTCCCGGGTTCCGCATGACCGCTGCATTTTCTTTCCACAATACGCATAATAACCTGATCAAACATCCTTGCTTTATGACTAACTACTCACCGAAGTACTCGATCATTGTACCTCACAAAAATTCCTATCACCTTTTGCACCAGCTGCTCGGATCGATCCCGCAAATGGAGGGGATCGAACTTATCATCGTGGATGACAACAGTAACGAGGAGCACCTGACGGCGCTGCAGAATCACGTTTTCGGTCGTCCGGTAAAAGTTTTATTCAACAACAAACCCGAAGGACCGGGCAAGGCCAGGAACATGGGCCTGGACGTGGCTGCCGGAAAGTGGATCATCTTTGCGGATGCCGACGATTACTTTCCGCCCGACATTGAAAGTATCCTGCTCGCCCATGCCGACGATCCTGAGGACGTGGTGTATTTCGGGACGATGAGCGTGTATGCCAATACGCACCAGCCAGCCCACCGCCACCTGCGGTACAAGAAAATGGTGGAGGATGCTGCCGCAAATCCCGCCCTGGAAGATGCACTGCGGTTCGGATTTTCGCCCCCCTGGGGCAAGATGATCAAGCGATGTATCATTGAGCGGCACGGTATCCGTTTTGGGGAGTCGTGGGGAGCGGAGGATATTATTTTTGCATTGCAGCTCGGTCACCACGCGGGAAAAGTGAAGGCTGTGCCAGCGGTTTTGTATTTCATCACCGTAACAGACGGCAACCAGAGTGCCACTTTCAGCCGGCAGATGTTTGACTGCAAGCTGGAAGGGACGCTCAAAGGAAACCGCTACCTGAGGTCGATCGGCAAGAGCCGTCACCAGCATTCGGTGCTTTACTTTCTCGGGCGTTCGTACAAGTTCGGGTTTCGGTACATGCTCGACGTGATCCTGCGCCTGCTCCGCCACCGGTCCAATGTGCTGATCGGGATGGAGAAGGTTTTGACTTACAAAGCCGTATTGCACCTGCGTGAAAATCCCGGACTACTGAAAGGGTGATCACAGCAGGCTTTTTGTGATAAAAAAGTATAGTACTATCCCCAAGGATACTGGTATCCTTCGGGATAGTACTATACTTTACATAGTGCTGGCGGGTACCTTTGCACAGCAAGTATCCGCATTTTTTATCACAAAAAACTTACAGCATTATGTCACAAGTTACCTGGAACGTGGACCCGCTCCACTCCGAAGTACTCTTCAAAGTAAAACACCTGGTTATATCCACCGTCACAGGATCTTTCAAATCATTTACCGGTAAGGCGGTGAGCGATGGCGACGAGCTTGAAGATGCAGTGATTGATTTTACCGTCGATGTTAACAGCGTGGATACCGGTCAGCCCGGACGCGACGAGCATTTGAAGGCTGCCGATTTTTTCGAAGCAGAAAAGTACCCGCAGTTTCACTTTGTCTCGACCTCCTTCAAAAAGAAAAAAGGGGATGTGTATGCACTCCTGGGTAACCTCACGATCAAGGGAAATACAAAACCCGTAGCGCTGGAAGCAGAGTATGGAGGCACCGAGAAAGACCTGTATGGCAATACAAAGGTGGGATTTGAGGTGACTGGCAGCATTGACCGGAAGGAATTTGGTGTGACGACCAACTCTTTCACCGAGACCGGCGGACTTGCCCTGGGGGAAAATATCAAGATTATTGCCAACATTCAGCTTGCCAGAGCATAGGCTTTGCAGGGCAGCCTTGTGTACACGACCATGAGGCTGCTTTGTTTTATCAAAACATACCTACCGGGCTATATAGCTCTCGATCAGTGATTTCACTTTAAGGAAGATCGGCTCCGCGCTCAGGCTGGGCCGGATGTCCCAGCCGCGGTCGTAGTTAACAATGCACGAACCGATAAAGTTGTTGGTAGCTTCGCGCACGGCCGGGTCCCAGATAGACAGCTTCGAAATACGGCCGCGCTCCATGGCGGTCTTGGAGGTGTGACGCAGGATGAGTCCTGAAAATTCATATTGATTCACGATTCCCGAAACCCAGAAAGCGCCGCTGATGTTGGGATCATCGGTGCTGCCGCTGACCTGTGCCTGGATCTTGTCGTGATCGGGTGGGGGAGCCGGCTGCTGGCTTTTCAGGTACGTATCAATGGCTCTTTTGGCATGCTCAGCCGGATCGATGCCGTCGAAATCACTGAGCTGTCGCAGACGGGAAATCTGCATTTCGGTTAGCTGAATATGTTTTCGTACTGCTTTTCGCCTTTCCATGGTGCCGCTTGGCTAAACTCCAAACATACACAGCTTGCCAGACTGTGTCAAAACCTGAAAGTCGAAATGTGCCGTCTGCGGTAAAATTTGGAATTATTCTTAGTACTAATAGTCATAACAAGCTCATCATCAAGAGCAACTGTTTGCCCAGCATAGCAGTATGGTGATGGAGGCATGCGGCAGGACTGTCCTGCATACCCATTTCAAAAAGAAACCCCGGAACACCTGAGCGGTCCGGGGCTTGAAATCTTTCCTTGTTTTACGCTAATTGGGCAGCATCTGCAAAAACTCTTTCAGCGCCTTTCTGATCTGTTTGTCGGGCAGGCCGCTGTATTTGATCTGCATCAGTTTCGACTGGCGTTCGTCCATGCTTTTCAGCTTCCAGTATTTCGGGTGCGTGTTTTCGATCGGCCTGTGAAAAGTCTTGTCTTTCGGGTCTTTGATCAATACGTCCAGATCAATCTGCAAATCCTGCTGCTCCTGTACAGGGCTCCCCTCCATGATAATCTTTATGGCTCTTCCGGTTTCAAGGGTTATCTCCTTCTCATGTTTCATTTTTAATGGCGATCTAATTCTTTTGCAAAATTATCAATTGTACTTTCTTTTTTTTACATATTAACAATAAGTTAATCTAACTACGACGTAACAATTTGATAATCTCGCGCTAACAGTTTCCTAACATACCTGCCTGACCTTTGATGATCACTTAAAACGGCAGTATGATCCGAATTTTTCTTACTACTACGCTCACCATTATATCACTCCTTGTTTCCGGCAGTACGGCCTTTGCGCAAAAAGGGCTGATCACAGGAAGCATTATGGATGCCCAGAAGCTATCCCTTCCCGGCGCAACGCTGAAAATTACTCCCGGTAACCAGTACACGGTCTCCGACGTGCACGGCAAATTCGAGTTTCTCAATGTGCCTGCGGGTACCTACCGGCTGGAAGCTACCTACATCGGATACGTACCCTACGGAACAGAGATTACGGTTGTAAATGGTAAAAACGCAGGGCTGGAAGTGATCATGGCCGAGGGAGGCCTCGATATGAAAGAAGTGGTTGTGCTCGGCGACAGGCTCAAAGGTCAGGCCAGGGCGCTCAACCAGCAGCGTAACAATGAAAACATCAGCAATATCATCTCCTCCGACCAGGTAGGCCGCTTTCCGGATGCCAACATCGGCGATGCACTCAAACGGGTGCCCGGCATTACCATGCAGAATGACCAGGGAGAGGCGCGCAATATCATTGTTCGCGGACTGGCCCCCGAGCTGAACTCCGTCACCATGAACGGCGACCGCATTCCCTCCGCCGAAGGCGACAACCGCCGGGTACAGATGGACCTGATCCCGTCCGATATGATTTCAACCATTGAAGTAAACAAAACGCTCACGCCCGACATGGATGCTGATGCGATCGGCGGATCGGTGAACCTGGTGACCCGGGCGGCACCCAACGGACAGCGTATCTCGGCAACGCTGTCGGGCGGACTGAACCCGATCCGCGGCAAGGCCCTGTATACCGGCGGGTTTGTGTATGCCAACAGGTTTGCAAAGAATGCGATAGGGATGGTTTTGAGCGGTTCTTACAACAACAATACCTACGGCTCCGACGATGTGGAAGCTACCTGGGCCAAGGATGATTTCGGAAACGTGTACATCAACGAGACCGACATCCGGAAGTACGACGTACAGCGGATCAGAAGAAGTCTATCGGCAGCATTCGACTTCAGGCTCAATGCCAGCAGCACAATTACGGCCAATGCCATGTACAACTGGCGCGACGACCGTGAAAACCGCTACCGCATGCGCATTGACAATATTGAACCCACCTACAATGATGATAATGCCATTACCGGGTACGAAGGCCGCATCGGCCGCCAAACCAAAGGCGGGATCGATAACAGCCGCAACAAAGGCGGCCGCCTCGAAGATCAGCGCGTGCAGAACTACTCCCTCAAAGGGGATCATCTTTTTGGTCCGAAAGTGGACCTGGACTGGTCGGTGAGTTATTCGCGTGCCAGTGAAGACAGGCCCAATGAACGCTACATCAATTTTCGTAAGGGTGGCAATGCGCTGACTTACAATGATGATTCACGTTCGCCACTGTTTACACCTGCCAGTGCCGACCCGCTTGGATTGGGATTGAACGAGATCAGCGAGAACCATGATTTTACCAAAGAAACGGAAGTTGGCGCCAAGGTAAATATACGTTTTCCGTTCTCAGTGATTGCCGACCGGAAAGGACGCATGCGGGCAGGAGGGAGGCTGCGCTTGAAAACCAAAGATCGTAACAACGTTTTCTACACCTATGAGCCGCAGAACGAAGATGACATTGCTGACCTGGGCAGTACCTCCACGGTAACCTGGAACGACGGCAACTTTCAGGCTGGCTCGCATCTGGTACCGGGTGTTTTTGCCAGCAAGCAGTACCTCGGAGGACTTAACCTCAGCAATTCGTCCCTGTTTTCGGAAGAGGCTGCGCCCAGTGAGTTTCTGGGGGTGAACTACAATGCAAAGGAAAATATCGCGGCAGGCTATGTGCGCTGGGATCAGGATTTTACCGATAAACTGACGATGATCCTGGGCGTCCGGCTCGAAAATACTTCCATTGACTATACCGGCAACGTGGTGCAGGACGAGGAAGAGCTGGAAGGCCAGCGGAGTGTAAGCAACAGTTACCTGAACGTGCTGCCAGGCGTCACCTTCAAGTACAATGCAACCGACAACTTCATCCTGCGTGCTGCTGCAACAACCGGCATTGCCCGTCCCAATTACTATGCACTGGCACCTTATATCAGCACGATCCCGGGCGATAAGGAGATCCGCGCCGGAAACCCCGACCTGAAAGCGACCTATTCCTGGAATTTTGACGTGATGGGTGAAAATTATTTTGAATCCGTAGGTCTGGTATCGGGTGGTGTTTTTTATAAAAACCTGAAAAACTTTATTTACACCTATCGCAACCAGCAATATACCTCGGCCGACTTTGCTGCCGACTTCGCCAATGCTGCCAATCCGGTTCCCGCGGGCGAGCGATGGGATTTTTACCAGTCAAGGAACGGTGAGAGCGTGAATGTGTTCGGCTTTGAAATTGCATTTCAGCGCCAGCTCGACTTTCTTCCGGGCTTCCTGCGCAACTTCGGGATTTATACCAATTATACATTTACAAAGTCTTTTGCCAAAGGTGTTTACAACGAAGACGGGGACGTGCGCACGGACGTAAGCCTGCCCGGTACGGCTCCGCACATGTTCAATGCATCTCTATCCTGGGAAAACAAGAAATTCTCGGCCAGACTGTCGGCCAATTATACAGCAGCTTACCTGGATGCGCTCGGGGGGAGTGATTTTGATGATATTTATTACGACAAACAGTTCTTCCTGGATGCCAATGCAGCGTACCGGATCACCAAAACGGTTCGTGTTTTTGCGGAAGCCAACAACCTCACCAACCAGCCGCTGCGCTACTACCAGAGCATCCCGGCCCGTACCGTGCAGGCAGAGTACTACCGCCCCCGCTTCAACCTGGGCCTGAAATTCGATTTGACAAAATAGCATACCGTACAACTGTAATGAACTTTAAGTATATCCTGGTACCGGCGCTCAGTGCGCTGGTACTTTCTGCATGTAACCAGAACAAAAATCAGCAAACCGCTACGGCTCAGGACACTGCCGCGGTGGTGAAGCCCGTCATCATCACCGACTCTGTAAAGCACGATACGGATGATCCCGCCATCTGGATTAATCCCGATGACCCGGCCAAAAGTCTGGTGCTGGGTACCGACAAGAATGAAGACGGCGCGCTGTATGTTTTTGATCTGGACGGAAAGATCATCGCCGACAAGGTCATCCGCGATCTCAAAAGACCCAATAATGTGGATGTGGCCTATGGGCTGAAACTGGGTGGCAAGCTCGTCGATATTGCCGTGCTCACCGAGCGCGAGGCCAATAAGATCCGCATTTTCAGCCTGCCCGATATGAAGGCGATTGACAATGGAGGCATTGAAGTTTTCAAAGGAGATACCGCTCAGGCGCCGATGGGCATATCCCTCTATACCCGTCCGGGCGACAAAGCCATTTTCGCAATCGTAGGACGTAAAACCGGCCCTGCGGAAGGCTACCTCTGGCAATACAGGCTCAAAGACGATGGTCACGGGCAGGTAGCCGGAGAAGTAGTGCGGAAGTTCGGCAAATACAGCGGCAAGAAAGAAATAGAATCGATCGCGGTGGACAATGAAGCCGGCTACATCTACTACTCCGACGAGCAGGTGGGCGTACGCAAGTACCTGGCTGATCCCGACAGCAGCAGCCGTGAGCTGGCCCTAATCCCGAATACCGGCTTTACAGAAGACAATGAAGGGATTTCAATCTACAAAACGGGCCCGCTTACCGGATACATCCTCGTGTCCGATCAGGGCGCTGACAAGTTCCGCATTTTTACCCGCGAGGGTAGCAAAGGTGATCCCCATGCCCACACGTTCGTGAAAGTTGTAACGGTTACCGCCAACCAGAGCGACGGCTCCGAAGTGACGAACCTACCCCTGAATGCGACCTTCAAAAAGGGTTTGTTTGTGGCCATGTCCGAGGGAAAGGTTTTTCATTACTATCGCTGGGAGGATATTTTCGGCAAATGACCGGGAGCATGGTAGCGGGGACTGCTACAATCCCGATACCGTGTAGAGAATCGTCGTAGAGTAGGTCTTGACCGGGAGGGTTACCGAAAGTCCCTCTATTTTGTACTGTACCGGCACATTATCTCGTGCAAAGCTCAGGCCGAGCAGTCCGCCGAAAAACGATTGGGTAGTGCTGCTCACCTGTATGTAGGTGGTTCCGCCGTTGATGATGGCCCCGCCGGTACCATCTCCGGTGCGCCTGACGAACAGTTTGAGGGACGGATCCCAGGTGGCAGTGGCGGTTTGCTGCACGCTTATCGTCCAGCCCAGCAATGCGTTGACTTTAAACAAAGAGTGCGACGCTGCGCTGGTTTCCACATGTTCGTAGTTTTTGCCCGCGCTGGTAATGGTGGATGAAAGGGTTGCGACAGACCAGGTCGATCCTGAGCTGTTGGATATAGTCACACTTTGTGAGCAGGCGGCGCCCGACAGCAGCAGCAGCCATATAAATCTAAGCGTTTTCATCAGTTATCAGCCATGGTATAGCGAACAGTGAGCGTGGTTGTACCGCTCCGGATGCTCGCGTAATTTTGTATTTCAAGGGAATAAGTAAGCCTGAACCCGCTCGAACCGTAGGTATTGCCTGTGTAAGCGCCCTTGATGTTGTCGATAAAGCTGGTGGACGTGCTGGTGAGGTACTTGTTGCTGGTCACGTAGCTGAACCCGCCCGTAAAACCCACGCCGGCGCCTGTGTACGGCGCGACGTCCAGCCGGAGCCGCAACCCGGCAGGTATGGTTCCTACCACATCACCTTTGATGCTCCGCGAGCCGCCGGACGTTACTGCCGATGTAAAAACAAGCCAGACCGAGTTGTTGCCCGTGCCCGTACCGGTTGCCACGCCTGCCTCGGCGGGTGCGGCCATTTTCAGGGTGATGTTGGTGGAGCCGGCAGGAAGCAGGTCAATCAGTGCTACCGAGGGCATGGTAATACTCACATTGGTACTCGCGCTCGATTGTCCGAAAGCAGCGGAGCTCAGCATTACCAGCCATATGTAGGGCGCATATCTCATTTCTTGATCGATACCTCAAAGCTTTTGCCGGAAAAATGAATGCGTTTTTCATTGGGCCTCACGCGGAACGTCACGCGCATTGTTTTGTCCGTTTGTACATCCACGTCCCGGTTTCCGTCTTCCACCAAATACCGGTCCTGACTGCCCGGAATGAAGGCAGTGATATGCCAGTTGCCCGGTTTCATTTCTTTGAACGAAAACTCTCCCTTCTCATTCAGTTCGGTCAGAAAGCTGGACGTTTCGTTGTACAGTTTCACAAGTACCGGTGGTTTTTCATTCAAAACTGAGGACAATCCGCCCTGATTGCTTTTTGCGAAATCTACCTGTCCGGTAATGCTTCCCGTACGCGTAAATGGTATTTCAATCACCTGTACACTATCAGCTTTCACATCGATAAACATGGGCATTTTCACCGCCGGCACCACGCCCTCGTTCCGGGAGTCATTCTGTGAAATACTCAGGTAATACCGGTCGGGCGTGATGCTCTGGAAGGAAAACATCCCCGTGCTGTCCGTCAGGAATTTATGGCTTCCCAGCTGTATCAGGTTACCTTGTCTGGAAAATCCTTCGCCTGTGAGTTTTCCCTTCAATGTACCTGTGTTCCTTTTTCTGGAAAGCGGCACGTTCAGCTTCAATGCATATTTCAGTGACAGAAATAAGGTATTCTGGTTCCGGTTCTGAATGTTGGGAACATAGGATCGACCGCCGGTGAGCGTAAACCGGTGCCTTTTCAAATCCAGCAGCACGGAAACATCGAGGTAACTTCTTCTTTCATATAATTCATCGGGCGCGTAATTGTTGCGGTACAAGACGCTCGCATATAAATTCTGCTTGATATTGATGCGTGCATTTCCCCCGTAGAAAAACAGGTTTTCGACGATGTCTGCTGCCGAGAACTTACTGGTATGCTGGTGTTCCAGGTAGCCGCCTAGCCAGGCCCAGGGAAGTACCCTGAAAGTGGGTTGTACGAGGTTGGAAAATGATTCTTTTTTGCCGGTATTGTCTGCAACGAGCAGGTTTTGTGCAAAGCCGTATCTGCCCTGGTAAAAAAGGCTGAACTTATCCGCATTATAGTTATAGGATATGTTCCCGAAGTTTTCCGAGTAATGAAACTGCGCTGGCCGTTGCCGGTCTTCTCTTTCCTGGGTTGAATAAAAAACAAAAACCCTGTTTTTCTTATTGGGCTGGTACGACGCAAATGCCATGTAGCTTTTTTCGCGCGGAGACACGCTGTACAGATTAGCGTCAAGGCTTGGATTGATATTTGAAAAATTGCTGCTCAGTCCAAGCGTAATTTTGGAAGTGATATTGAATCCGATGTTGTTACTGATCAGCAGACTGTTGTTGTAAAACCCATAAAAGTTTTTGCCTGCATAAATAACATTGCTCGCCAGGCTAAACCATTTTTTTACGACCTGCAATCGCGTAAATGCCCCGTAGTCAGCTTTTCCCTGCGCTTTTCCATGTGCCAGCTCGGTTTCCAGCTGGAAGTCTTTCGTGCGTATCGCAGCCGAAATGCCGGTCAAATTAGACCAGAACTCCTTGCCCCGGTACATCACGTTTTTAGACATGTAATGCACGCCCACATGGGAAGCTTCTCCGAACTTGAAAAGGAATTTGCCGCCGTAGGAATCTTTTTGATTGAGATAAAAACGTGCTTTCTGGTAAAATGCAGTGTAGCCTATCCTGCGGAATTGCTGGTCCAGTTTCACGCCGCGTCCGAACCGTCCGAATTCCATCAGGTTGTTCAGCTGCAGCACATAGTCGCCCACCGAAACGGAGGTTTTTTTGTTGTAAACATAGTCCAGCGAATACTGGTCATAGCTGCCCACAGCCGGAAAAACGAACTGATTGGGACCGCGGATAATGAAGTCGGCAAAGTGCTTTTCTTTCTGGTCCAGGTAGCCCCTGCCCGTGGCGGAATACTGGTAGGCGGTCATCACCCGCTCCCCATAGCGGTAGGTGAGATATCCACCCCCGATCTCGATTGGAAAACGAAAGTAGGGATCAATCTTTTTTACCCTGGAAGAAAATACGGGAATGCTCACGACCTGGTAAATATTGGATGCATATTCCGGTATGCTGACGCTCAAATCGGAGGAGCTTTGCCAGGCATTGTTGTCGGTAAAGGGGACAACCTGGGACACAGTTACATTCAGCCGACTGTTGGGTTCCAGTGTGAGGCTGTCGGCCACGTGATCTACTTTTCCGCGGTTTGTTTTCAGGGCAAACTTCTCCTTTTTGTTTCCCGAATTCTGGATCATATACTCCACCCGGAGCGTATCTCCTTCACGAACAAATTCGGGTTGGGACACAATGAAAAGATCGACCTTCCTGACTTCCTCAATCAGGATATTCACGGGCGTAATAACCTGTTCATTGCCTGCTTTCAGACGAAAATTGACCGTGTAGTTGCCTGATGCATAGTCCGCAGGTGTTCCGATCACAAAAAAGTACCGTACT